>NZ_QKTK01000018.1:0-63824 GCF_003234475.1 Curtobacterium sp. MCBD17_008 | reverse complement strand
TCGTCCCGATCGCGCTGTCGCCCATCGACCTGTCCCGCGACCCCCGACTCGTCATCACCATCGAGGACGGCGTCCGGCTCGACTCCCGCCGCCGGGATGTCAGCGACGACCGAGGCGACGCTCGCCGCCCGCGCCGGGCTGGTACGGCAGACCGTAGTGGGCGAAGAGCTCGGGCTCGAGCGCGGCGTCGAGCTCGCCGTCCGTCGCGATCGACGGAGCGTCTTTGACGGCCTTCTTGTCGAAGGTCACGACGAGGTGCTTCGGGGTCACGGTCGCGCCGACGAGGGGGACGAAGACGAGCTTCTTCCCGACGACGCCGGTCGTGATCGACCCGAACGCCGGCTCCGACGTCGCGGTGTCGTAGTAGATGCTCTCGAGGTTGCCGATCTTGTCGTCCTGGTCGTCGACGACCGGCAGACCGATCCAGTCCCGGATGTTGGCTGCTTCGAACACGGCGACTCCCTCCGACGGCCGGACCTTCCGTGCCGTCGGATCGACGCTACCGATCGGCGCTGGGTGCGCGGACGGCGGGCACGACCCCGAGCCCGTCGACGGCCGCGAGCACGTCCTCGGCGGAGACCGCGAGGATCGCCGGGTCCGGGTCCTCCGCGAAGACGTCACCGCGCCGGACCGAGGCGTCGGTGAGGACCACGTGCGGGCCGGACGCGGGCGGACCCCAGGCCTCGGGCGGAGCCGGTCCGAACAGCACGACGGACGGGATGCCGTAGGCCGACGCCAGGTGCGCCGCTCCCGTGTCCACCGTGACGAGGAGGCTCGCTGCCGCCACGACCGCGGCGAACGGCTGCAGGTCGAGGCGGCCCGCGAGCACCGCCGCGTCGTCCAGACCTGCCGATTCCGCGACGGCCAGTGCGCGCTCGACGTCGTCCGCGCCTCCCGTCAGCACGACCTGGTGGCCGCGCTCGACGAGCCCCCGCACCACGGCGGCGAAGCGGTCGACCGGCCAGTGCCGGGCGCCGTGGAAGGCGCCGACGTGCACGACCGCCGCGCCCTGGACGACGGCGGGGACGGCCGGGACCGCGATCGAGACGTCGTCGGGGTCGGCGGGCATGCCGTGCGCGATCATGAGACCCGCCCACCGCTCGCGCTCGTGCACGTCGTGCTGCCACTCGGGCCCGTCGGGTGCTCCGTGTCCGATGACGCGGCGGGCCTGCAGCGCGTCGATGAGCTGCCCGGACTCCGGGCCGGCACCGTGCAGGTTCACCGCGACGTCCACGACACCCGCCGGGACCGCGATCGGGTGGTCGAGGCCGTGCTGGGCGAGGTGCACGTCCACGTCGGGGACGAGCTCGACGACCGGCGCGAGCCAGGCCGTCGTCGCGAGCGTGATCCGGTGCCCGGGGAACGCCCGCCGGAGGGCGTGCAGCGCGGGGACGGCGACGAGCAGGTCGCCGAGCTTGATCGCACGGAGCACCACGAGCTCCGGGCGGCCGTCGGACGGGGGCAGGGTGGGAACGGCGGTCACGTGGCCCGACGCTACCGGGCGCCGACCGCCCCGTCCGCCACGCCCGGGGAGTTGTCCGCGGCGCGCCACCGCACGCCGCCCGGTTGGGCGAGCCCCGCGTCCGCCCGGTAGAGAGGGGTGTGGCACTCTCCGACCGACCGCTGCGCGGCGTGCTCTTCGACCGAGACGACACCCTGGTGGTCGACGTCCCCTACAACGCGGACCCGGCCCTCGTCGTCCCGGTCCCCGGTGCCGCGCGCGCCGTCGCCGCCGCCCGGGCAGCGGGACTCGCGGTGGGCGTCGTCACGAACCAGTCGGTCATCGCGAAGGGCATGGCGACCCGCGAACAGGTCGACGCGACGAACGCCCGGGTGGACGAGCTGGTCGGGCCGTTCGACGTGTGGGAGGTCTGCCCGCACGACCGCGCCGACGACTGTTCCTGCCGCAAGCCCCGCCCCGGCATGGTGCTCGCGGCGGCCGCACGGCTCGGCCTCGACCCGGCCGACCTCGTCGTCATCGGGGACATCGGCGCGGACGTCGGTGCCGCGGCCGCAGCGGGCGGGCAAGGCGTCCTCGTGCCCACCGCGCGCACCCTGCCGGCCGAGGTCGACGGCGCGACCACCGTCGCCCGGACGATCGAGGAGGCGGTCGCCCTCGTCGTCGCCCAGGCGGCACCGGTGACGCCGTGAGCGCCGCGGACACCGTGCGTGCCGCGGACACCGTGGACACCGAGAGCGACCGGGACACCGGCGGTCGGCGGGTGCTCGTCGCCAGACTCGACTCCTTCGGCGACGTCCTGGTCGCCGGGCCGGCGGTCCGTGCCGTCGCGGCCGGCGCCGACCACGTGACGCTGCTGTGCGGCCCGCAGGGTGCCCCGGCCGGCGCGCTGCTGCCCGGGGTGGACACGCTCCGGGTGTGGGCGGCGCCGTGGGTCACGGAGACCGCCCGACCGCTCGACGACGGCGTCCTGGCCGAGTTCCGCGCCCTCGTCGACGCGGAACGCCCGGACGAGGCCGTGGTGCTGACGTCCTTCCACCAGTCCCCGCTGCCGCTCGCGATGCTGCTCCGGCTCGCCGGGGTGCCGCGGGTCTCCGGTGCGTCCGTCGACCACCCGGGCTCGCTGCTCGACGTCCGGCTCCGACCCGGGGAGGACCTGCCGGAGGACGTCCCCGAGCCCGAACGAGCGCTCCGCATCGCCGCGGCCGCGGGCTTCACCCTGCCCGAGGGCGACGACGGACTGCTCCGGGTCCGCGTCGGCGAGGACGTCACGGTGCCCCCGGTGGTCGCCGCGCTGGAGCGGTACGTCGTCGTCCACCCCGGTGCCAGTGTGGAGGCACGGTCCTGGCCGCCGTCCTCCCACCGGGCGCTCGTGGCGGAGTACGCCCGGCTCGGCGTCCCGGTGGTCGTGACCGGCTCGCCGGGCGAGCGGGAGCTGACCGCCGCGGTCGCCGGCAGCACCGGCATCGACCTCGGCGGTCGGACCAGCCCCGCCGAGCTGGCCGCCGTCCTCGCCGGCGCCGAGGTCGTCGTCGTCGGGAACACCGGGCCGGCCCACCTCGCCGCCGCGGTCGGGGCCCGGATCGTGAGTCTGTTCTCCCCCGTGGTCCCCGCCGTGAAGTGGGCGCCGTACGCGGCGCACGTGGAACTGCTCGGTGACCAGGGCGCGCCGTGCCGTCTCAGCCGGGCGCGCGACTGCCCCGTGCCCGGCCATCCGTGCCTGGCCGGGGTCGGCGTCGACGACGTCCTCGCGGCCCACGAACGGCTCGTCGGGTGCGCTCTCCGGACGAACCAGGGGTCCCTGCGAACGCCGCCAGACGCCGATCGGTAGCGTGCGGCACTGCTGCTCCTCCTCCTCCTTCTCCTCCTCCTCCTCCTGATCGACAGCGACCGAAAGGCAGTGCATGCGGATCCTCGTGTGGCACGTGCACGGCGGCTGGATGGACGCCTTCGTCCGCGGCCCGCACGAGTACCTCATCCCGACCACCCCGGAGCGTGACGGTTGGGGCCTCGGCCGTGGTGGCCGGGACTGGGGGACGAACGCCGTCGAGATCGCACCCGAGGACGTCGCCGACGCCGGCGTGGACCTGGTGGTCCTGCAGCGACCGGAGGAACTCGCGGTCGCGCAGCGGCTCCTCGGGCGGACGGACTTCCCGACCGTCTTCGTCGAGCACAACGCTCCACGCCTCGACGTACCCGACAGCCTGCACCCGTTCCGGGACCGGGACGACGTGACGATCGCGCACGTGACGCACTGGAACGCCCTGATGTGGGACTGCGGCTCGACCCGGACCACCGTCGTCGAACACGGCGTCGTCGACCCCGGTGCTCTGTACACCGGCGAGCTCGAGCGCTTCGGCGCCGTCATCAACGAGCCGGTCCGCCGCAACCGGGTCGTCGGCACCGACCTGCTCCCCCGCTTCGGTGCGGTCGCCCCGGTCGACGTCTTCGGCATGGGCACCGAGAAGCTCGCCGGACTCGGCCACGGCGACCTGCTCGTCGGGCTCGGGGACGTGAAGCCCGACCCGATGCACGCGGCCCTCGCGCAGCGCCGCGCGTACGTCCACGCGAACCGCTGGACCTCGCTCGGGCTGTCGCTCATCGAGTCGATGCACATGGCGATGCCCGTGCTCGTCCTCGCCACCACGGACGCGTCCCGCACGGTGCCCGCCGAGGCCGGTGCGATCGCGACGGACGTCGACGAGCTCGTCCGGGCCTCCCGGACGCTCCTCGAGGACCCCGACGAGGCGCGCCGACGCGGTCTCGTCGCCCGGGAGGCCGTGCTCGCGCGACACGCGCTGTCCCGCTTCACCGCGGACTGGGACGCCCTGCTCGACGACGTGCACACTGAGCACCACGCCCGGATGCGCACGCCGCGTCCGGAGCGGGAGACGGAGACCGCCGGAGCCGCAGCGCTGCCGGCCGGTGGGAGGAGCAGCTAGATGCAGATCGCCATGGTCTCCGAGCACGCGAGCCCGCTCGCGACGCTCGGCGGCGTCGACGCCGGCGGCCAGAACGTCCACGTCGCCGCCCTCTCCGCGGCCCTGGCCGACCGCGGCCACACGGTCACGGTCTACACGCGCCGCGACGACGCGGCCCTGCCCGTCCGTGTCACCCTCCGCCCCGGCGTGGACGTCGTGCACGTCGACGCCGGTCCGGCCGAGCACGTGCCGAAGGACGACCTGCTGCCCTACATGGGCACGTTCGCCCAGGTCCTGGCGTCCGAGTGGCTGTCCGAGCGCCCCGACGTGGTGCACGGGCACTTCTGGATGTCCGGGCACGCGGCCCTCGAGGCCGTCACCCAGGTGCAGCTGCGCACCGGTGAGCCGCGCATCCCCGTCGTCCAGACCTTCCACGCCCTCGGTGTCGTCAAGCGTCGGCACCAGGGTTCGGCGGACACCAGCCCGCCCGAGCGTGAGTGGCTCGAACCGGCCGTCGGCCGCGGTGCCGACCAGGTCGTCGCGACGTGCTCGGACGAGGCGTTCGAGCTGAAGACACTCGGCGTCCCCCTCCGCTCCATCTCCGTCGTGCCCTGCGGCGTCGACGTCGAGCTGTTCCGCCCGGACGGCCCCGTGGAGGAGCGCGGCCGGACCCACCGCGTCCTGACCGCCTCCCGGCTCGTGCAGCGCAAGGGCGTCGGCACGACCATCGCCGCCGTCGCCCGCCTGGTCGCCGAGGGTCGCGACGTCGAGCTCGTCGTCGTCGGCGGTGCCGGTGTCGCCGGGGCCGACCTGCCCGACGACCCCGAGTACCAGCGACTCGACTCCCTGGCCCGCGACCTCGGGATCCGCGACCACGTGTCCTTCCGCGGGCAGCTCGCGCAGGAGGAGATGGGGGCCGTGTACCGCAGCGCCGACGTCGTCGTCTGCGCGCCCTGGTACGAGCCGTTCGGCATCGTCCCGCTCGAGGCCATGGCGTGCGGCGTACCCGTCGTCGCCTCCCGCGTCGGCGGCCTCATCGACACCGTCGTCGAGGACGCCACCGGCCTGCACGTCGAGCCGCGCGACGAGGACGGCCTCGCGGTCGCGCTCGGCGGGCTGCTGGACGACCCGGAGCGCCGGACCGCCTACGGGCACGCCGGTCGCCGCCGCGCCGAGGCCAAGTACACCTGGCAGAAGGTCGCCGCCGACACCCAGCGCGTGTACGAGCGCCTGGTCGCCGGCGGCCGCGTCGGAGCCACCGCACCCATCACCGAGAGGAACGCCCGATGACCATCGAGCAGACCGGGATCGGCACGACCGAGTCCGGCACAGCCGGCCCCGCCGAGGGCACGAGCACGCGCGTCGTGCTCGACCACATCGCCGCGTCGGTGCCCGTCATCGCGTCGCTCGTCGACCACGGCGACCACATCGCGGCCTGGGCGGACGACATCGCGGCCCGCCTGGTCGCCGGACGTCGGCTCCTCGCGGCCGGCAACGGCGGGTCCGCGGCCGAGGCGCAGCACCTGACTTCGGAGCTCACCGGCCGGTTCGACGGCGACCGCCCGGCGTACTCCGCGATCGCGCTGCACGCCGAGACCTCCGCCGTGACCGCCATCGGGAACGACTACGGCTTCGAGCAGGTGTTCGCCCGGCAGGTGCGCGCGCACGCCCGGGCCGGCGACGTCGTCGTCCTCCTCAGCACGAGCGGCAAGAGCCCGAACCTGCTCGCCGCCGCGGCCGCCGCTCGCGACGTCGGCGCCCGGTCCGTCGCCATGACCGGCCCCGTCCCGAACCCGCTCGCGAGCGCGGTCGACGACGTCATCGCCATCGACGGCCCGTCCGCCAACGTGCAGGAGGCGCAGCTCGTCCTCGTGCACGCCCTCTGCCGCGCCATGGAGCCCGCGCTCCGCCGAGGAGGCACCCGATGACCGACCGTCAGCTCCGCATCGTCGTCGTCGGCGACACCCTGCTCGACGTGGACGTCAGCGGCACGAGCGAACGCCTCAGTCCGGACGCCCCGGTGCCCGTGCTCGACGTCCGCTCGGAACAGCGCCGGGCCGGTGGTGCCGGACTCGTCGCCACCATGCTCGCGAAGGACGGCCACGACGTCCGTCTCGTGACCGTGCTGGGCGACGACGCCCCCGCGGAGCGGCTGCGGTCGCTCCTGCCGGGCGTCACGATCGTCGAGGGCCCCTCCGGCGCACCGACCCCGGTGAAGACCCGGGTGCGCGTCGGGGACCACGCCCTCGTCCGCATCGACGAGGGGTGCGACACCCCGCCCGTCCCCGCCGTCACCGCTGAGATGCGTGCCGCGCTCGAGGACGCCGACGCCGTCGTCGTCGCCGACTACGGTCGCGGGCTGACCGCCGCCGAGGACATGCGATCGGCGCTCACTGCCGTTGCCGAGCGCACCCCGGTGGTCTGGGACCCGCACCCCAAGGGCGAGGCGCCCGTGGTCGGCGTCACCGTGGTCACCCCGAACGCGAGCGAGGCGCAGCGCTTCACCGGGCTCGGCGGCACCGGGGTCGCGTTCGCCACCGACGCCGCCGCCGACCTCGTCACGCGGTGGGCGGCGCACGCCGTCGCCGTGACCATGGGTGAGCGCGGTGCACTCGTCGGCCGCCGCACCGAGCGCGGCCTCGACTCCCGGTTCGTCCCGGCACCCTCCGTCACCGCGGGCGACCCCTGCGGTGCCGGTGACCGCCTGGCCGCCGGCGTCGCCGTCGCGCTCGCGTCGGGCGCGGAGATCGCCGACGCGGTCACCGCCGGGGTCGCCGACGCCTCCGCGTACCTCGCGGCCGGCGGCGTCGCCTCGCTCGTCGAGGGCGCACCACCCGCACCGATTGCGGTGCCGGGCGCCGACCGGGACGCCCTCCGGGTCGTGCACGACGTCCGGGCCGCCGGCGGTGTCGTCGTCGCGACCGGCGGCTGCTTCGACCTGCTGCACGCCGGGCACGCCCGCACCCTGTCCGCTGCCCGCGCCCTCGGTGACTGCCTGGTCGTCTGCCTGAACTCCGACGAGTCGGTCCGCGGACTGAAGGGTCCGGACCGCCCGATCATGGGGCAGGACGACCGCGTGGAGCTCCTCCTCGCGCTCGACTGCGTCGACGCCGTCGTCGTGTTCGACGAGTCGACCCCCGACGAGGCGCTCCGTCGCTTCAAGCCGGACGTCTGGGCGAAGGGCGGCGACTACACGGCCGACGAACTCCCCGAGTCGGTCACCCTCGCCGAGTGGGGCGGCCGGGTCGTCACCGTCCCGTTCCACCCGGGCCGCTCCACCACCCGCCTGGCCGCCGCGATCGAACGCGTCGGCTGAGCCCCCGCTCTCCACCTCACGACCACAGCACCAGAACCGAAGGACATCCATGCCCGTCCCCACCACACCCATCGGCCGCGTCCTCGTCACCGGCGGCGCCTCCGGACTCGGCGCGGCCGTCGTCGCCGCCGTCACCGAGGCCGGCGGTACCCCGATCGTCCTCGACCTCCGGATCGACGCGGTCCCCGAGGGCGTCGACGCCGTCGCCGTGGACGTCTCGGACACCGACGCCGTCGAACGCGCCGTCACGGAAGCGGTCGAGCGCCACGGAGGCCTCGACGCCGTCGTGACCGCAGCGGGCATCGACACCCCGGCCCCGATCGACGCGATCTCCTCCGGCAACTGGGAGAAGATCGTCGGCGTCAACCTCATCGGCACCGCGTCGACCGTCCGTGCCGCCCTGCCCGCGCTCGAGGCCTCGCACGGCCGCGTCGTGACGATCTCGTCGTCGCTCGCCCTGCGCGGCGTCGGCCACGGCACCGCCTACTCCGCGTCGAAGTTCGGCGTCCGCGGGTTCTCGCAGGCCCTCGCCGCCGAGACCGCGGGCCGCGTCGGTGTCACGAACGTGATCCCGGCGGGCATGCGCACGAACTTCTTCGCCGACCGCACCGAGCAGTACAAGCCGGGCCCGGACGCGCAGCTCATCGAACCGGAGTACGTCGCGAACTCGATCATCTTCGCGCTGTCGCAGCCAGCTGGCTGCGAGATCCGCGAGCTGTCGATCATGCCGGCGACCGAGCCCAGCTGGCCCTGACGGTCGCACGCGCGTGACGGACGGGAGGCCCGGTACCAGCTGGTACCGGGCCTCCCGTCCGTCTTCGGTGGCGCCGCGCGGGCGCGGCCGCTCAGGTCGTGGCCAGCAGGTCCTCGACGTCGGCCAGCACTCGGTCCGGCGTGACCTCGTCGACGAAGGACGGGTCGTGCTCGCAGCGTTCGGCGCTCCACCCCACCTGGGTGACGTCGACGTCGCACACCGGGCAACGGGTGACGAAGCTCATGAGCACGCGGTGCCGGCCGCGGTCGAGCGGACCGGCGTTGATGACGTTGCCGAACCAGAAGACGCCCACGGTCGGCGTGCCGACGGCGACCGCGAGGTGCCGGGGGCCCGAGTCGTCACCGACCATGACGTCGGCCGCGGCGAGCACGGCCGGGAGTTCCCGCAGGGGCAGCGCGGCGGTCAGGTCGTGCAGCCGTGCGGCGACCTCCGGCCCGACCGCCTCGGACACGGACGCCCGGATGCTCGTCGCGGCCGGTCGGTCGGAGTCGTCGCCCACGAGCACGACGTCGTCGCCTGCCTCGAGCCGGGCGATCGCCACCGCGGCGAAGCGCTCGGGGCTCCACCGGCGGCGCGGGTCGGTCGCGCCGGGGTGCATCGCGACCAGGCGGCCCCGTACCCCGAGTCGGTCCCGGACCGCGGCGCGCTCGTCGGCACCGACGACGATCCTCGGGTCCAGGGTGACCGGTTCGGCACCGGCCAGCCCGACGACCTCGAGCGCGCGCAGCACCTCGTGCTGGTAGTAGACGTAGCGCACCCAGCGCTCGGTCGGGGTGGCGTCCTCGGTGGCGGTGCCGACCGAGTGCGCGGCGCCGAGGCGGAGCAGGAACGGGTTCGAGTTGCGCCCGCCGCCGTGCAGTTGGACGGCGAGGTCGAACCGGCCACTGAGCCGGGCGAAGAAGTCCTCGAGGTCCGGTGCCCCGTCACCGCCGTCACGCACACCGGGCGAGACGGGCAGTTCCTCGACGGCGTGCACGGCGTCCGTGCGCCCCGGCAGGAGCGCCGCCGCCATCGGGGTCCCGAGCAGCGTCAGGCGGGCCTCCGGGTACGCGGCCGCGAGGGCCTCGATCGCGGGCATCGCGAACATCAGGTCGCCGAGTCCCCCACCGCGGAGCACCGCGATCTCGCGGACCCCCTCGAACCGTTCGCCGCCACGTCCGATCTGCACCACGCCCGTCGTCCTCCTCGTGTCCGACGCGGCGGGTCGTCCGACCGCATCCCTTCGTTCCTACCCGGCCGCGGTCGGGCCGGTGTGCAGCAGCCCCGCGGCGGCGGTCGGCGCTGCGTCCCGTGGACACACCCACGCATCCCCCGGGCGTGTCCAGCGGAGAAGGAGGAGCGTGGAGAGGCCGGTGCCACGAGGCCGGACCACCACGAGAGGACGCACATGACGCTCGACGCCACCACCACCACCGCCCCGTCGACGGACGACCCGTCCGCGGACACGATCACGGTGCTCGACCCCGTGACCGGCGAGGTGGCCTCGGAGACCCGCCGGAGCACGGCGGACGAGGTGCGCGACGCGGTCGCGCGTGCGCGGGCGGCGGCGACGGGATGGGCCCGGACCGCTCCCGGTGAGCGCGGAGCGGTCCTCCGCGCCGCGGCCGAGCGGCTCCGCGAGCACGCCGACGAGCTCGCCGCGATGAACACCCGCGAGACCGGCAAGGTCCCGGGCGACGCCCTCGGCGGCGTCGAGGCCGGCATCGACACGCTCATCCAGTACGCCGAGCTCGGCCCGCTGCACCGGGGCGAGGCGCTCCGCGGGAACCACGGCGCCGCCGACTTCGCCGTCCCGCACCCGCGCGGCGTCGTGCTCGCGCTGACGCCGTGGAACGACCCCGTCGCCGTCGCATGCGGGATCCTCGGTGCGGCGATCGTCGCCGGCAACACGGTCGTGCACAAGGGCAGCGAGCGGAGCCCGGGCACGATCGCGCTCCTGAACCGCCTGCTCGCCGCAGAGCTCCCCGAGGGCGTGCTCGTGGGCGTCGACGGCGACGCGACGACCGGTGAGCAGCTCCTCGCCGAGGACGGCATCGCGGTGTACGCGCACGTCGGCTCGACGGCGACGGGCGACCGCCTGGCCGAGGCCGCGCTCCGCACCCGCGCGCACGTGATCCGCGAGAACGGCGGCAACGACGCCGCGGTCGTGGACGCGGACGTCGACCCGGTGTGGGCGGCGGACCAGGTCGCCCTCGGTGCCTTCGCGAACACCGGACAGATCTGCACGAGCGTGGAGCGCGTCTACGTGCACCGCGACATCGCCGATGACTTCACCGCCGCCCTGGTGCGCGCCGCGGAGCGGAAGACCGCCTCGGCCGCCGCCGACTTCGGTCCCCTCGTCGACGAGCGCCTGCGCACGACCGTCCAGGAGCACGTCGACCAGGCCGTCGATGCCGGCGCCCGGGTGCTGACGGGCGGCTCGGTGCCGGAGGGCGCCGGCACGTTCTACCCCGCGACCGTCCTCACCGACTGCACCGACGACATGCTCGTGCTCACCGAGGAGACCTTCGGTCCGATCGCCCCGCTCCGCGTCGTGGACGACATGGCCGAGGGGCTCCGCCTGGCCGCGGAGGACCGGTACGGCCTGGCCGCGACCGTCCTGACCGGCGACACCGCGACCGCGCTCCGTGCCGCCGCGGAGCTGCCCGTCGGCACCGTGAAGATCAACGCCGTGTTCGGCGGCGCACCGGGCGGCAGCGCCGAGCCCCGCGGCGCCTCGGGCTCCGGCTTCGGCTACGGCCCGCACCTGCTCGACGAGATGACGACCACCACGGTCGTGCACCTCGAGGCCGCCCCGCGTCGGACGAGCGCCCCCACCGCCGACGCCGTCGACCCGGCGACCGCGGGCAGCCACGACACCGACACCGCCACCGCCGAGGACGTCCGATGAGCGCCGACGTCCGTTCGGTCCGTCGCGTCGTCGACGCGGTCGCGGCACAGGAGCCCGTCGTCGTGGTGGTCGGGGACGTCATCCTCGACCGCTGGACGGTCGGTGCCGCCGAACGGGTCTCGCGCGAGGCCCCCGCGCCCGTCGTCCGGGTCACCGAGACCATCGCCGTCCCGGGAGGCGCGGCGAACACCGCGGTCAACGCCCGCGCCCTGGGTGCGCGCGTCCGCATGGTCGCCCTGATCGGCGACGACGAGACCGGGCGGGTCCTGCGTGACCGGCTCGAGGCCGCCGGGGTGGACACGCGCTGGCTCGTCGCGGTTCCGGGTGTGACGACCACCTGCAAGGACCGCATCGTCGGGGGTGACCGTGTCGTCGTCCGTGTCGACGACCTGGCCGGACCGCCGAGTGCGGCGGACACGGCCCTCCTCGCCGAGGCGACGGCGGCAGCCGTGCGCGGCACCGCGTCCGGGGACGCCCCCGGGCCGGCGACCGACGCCCGTGCGGACACGGTCGTCGTCTGCGACTACGACCTCGGCGTCGACGCCACCGCGATCGTGCCGGTCCTCGGACAGGACCGCCCCACGAACGTCGTCGTGGACGCCCACGACCTGAGCCGCTGGCGGACCCTCCGTCCGGACCTCGTCACGCCGAACGCCAGCGAGGCCGCCGCGCTGCTCGGCCGCGACCTCGGGCAGGGCGCCGACCGGGCCACGACCGTGGTCGCCGCGCGCGACGAGGTCCTCGCCGTCACCGGCGCGCGCAACGCGGTCGTCACGCTCGACCGCAACGGGACGGTGCTGCTCGAGGCCGCCGGCGCGGACAGCACGCTGTCGGACGTGCACCGCACGCGTGCCACGCCGGCGTCCGAGCAGCAGGCGTCCGGCGCCGGCGACACGTTCTGCGCCGCGGCCTCGGTCGCCCTCGCCGTCGGGACCCCGGTCCGTGAGGCCGTCTCCTTCGCCCAGGCGGCCGCCGACGTCGTGGTGCGCGAAGCCGGGACCTCGGTCTGCACGGCCGATGCGCTCGTGGCCTCGGTGTCCGCGCCGGCCGAGACCGTCGTCGACCACGACGAGCTCGCCGCCGCCGTCGAGGAGGCCCGTCGCGCCGGGCGCCGCATCGTGTTCACGAACGGCTGCTTCGACGTCGTCCACCGCGGGCACACCACGTACCTCCGCCAGGCGAGCGAGCTCGGCGACCTGCTCGTCGTCGCCCTGAACGACGACGACTCGGTCCGTCGGCTGAAGGGTCCGGAGCGGCCGATCAACACCGCCGAGGACCGCGCCGGCGTCCTCGCCGCGCTGGCCTGCGTCGACCTGGTGACGGTGTTCGCGACCGACACCCCGATCCCGCTCATCGAGCGCATCCGGCCGGACGTCTACGTCAAGGGCGGCGACTACTCCCCCGAGATGCTCAGCGAGACCGAGGTCGTGCGGGCCCACGGCGGCGAGGTCGTCATGGTCGACTACGTCGCCGAGCACTCGACGAGCGCCGTCGTCCGTCGCATCCGCGAGACCGCCGCCGGAACCGGCACCGGCGCCGGCACCGGCGCGCCGACGGGAGAAGCGACCGCCGTGTCCGGGGACGCATGACGCGCGGGGCACGGTGGTCCGGCGAGTGGGGTCGCCCGACCGCGGACCCGGCGGTGGAGAGCACCCCGGTCGACGTCGACGTCCTCGTCCCGACCGTCGGGCGCACGGCGGAGCTCGCCGCGACCCTCGCCGGCCTGGCGGCTCAGACCGACGTCGCCTTCCGTCTCGTGCTCAGCGACCAGTCCGCGACGGGTGACGCCGCCGCGCAGCCGGCGATCGCCGCCATGGTCCGCGTCCTGGAGGCCCAGGGCCGGCCCGTCACGCTGCTCAGCCACCCGGAGCGGCGCGGACTCGCCGAGCACCGGCACTTCCTGCTCGCGCACGCCACCGCGGACGCCGTCCTGTTCCTCGACGACGACGTCTGGCTGGAACCCGGGTCCGTGCACCGGATGCTCGACGCCCTGCGCTCGCTCGGCACCGGCTTCGTCGGGAGCGCGGTCCAGGGGCTGTCGTACCTCGAGGACCGCCGTCCGCACGAGACGGCACCGTTCGCTCTGTGGGACGGCCCGGTCGTCCCCGAGGTGGTGCGCCGCGGCACGCCCGGGTTCGACCGCTGGTCCCTGCACAACGCCGCGAACCTGGTCCACGTCGCGGCCGAGCTCGACGTCGAGCCGGGCGGCTGGTTGCCGTACCGCGTCGCGTGGGTCGGCGCCTGTGCGATGTACGACCGGGCCGCGCTCGAGGCGGTCGGCGGCTTCGGGTTCTGGGAGACCCTGCCGATCGGACACGCGGGCGAGGACGTGGTCGTCCAGTGGCGGGTGATGGAGCGCTTCGGCGGCGCCGGCATCGTGCCGTCCGGGGCCGTGCACCTCGAGGCCCCGACCACGGTGACGGACCGCTCCGTCGACGCGCCGGACGTGGTCTTCGCGCACGAAGCGCACCAGCAGCACGCGGATCAGCACCCGGGCACCTGACCGATCTGGCACGCCACGCCCAGCGCCGCGCGGCTGCTGACAAGCGGTCGGCCGTGCGGCAGGATCGACGCAGCGGCACGGACGACGCCGGCGACGACCATGGGAACGAGGACGCGATGGCCACCTTCACACGCGGGTTCGGCGGACGCCGCCGGGACGCCGACGACAGCCGCATCCCGCCCGGGCAGACGCTGGTGCAGGACTGGCCGGTGCTCTCGGCGGGTGCCACACCCGAGATCGAGCCCTCCGAGTGGAGCTTCTCGATCCGCACCGAGTCCGGCCTGCACACCTGGACATGGGACGAGGTCCGGGCGCTCGGGCTCGAGGACGTCACGGTCGACATCCACTGCGTCACGCACTGGACGAAGCTCGGCATGGCCTGGCGCGGGGTCCCCCTCGACAAGCTCTTCGCGGACATCGAGACCTCGCTCGACTTCTGCATGGTGCACAGCTTCGGCGGCTACACGACGAACGTCCCCCTCGACGAACTCCTCGAGGGTCAGGCGTGGATCGCGTTCGAGGCCGACGGCGAGCCCCTCAGCCCGGAGCACGGCGGTCCGGCCCGGCTGCTCGTGCCGCACCTGTACTTCTGGAAGAGCGCGAAGTGGGTGCGGGGCATCACGATGCACGCCGAGGACGAGCCCGGCTTCTGGGAGAACGCCGGCTACAACATGCACGGCGACCCGTGGAAGGAAGAGCGGTACTGGTGACCCTGTCCAGCACCGACGGCGCCCCCGGCCTGGAGGCACGCACCGGTCCCGTCGCGCCGGGCCGTCCGCTCCGCCGCCCGGCGTGGCACCCGGCGACCGTCGCCGCGGTCTCCCCCGAGACCCCGAACGCCCGACGGCTGGTGCTCGACGTGTCGTCTTGGCCCGGCAACGACCCCGGGCAGCACCTCGACCTGCGGCTGACGGCCGAGGACGGCTACCAGGCCACGCGGTCCTACTCCATCGCGTCCTCCGGGGACGGCACGCGCGTGACGCTCGCCGTGGACCGGGTCGAGGACGGCGAGGTGTCCCCGTTCCTCGTCGACGCCGTCGAGGTCGGTGACGCACTCGAGGTGCACGGTCCCCTCGGCGGCTGGTTCGTCTGGCGTCCGGGCGCTGACCCGGCGTCCCGCCCGGTGCAGCTCATCGCCGGCGGGTCCGGCGTCGTGCCGCTCCTGCCGATGGTCGCCGCGCACGCCGACGCCGAGGACCCGACGCCCTTCCGGCTGCTCTACGCCGTCCGCACCCCGGAGGACGTCTTCTTCCGCGCGGAGCTCGACGCAGCCCTGCGCACCGCGGACCGCGCGCCCTTCGACCTCGACGTCGTGTACAGCCGACGCGCTCCCGAGGGGTCGACGGCCCCGGTCGGACGACTCACGCGCGACCGGCTCGCGGCCGCCGTCCTGCCGCCGGACGCCGACGCACAGGTCTACGTCTGCGGATCGACGCCGTTCGTCGAACAGGTCCTGCGCTGGCTCGGGGAACTCGGACACGACACCACCGGGGTGCGTGCGGAACGGTTCGGAGGCTCCTGATGACGATCGTCGACGGCAACGCCCTGGCCGGGGACCTCGGCGAGGTGCTCGGGGTCGATGCCACCTCGGCCCGGCTCCGCTGCTCGGGCTGCGACACGACCGGCCGTCTGGCGGTGACCCGGGTGTACCGGACCGCGATGGGCAGCGTCGCCCGCTGCCGCGGCTGCGACACGGTGCTCGTGACGGTGGTCGACGCAGGGGCGCAGCAC
This sequence comes from Curtobacterium sp. MCBD17_008, assembly GCF_003234475.1. Lineage (NCBI taxonomy): Bacteria > Bacillati > Actinomycetota > Actinomycetes > Micrococcales > Microbacteriaceae > Curtobacterium > Curtobacterium sp. MCBD17_008. The sequence continues at coordinate 48,229 of NZ_QKTK01000018.1, read as the reverse complement.
TGGGTCGCCCTCCCCGGCGCGCGAGCCGTCGCGAACGACTGAACCCCCCGGCCGACCGCCAAGGGGTTCACGTGTCCTGCTGTTCCGAGCGGATGACGAGATTCGAACTCGCGACCCTCACCTTGGCAAGGTGATGCGCTACCACTGCGCCACATCCGCACGCTGCCCACCGGGGTGGCCAACGTCGACAACTGTACCCGACCGGCGGGGTGATCCGGGCCTCCCGTCCGCGTGTCGGGCGTGCCGGACCTCGGAACGGCCGGTCGGGCTAGGGTCGGACGGGTGACGACGACGTTCCGACGCAGTTCCCCGTCCGCCCTCGGCATCGACGCCGCGGGCATCGACCAGCTCGTCTCCGCGCTCGAGGCCGCGCCCGGAGTGGAGCCGCACAGCCTGATGGTCCTGCGGCACGGCGAGCTCGCCGCCGGAGGGTGGTGGGCCCCCTTCGCGCCGGACCGGGTGCACCTGCTGTACTCGCTCAGCAAGAGCTTCACCGCGGCCGCCGTCGGGATCGCCGTCCGCGCCGGACTGGTCGACCTCGACGCGCCCGTGGTCGGTCACTTCCCGGAGCTCGACGCCGAGGTCACCGACGAACGGACCCGGCGGATGCGCGTGCGGCACCTGCTCGCGATGGCGAGCGGCCACCGGAGCGAGACGATCGACCGCGCCGAGGCGATCGACCCGACGAACACCGTCCGTGGGTTCCTGCTCCTGCCGCCCGACGAGGAACCCGGCAGCGTCTTCGCCTACAACCAGCCGTGCACGTACACGCTCGCCGAGATCGTCCGGCGGGCCAGTGGGACGTCCTTGCTCGAGTACCTGCGGCCGCGGCTCTTCGCCCCCCTCGGCATCGACGACTTCTCGTGGCGCCGCGACGACACCGGCGCGGAACTCGGTTACAGCGGCGGCTACACGACGACGGACGCGATCGCCGCACTCGGTCAGCTGTACCTGCAGCGCGGCGTGTGGGACGGCGAACGCATCCTCGACGAGGACTGGATCGAGCAGGCCACGAGCGTGCAGGTGGTGAACCCGGACGAGGCGAACCCGGACTGGTCGCAGGGGTACGGCTTCCAGTTCTGGATGGCCCGGCACGGCTTCCGCGGTGACGGTGCCTACGGCCAGTTCTGCGTCGTGCTCCCCGAGTCGGACGTGGTCGTCGCGATGACCGGTCAGAGCACCGACATGCAGGCCGTCCTGGACGCGGTGTGGGAGCACCTTCTGCCCGCGGTCGACCGCGCGGGTGCAGTGGACTCGGACGACCGCCTGCGCGCCCGACTCGCCGGGCTCGCGCTGCCGCCGCTCGTCGGCGAGCCGCTCGGCACCCTGCCCGCCACCCCGCCGTCCTCGCCGGCACCGGTGGACGGCGACTCCGGACTGGAGGCCGTGCACCTGTCCCAGGACCCGTCCGGCCACTGGGTGCTCACCCTGGTCGACCCGTCCGGCGAGGTGACGGCTCCTGTCGGCGACGGCGAGTGGCTGGTCGCGGGTGCGACCGCCACGAGCGGGGCACGCTCCGGGGACGTCGTGTCGGTGGACGTGCGGTTCGTCGAGACACCGCACCTGCTGCACGTCCGCGTCGACCTGGCCGACGGGGCCGTCACGGCTGCGTGGGAGACACAGCCGTTGCACGACGGCGTCGCGACGCTGCGTCGGCCGGACTGACCGGCTCCCCGACTAGCTCGTCGCCCCGCGGACGAAGGCACGGGCGAAGGTCCACGGTGCCTCGGTCACGCCCGAGCACATGTACGTGGGGATCGACGGGGTGCACGGCTGGTCGCGCGTGACCTCCCACCAGGCGAGCACCTCGATCCCGTGCGCGACGGACCAGCGGGCGAGGTCCTCGGCGTCCGTCCGTGTGAACACCTCCCCGGTGTCGTTGCGGCCGATCATCGGGGTGATGCCGATCGCCGACAGCCGCTCCTGGGCCGTCCACCCCGCGTACGCGGGCACCGTGGCGAGCTGCGCGGCGGTCGACGTCGCAGCGTCCTGCGCCGCCGTCGCCATGCGCTGCGGACCGGTGCCGTAGTCCATCGCCATGACGTTCACCGCCGCGATCCGGACCCCCGCAGCCGACAGCCCGGCGACCGCGGCGAGGCCCTCGCGGGTGAGTCCGGTCGGCATCACGGGGAGGGTCAGCGACACCTCGAGACTGCGGCCCTTCGCCGCCTGGGCCCGGACGACACCGGCGACCGCCACGGCGCGACGCTCGTTCGCAGCCGTGTCGGACAGCGCAGCGCCCTCGATGTCCAGGTCGATGCGGTCGACGCCGAACCGGTCGACCACCTGCTGGTAGGCCGCCTGCAGCTCCGCCGGGTCCGTGCACCGCAGCGCGAGCTCGTCGTTGACCGCGCCGCCGAACGACACGACCACCCGACCGCCGGTCTGCTGGAACGCGGCGATGTTCCCCGCGAAGTCCTGCGGGCCGCCGATCCGGTAGGCGTCGAAGCCGGCCCATGCGGGCGTGCAGGGGCTGCCGCCGTTGTCCGAGACGATGAAGGCGAGCGTGAACGCGCGGACGCCGGTCGCGGCCGCGGAGCTCCGGAGATCGGCGGTCGGCCAGAGGCCCATGTCGACGTACGGTGCGACCAGCGTGTCACCGACGTGCGGCGCGGGGAGCGGCACGGGAGCCGGCGCGGCCGGGGTCGGGACCGGGACCTGCGTCGGGGACGGTGCCGGTGCGGTCGGGCTCGGTGTCGGTGTCGGTGTCGGTGTCGGTGTCAGGGTCGGGGTCGGCGCGGACCCGGGCCCTGCCGTCGGGTCGGACTCGCTCTCGACCGTGCAGGCGACGTCCCGGCCCGCGGGGAGTCCCACGATGCTGCAGCCCGCCGGCACCCGGCCCCCGCCGGGGGTCGAGACCGAGGTCAACCCGAAGGACGTCGCGGCGCTCGGGTCGAGGCCCCTGGCCCAGGCCGGAGCGGTCGCGGTGAAGCCGTCGCTCGTGGTCGTCGCGGTGGCGTCCCAGATCTCGGCGACGCGCGCGGTGTACACGAACCGCACCTGCCAGGGGTCGAGGCGGACGGACGACCGGTTCGTGACGGTCACCGAGGACTGGGAGCCGGACGGCCACGCGTTGACGGTGCGCCAGCCGACGACGACGGAGCCGTTCTTGTCCGCGACGTGCGGTCCCGCGGTCGGCGTCGGAGTCGTCGAGGGTGTCGGGACCGGTGCCGCCGTCGGCACCGGGGTCGGGCCTCCCGTGCCGGGTGTCGCGGGACCGCCGTTCACCGAGCAGGGCACCGACGCCCCGACGACGGTGCACGCCGTGGGGACGCGTTTCGCACCGGACACCTTGCGCGAGTCGACCCGGAACGTCGCCCGACCACCCGCGGCGAGGTCGACGCGTCGGGTGGGACCGGCGACGGTGAACGACCGGCTCGTGCTCGCGACCTTGCGGGCGTCGCGGATCACCACGGCCTTCGACTCGTACGACAGCAGGACACGCCACCCGCGCAGCTTCGTGGAGCCGCCGTTCGCGACCGTGACCGCGGAGCGGAAGCCGGTGCGCCAGCTCGACGTGTTCTCCCACGTGACGTCGACCCGGGCGGCGGTGCCGGCGGCAGCCGCCGTCACGCCGGGCACGGCGACGACCGCCGTGCTCACCACCGCGAGGAGGAGCGCTGCGGGCAGCACCTTCCGGATCCCTGAGCGCAGACGCATCGCGGTCGCCTTCCGTCGGAGCGTGTCGGTCCCCCTGCGGGCCGACGTCCTCACCCGGGGGTATCGGCGGCTCGTCGCGGCTCGTCAGTGTCGGGGACGGTCCTCCACCGGAACCGGGGTGTCAGAGCGACTCGAGCACGTCGAGCGCCCGCTGCACCCCGTGCTCCCGCCGCATGATCCGGCCCACGTCGGTCGCCCGCTCCCGGCGGGACGAGGCGTCGCGCATCGCCGGCACGAGGGTGCTCGCGGACAGGCGGCGCAGTGGGATCGGAGCGGCGGCCATCCCCTGTCGATGCAGCTGGGCAGCCCAGAACGGCTGGTCGGCGGTGACGGGGACGACGACGGCGGGGACGCCAGCTCGGGCGACGGCGTGTGAGGTGCCCGCTCCGCCGTGGTGCACGGCGAGCGACGCGCCCGGCAGCACGGCGTCGAACGGTGCCGACCGCACCGCCAGCACATCCGGGCCGTGGCACTCGGGAGGCAGCGCCAGTCCACCCCACCCGGTGACGAGCAGCACCCGCAGCCCGTGGGCGCGGGCCGCCGAGACGACCGCGCCTCCCCGAGCAGCCGCGTCCCCCCTCGCCATCGAGCCGAACGAGGCGACGACGTAGGGACCGCCCGTCAGGAAGGCGCTGACGACGCGGTCCGGGCTCGCGGTCCCGGCCTCGTCGTACCAAGCCCCCGTCTGGTGCACCCGTTCCGGCCAGTCGTCGGGCCGCGGCAGCAACTCCGGGCTCACGGCCATGAGGGTCGCACGTGACGGCGACCGTCGGGCGGGACGACGACCGTCCGGCAGCTCGGCAGCGGCGCGCGCCACGTCGGCGTCGAAGAACCGTGCGACGGTGCGCGGTACGGCGTAGGTGGACCGGTTGTGAGCGCCGAGGTCGCGCGTGGCCGTCGGGCCACCTGCGGCGGGGAAGCGCTCACTCGGGGTGGCCACCGGCGCGAACTCCACCAGCACGCGGGGCACGGCGAGCGAGTCCGCCACCATCGGCGCGCTGAGGACGAGCGGGTGGTGCACCACCACGTCGGGGCCGAACGCGACCGTCTCCCGCACCGCGGCCGCGAACATCCGACGCATCGCGGGCCGCACCTCCGCACGCAGGTGGTGCGCGAGAGCCCACGGCGTGCGACCAGCCGGGCGGAGCACCCGCTGCACGTCCAGACCGAGGGCCACGGTCTCCACCCCCTCGGGCGCGGGCGCGTCGTCGGGCAGGGCGAGCCGGACCTCGTGACCGCGGGACGCGGCGAGTCGCGCCAGGGCTGCGAACGGCTCCACGTCGCCCCGGGTGCCGGCGGTCAGCAGCATCATGCGCATCCACCCAGTCTGGCCGGGACGCCGCTGACCGAGGTCGAGGCGGGCCGGGTACGCTCGGTCGCGTGACTGACGGCAGTGAGCGGGTGTCGCGCACAGCACCGTCGGAGATCGGCGTGGCCGTGCGCCGACTGGTCCACATCTCGCGCCCCGTGCTCTGGATCAACACCATCGGCTCCGGGCTCGTCGCCGTGTGGCTCACCGGCGCGCTGTTCGACGTGCGGGCACTACCGGTCATCCTGTGGCTCACCCTGCCGTTCAACCTCCTCATCTACGGCGTCAACGACATCTACGACCAGGACACGGACGCGGCCAACCCCCGCAAGGGCTCCATCGAGGGTGCCAGGATCCGACAGTCCGAGGTGCGGCTCATCGCCTGGGCGGTCGCGGTCGTCAACGTCCCGTTCCTCGTCGGCTTCCTCCTGACGCTGCCGCTCCTCGCGAACGCGGCGATCCTGCTCTACGTCGGCGTGTTCGTCTTCTACTCGGCGCCGCCGCTGCGCTTCAAGGCGCGGCCGTTCCTCGACTCGCTGAGCAACGCCGCCTACGCACTGCCACTGGTCATCGTGCCCGCGGCCCTCGCGGTGACGCCGGTCTGGCCCGCGGCCATCGGTCTGATGGCTTGGAGCGTGGCGAAGCACGCCTTCGATGCGGTCCAGGACATCGTCGAGGACCGTGACGCGGGCATCGCCACCACCGCAGTGCGGCTCGGTGCGCGCGGGACGGCTCTCTGGAGCGGGGCCTGGTGGATCGTCTCGACGGCGCTGTTCGCCGTGGTGAGCGTCCCGGTGGCCGCCGTCAACCTCCTGATCGCCGGCATCCTCGTGGTGCGCCTGTTCCGGGACCCGACGCCGGAGACCGGGCACCGCCTCTACCGTCTGTCGGTCGCCTTCCCGTACATCGCCGGGTCGTTCGCCGGCGTACTGCTCATGGTCTGGATCGTGCTGGGAGGTGCCTCGTGAGCCGCATCGTCGTCGTCGGCGGCGGGATCGGCGGCCTCACCGCCGCCGCGCTCCTCGCGCACGCCGGCCACCGCGTCACCCTGCTCGAGGCCTCCACCGAGCTCGGCGGCAAGAGCCGACGGATCCAGCTGGGCGAGGACCGCATCGACACGGGGCCGTCGTTGATGACGTTCCCGGCGGTGTGGGACGAGCTGCTGCGACGGCTCGGCGACGGCGGGCCCGCCGCCGACCGCGCCCGCGACGACGGGCACCTCGACCTGGTGCGGATGCCGGAGGTGGGCCGCTACTTCTTCAACCACGACGAGACCTCCCTGCCGGTGGCCCCCGGTCACCCCTGGTACGCCGCCTGGCGACGGTTCTCCGACCTGCACGCACCCCTCGCGGACGACGTGACCGAGTTGCTGCTCGCCGACCCCCTCGACCGAGCTGCCCTCCCCGCTCTCCGGAGGCTGTTGGCCGTCTACGGCTCCCGCCTCACCACGCGCGCGTACCTCGACGGCCTCCCCTGGCTACCCGACGGGCTGCGCGAGGTGATCGCGATCCACACCCTCAACGCCGGCGTGTCGCCCGCACGCACGCCGGCCCTCTACGCGAGCATGCCGGCGATCATGGCGGAGACCGGGGCATGGGTGCCGCGCGGTGGCGTCTACGAGATCGTGCTCGCGCTGGGTCGGCTGGCCGAGGCGGCCGGGGTCGACGTCCGCACCGGCGAGGCCGTCACCCGCATCGAGCGTGGATCGGTCACCACCGATGTGGGTCGCCACCCCGCCGACCTCGTCGTCAGCGCCCTGGACGCCGATCGGCTCACCACGCTGATGGGTCCGTCGCGGGTCCCCACGCTCCCCCGTCTGCGCCCCCGCGCCCTCTCCTGCTCGGCCATCGCCCTGTACGGCGTGCTGCGGGAGGAACTGCCGGCGGACCTCGCCACGCACAGCGTGGTGCTGCCCACGAAGCCCGCCGCGCTCCACCGCAGCCTCGAGGCGGGTGACGAGCCAGCGGACACCATGGTGTTCGTCAACCAGTACCGCGCAGGCGAGGTCTACCCGAACCCGCGCAGCACCGTCGGCATCCTGCTCACCGCCCCCGCCGACGGCGGTCACTACACGGCCGAGCACCCGTTCGTGCGGCGCGAGGTCGACCGCGTCTCACGCGCGATGGGGCTCGACCGGCCGATCACCGACCTGATCGACGAGCAGACGGTGCTCGATCCGCAGTACTACGGCGGCGGCGGCGAACCACACGGCGCGCTCTACGGCGCGGCGCGTCCGCCGTGGCTCAGCGGGCCGTTCCACCGTCCCTCGTACAACGACCCCTGGCGCCCGTGGCTGTGGCGCGTCGGCGCGTCGGTGCACCCTGGCGGCGGTGTCCCCGCCGTGGTGGGCGGCGCGATGATCGCGGTGAACCGGCTGCTGAAGTCGACCCCGGTCTGACGCGGGGGCGCCAGACGGGCCCTACGGCTCCACGCCGACGACCGCCTGCGTGATCGCGACCGTCATGCGCGGTCCGAGGTACCGCTTCGCCGTCGCGACGCTCGGGTGCACGTCGTCGGGTGCGGTCCCGTTCGGCAGGACTGCCACCGTCGCGACCGTGGCGCTGACGAGGACGGCGGAGAGGAGCCCGAGGAGACGGGGCGGAACCGATCGGGGCACGGTGGAGAACCCAGCGGATGCCGCGACGGCACCGGTCTGGGACGATCAGAGCATGCCCACTGACGGACGACCCCTCGCACGCCTCGGCTTCCTGACCATCGGGACCTTCGACCCGGCCCGCCCCGCTGCCGGTCACGAGGACACGCTCCGCGTCATCGAACGCGCCGAGGCGCTCGGCCTCGACAGCGCGTGGCTCCGGCACCGGCACCTGCAGCACGGCGTCTCCTCCCCCGTCGCGGTGATGGCGGCCGCGTCGCAGCGCACCAGCCGCATCGCGCTCGGGACGGCCGTCACCCCGATCGGCGCGGAGAACCCGTTCCGTCTCGCCGAGGACCTCGCCACCGTGGACGTGCTCCTCGGCGGACGACTCAACCCGGGCTTCTCCGTCGGGACCCCGATGAACTTCGACCTCTACCGCGAGGCGATCTACCCGGACACCGCCGAGCACGAGGACCTCGGCAACGCCCGGCTCCTGCGCTTCCGGGACCTGGTGCGCGGCGACGCGGTCGTCCCCGTCGCCGAGCGGCGCGGGTTCGAGGAGTTCGCCACCGGAGTCCAGCCGCACAGTCCGGGGCTCGTCGACCGGCTCTGGTACGGCACGGGCAGCACGGCGTCCGCGGTCTGGGCGGCCCGCAACGGGTTCCACCTGCTCACCTCGAGCGTCACGCGGAGTGAGATCGGGACCGACTTCGCCGCGAACCAGCGCGCCCAGGTCGACGCCTACCTCGACGCACACCCCGACCCGAGCACCGCGCGCGTCTCCCAGGGCCTCGTGGTGATCCCGACGGACACCGCCACACGGGAGCAGGAGGCGCGGTACCGGGCCTACGCCGAACGCCGCGCCGGCCGTGTCGGTGTCCCGACGGGTCCGGCGGGACTGTTGTTCGCCGCGGACCTCGTCGGCTCGTCGGTCGAGATCGCGGACCGGCTCCGCGCCGACGCGGGGTACCAGGTCGCCACCGAGGTCGCGTTCGCACTGCCGTTCTCCTTCGAGCCCGACGAGTACGCGCAGATCGTCTCGGACATCGCCGAGCGACTCGGGCCGGAACTCGGGTGGGCGCCGCACGACAGCGAGTCCAGCCAGTCCTGAGAACGACGAAGAGTCCCGTTTCCCGGGGACTCGTTGACGGCCTCGACCAGTGCTTTCCCTGACGTCAGCCCACGGTCGGCATGCGTTCCGGTTCGACGGATTCCACCCGCTCATCTGTCCAGTACGACGACGGGTCACCAGTCGGTCCAACAGACGTCAGCGGCGCCGGAGTCACCGTCTGTTCTCCACTGTCACCAGCGGACGTGCCGTTGCCGCACCCGCTGAGCAAGACAGCAGCAGCGGAAACCGCTCCCACCATGAGCATCCGTCGCAGCATCATCAGCCGATCTCGTTGTCCATGCTCAGCACGTCGTTTCCGTCCGGAGTCATGTTCGGAGCCGACGTCCCACTCACAGTACGCCTCGACGTCATCCCGGCGGGGCGAGCAGGCCGGAGGCGAACTCCAGGGTTCTGCTTGACTGGGCAGCATCGAGCGGGATTCCGGACGTCGTGCCGCATCTGCCGCCCGACGAGCACGCCACGAAGCACAGGGGGACCACCGATGGCTACACTCACCGCCCGGGAACGAGACCGCCGCGCGAACCGGTACCTCCTCGGGACCATCGCCGTCGTCGCAGTCATCACCTCGGCCGTCCTGCACCGGCCGGTGCTGAGCAGCGATCCAGTGGCGTTCTGGTTGCCGACGGCGGCCGGGCTCGCGTACGGATCCGGGTTGTGGTTCCTCGGCGCGCGGCGAGACTCCAAGTGGCTGTCGAACCTGACCTGGGCCGGATGGCTCGTCGTCTTCTGGGTCCTGCTCTGGACGAAGGTCGTCTCCGGCCCGGCGTGGTTCCTGGCCGTCATTGCCGGCGGCCTCGCGGTGACGGCTGCGTTCCCCCGGAAGACCAAGCCGTCGAAGGTGGACAAGGTGCCGCTGGCGGCAGCGAAGCCGTGGTCAGGGTCCGATGTCACCGCAGAGCCAACCATCCACACGTTCGGACGCCGCACCGTGCCCGCAATCACCATCACCACCCGGGACGGCGCCACCCGCTTCCGTGTCTCCGAACTCGCAGGGTTCTTCGACAAGGAGACGGACACGGTGGAGTCCATCCCGGGAGAGCGGCTGACGTTCCTCACCCGGGTCGGCGTCGCAGCGCCCGATTCCGTCATCGGCGAGGCGACAGCTGGTCTGCCAGACGACACCCTCGTGCTCATCGACGAGAAGGACGATTCCCGCCCGGCCGCAGTGATCGTCGACGAGGACATCGTGACGTTCGAACACTGGGTCCGCACGCTGCCGGAGGGCTGACCGATGGCGCTCGGCGGTCGGTGCGCTTCGGTACGGTCGACTCGTGACGGGGGAAGCAACGAGTGTGGTGCGGGGTGAGCGCCCGGTGACGGTCCGCGGGAGCATGATCACGCCGATCGCGTGGACGGCCCTCTCTGCAGGCGTGTTCGCGATGGGGCTCTGGCTGGCGTGGAGCCGCGACGTGTTCGGGGCAGCTGTGTTCACCCATGTGTGGACGAGCGGGATGCTGCTCCTCGTCGGCACGTTGGCGCTCGTGTTGTCTGTCAGCGCGCTGTTCGCCGGGGTGCGGGTGTTCCCGGACCGGCTCGAGGTGACCCGTGGGATCTTCCGGACGCAGGTCATCAGGCCCGGTGAGCTCGTCCACTTCCGCGCCTCGGGGAAGGGCAACACCGTCATCAGTGGTGTGACCGCTCGCGGGCGCGGATTCACGACGGACCGCTACCACCGTCACCACGACGTGCTCGTCGGATGGTTGGAACAGAACGCGGCCGAGCCGTGGGCGGAGTTCTCCGACTTCTTCAGCAAGCTCACCGTCCAGACACGACCTCGGCCGGTCTACCGCCTGTTCACGATGGTGCTCATCGTCGGCTTCTTCATCGTCTCGCTGCTGATGTGCCCCGGCTTGTGGGTCGCTGTCGCCTACGACGACGCACACAAACAGCAGGTGACGTGCACCATCACCGCGGCTGAAGCCGTGACGGTGTCGAACCGCTCGACGAGAGGCATCGGCTCGTCCCACCCGGCTGTCGCAATCGACACGTCCGAATGCGGTCCGCTGACACTGTCCCGCGGCGTCGACTCCGAGAATCAGGACGCCGTCGCCCGCACGCTGAACCGGACGGAGGGCCCGCACGTCTTCACGGTCGGCGGCGGCTCGTTCTGGTTCCGAACGCACACCCCGTGGCTCCGCTTCGTGCCGGCACCGACGATCTACAGCGTCGACGGGGTCGGCTGAGTTCGGGGAGCGTGACCGTCCTGCACCTGCACCTGCTCCGAAGCCGGCTCGGACGACGTCCGCAGGAGCGGATGGCGGGCCATCATCACCAGCCCCGTGCGTGCTCCGTGCCGAGCACCGAGCAGGCGCCGGCTGCCGACAACGACGAAAGCCCCCGGTCTCCCGGGGGCTTTCGTCCTGGTGGGCGATACTGGGATCGAACCAGTGACCTCTTCCGTGTCAGGGAAGCGCGCTACCGCTGCGCCAATCGCCCAGATGAGTTCCGCCGGAGCGGACTGGAGGTGGGGACGGGATTCGAACCCGCGTGGACGGCTTTGCAGGCCGCTGCCTCGCCTCTCGGCCACCCCACCATCAAGGTCCACGTCTGGCGTAGTACCCGATCGGTGGGATACCTCTTCTGGAGAGTTGCTGTCTTCCGGAGAAGACAGGCACCTCGAGCGGATGACGAGATTCGAACTCGCGACCCTCACCTTGGCAAGGTGATGCGCTACCACTGCGCCACATCCGCATGGTCTGACCTGAGTCACACCGGTGTTGTCCGACCCGCTCTCGCGGCGACTCGTAAACTGTACCCAGATCACGCTGTTTCTCCAAAACCGGTTCCGTCGACCGGGCGTGTCCCCCGGAGCGGTGCGGATCGGCGGGGTCTCCACGGGCCTCCCGGCCGGTCTGGCCGTGAGCGACGCGCGCGACCGGCGACGCGTGTTCGGAGCACAGCCCGACATCCGCTACTATCGATCCGCACGCAAGTGCAGGGGGCGATTGGCGCAGTTGGTAGCGCGCTTCGTTCACACCGAAGAGGTCATCAGTTCGAGTCTGGTATCGCCCACGTGCCCGTCCAGGGCCGGAAGAACACCCCGAAGAGCCCGACGCAACCGCGTCGGGCTCTTCGCATCCCACGACCTCTTCGCATCCCGCGACCCGTCCGACCACCAGGGGCACCATGACCGACGTCGACCTCGAGTTCGCAAGGGTCAGACAGGTGCTCGACCGGCCGACGCTCCGACTGATGTCGCGTCCGACGAGCGCGGCCGTGGTCTCGGTCTTCCGCACGGTGTTCGACCGTGACGTGCAGTACGTCCCTGCCGAGCGGATGCACCTGCAGGTCGAGGAGCACGTCGCCCGCCTGCAGGCGACCGGTGCGCGGGTGCCGGCGAGCGACTCCCCCGAGGGCGAGGTGTCCCGGCCCAACGGTCGGTCCCTCTGCCGCGAGTGGGTGGCCGCACAGTGGCTGGTGCGCTCGAACTCCTCGGACGGCGACGAGCAGTACAGCCTGACGAGCCACGCCCTCGAGGCGCTCAGCCTGATCGACGCCCTGTCCGCCGAGCGGGCCCTCATCAGCGAGAGCCGTCTCGCGATGATCGTCGACGCCGTGCACCGCTGGGCGGACCGGGCCGAACCGGACCGGGACGCCCAGGTGCGACGCCTGGACGCGCAGATCGCCGAACTCCAGGCCGAGCGTGACCGTCTCGCCCGCGGCGACGAGGTCGTCACGGTCGACGAGGACCGGATGCGTGACGGCTACGCGAACATCACCGACCTCATCCGGCAGCTGCCGAGCGACTTCAAGCGGGTCGAGGAGGCGGTGGCGACCATGCACCGCGAGATCGTCGAGGACTTCCGGCAGGAGGTCCGCCCGATCGGCGAGATCCTCGACGACTACCTCGCGCGCACGGACAACCTGATGGAGTCGACGCCGGAGGGCCGGGCGTTCCAGGGCGCGTTCGAGCTCCTCCGTGACGACGCCCTGCTCCTGCGGCTCCGCGACGACATCACCACGATCCTCGAGCACCCGTTCGCCGCCTCGCTCAGTCCGACCGAGCGCCGGACCTTCCGCGGCACGGTCGGCATCCTCCGGCAGGGCATCGAGGACGTCCTCGCCCAGCGTCGGATGCTCACCGCGACGCTCCGTGACCAGATCGTCGCCCACGACGTGGTGCGGGACCGCGAACTCGACGCGGTGCTCCGCTCGGTGAACCGCGGCCTGGCGGCGTGGATGGACGTCAGCTCCGCCCGGGACCGCGTCCCGCTCGGCCTGCTGCCCCCGTCCGCCGCCGTCGGCACGCTGCGTGAGAAGTTCTACGACCCGGACGCCGAGTCGGTGCCGCCGCCGATCGAGGAGCCGGACGACGACGTCTTCGAGGAGATCGACGTCGAGTCGCTGCGCCGCCACGGCGGCCCACTCCTCGCCGAACTCCGGTCGGTCCTCGACGCCTCCACCGCCGGATCGAGCGTCGAGGCGTTCCACGAGCTGCCCCCCGACCAGCGTCGTCCCGTCGAGCTCTTCGGGCTCGCGCACCTGCTCACCGGACACGACGACTTCGAGGCCGGCACCGAGACCGCACCGCACCGCACGGTCCGGCCGGACGGCGGACCGGTCACCTTCCACATGCCGACCGCCGCGCTGCCCCACCAGGGCCGGACGGCACACCCCGACGACGAACCCGGCCAGGAGGCACGGTGACCGACACGACACCAGCACCCGTCGACGACGAGGTCGCGTTCGAGGACGCCTCCGGCGTGTTCGTCGACGAGCTCGCCGAGCGCGACGAGAGCACGTTCGCCCTCTTCGAGGGTGACGAGGGCCGACTCGACGAACCGCAGCGTCGGGCCCTGGTCGCGCTGCTCCGGCACCCGTACGTGAGCGCCCGGACGCACGTCGACGAGTGGCGTGCGGTCCTCGACGCGGAGCACCAGCTCCGCTCCCGCCTCAACGACCTGTTCCTCGAACTCCACGTCGACCGCGACCGCGAGGTGGCCTTCAAGCGGCAGGCCCGATCGGAGAGCACCCGTCGTGGCTTCCCGACCCTGCTCCGCGACGCCCCGTACACGCGCGAGGAGACGATCGTCCTCGTCTACCTGCGGATGCGTCTGCGCGCCGACGCCCGTCCTGGGCCCGACCAGGTCGTCGTCGACCGGTCCGAGATCCTCGGGCACGTGTCCGGCTTCCGCCCCGCGACCGCGACCGACCGCACCCGTGACGAGGCCCGCGTCGCCAAGGCCATCGAGCGCCTGGTCACGGCTCGGGTGTTGTTGAAGACCACCGACCCGGACCGCTTCCGGGTCGCGAGCGTCGTCGAGGTGTTGCTCCCGCTGGAGCGTCTCGTCGAGCTCGACACCTGGCTGCGGACCGCGGCCACCGGCGGCGGTGAGCCGACCGACGGGGCCGGGACGCGCCTCCCGGCCGGTCCGACGGGGGCGGACGTCACCGGCGACGGCGACGTCGAGACCGACGCCGGCACGGACGCCGACGACAACGAGGAGGACCGCGCGTGAGCACCGTCGACGTCGACACCACCGGGATCCCCGCGCTGTTCGACACCGTCGCCCAGTGGCGGGCCGAGTCCATGCAGGTCGTCAACTGGGGCGGCTTCCAGGGCCACCGTCACGTCGAACTGTCGGGCACGGCGACGCTCATCTCCGGCGCGTCCGGGACCGGCAAGTCGACGCTCATGGACGCGTACCTGGCGGTGATGATGCCGTCCGACGTGCCGTTCAACGGTGCCTCGAACGACGCGACGACGGGACGCGCCCGCAGCGCCGACCAGCGCAACCTGCTGACGTACCTGCGCGGGAAGGTCGACACCCGCCGCGACCCGGAGACGGGTGCGCTGCAGGACGTCACCCTGCGCGGCGAGGAGCAGACCACGTGGGGCGCGGTCGCGGTCACGTTCCGGAACGACGACGAGCGCCGCTTCACGGTCCTGCGCGCGTACATCGTGCCGCGTCGTGCCCGTGGCGTCGCCGACATCCAGATGACCATGGCGACGGTCGACGACGTGTTCGACCTGCGGCGGCTCGAGGACTTCGTGCCCTCCCGGTTCGCGCACCTGGAACTCACCGGGCGGATCCCGGGGCTCGTCATCCGCGACACGTACCAGGAGCTCGCGTACACGCTGCAGACGCGCCTGGGCATCGGTGACTCCGGTGGCGGCAACCGGGCGATGCGCCTCCTCGCCCGGATCCAGGCCGGGCAGCACATGCCGACCGTCGACGCGCTCTACAAGTCCCTGGTGCTCGAGACGCCCGGCACCTACGAGGCAGCCGACCGTGCCCTCGCCCACTTCGCGGCGCTCGACGAGGCCTACGAGGCCATGGACACCGAGGAGCGCAAGGTCCGCATCCTCTCCCCCATCACCGACCTGCACGACGAGATCGAGCGGTCCCGGGCCGCGGCCGCCGCGCTCGACGGCATCGCCACCGGCGCCGACGTCTCGCCGTTCGCGCACTGGACGGCGTCGCGGAAGCGCGAACTGCTCGACCTCGAGGTCGAGCGGAACGCCCGCGAGCGGACCGCCACACGCGCCGAGGTCGAGGCGGCGTCCGCCCGGCACGCCGCCGTGGAGGTCGAGCTCCGCGACGCCGAGGCGCGGCTCCGGGACTCCGGCGGCAACGCACTCGCACAGCTCGAGGACCGCATCGACCGCGGGACCCGCGAGCGTGCCGCCGTCGCCCGCTCCCGGGAGGTGTTCGACGAGCGCACCGCACCCCTCGACGAACCGGTCACCACCGAGTCGGCGTTCACCGAGGCGCAGCGGGCGAGCCACGAGTTCCTCGGCACCTACGCCGCACGACGTGACGAGCTCGACGCCCGGCGTGACGCCCTGACCCGTGAGGAGTACCCGCTCCTCGACCGCGAACGGACCCTGCGCCAGGAGCGCCGGTCGCTCGAGCACCGCCAGGGCGCCATGCCGCTGCCGATGCACGAGGCGCGGGTCGCGATGGCCCGGGCCGCCGGACTCGACCCGGCGGACGTGCCGTTCGTCGCCGAGCTCCTCGACGTGCTGCCGGCCGAGGAGCAGTGGCGCACCGCCATCGAGTCCGTGCTCGCCCCAGTCGCCCGGACCCTGCTCGTCGACGAGGACCGGCTGGACGACTTCAGCGCCGCCATCGACGGCCTCCGTCTGCCCGTGCGTGTGCAGTTCGAGGGCGTGCCGCTCGGCCCGCACCTGGACCTGCCCGGCGACCGCGCCATGGTGTCCGGGAAGCTCGCGATCAAGGCCTCGCCGTTCAGCACGTGGGTGCGGGAGCGCATCGAGTCCGACCGGATCGACGCCCGCTGCGTCGCCGACGCCGCCGAGCTCGGCGGCGGCGGCCGTCGGGTGACCGTGTCCGGCCAGCTCCGCGACGGCCGTCGCGGTGCGCACGGCGACCGACGCCAGGCGAACGTCATCGGGTTCACGAACGAGTCGCGGGTCCGTGCCGTGGAGACCGAGCTCGCCGAGATCGCGGCGGACCTGACCGCCCTGGAGGCCCGGCGCACCGACGTCGCGCAGGACCTCGCCGCACTCGACGTGCTCCGGGCAGCGCACCAGCACCGCGTCGACGTCACGTGGGACGCCGTCGACGTCACCGGTGCCGACGCCGCCCTCGCCCGCCTCGAGGAGGAGCGACACGCCCTGCTCGCCGCCGACGACGGCCTGCGGACGCTCCGCGAGTCCGTCGCCCGCCTGCGCGCCGCGCTCGACGAGGCCGCCGACCGACGGTCCGCCGCGCGGCTCGGCGTCAAGCGCCTGGAGGAGCGGCACGCCGTGCTCGTGGACGGTCAGGACGCGGCCGCCGAGATCCTCGAACGGTTCGCCGACGCACCGGACCGGCTGCCGGACGAACAGCAGGAACGCCTGCTCGCCGAGGCGTTCGACGAGGTCGGCGCCCCCGACGGGGTGGACGGGTTCGACGACGCGACCAGACGTCTCCGCCGTCGCCTCGAGGAGCGACTCGCACAGGCGCTCGACGGCGCCGCGACGGCGTCGGTGGCGCTCACCACGACGTTCGAGCGGTACCAGGACGCCTGGCCGGACCCGAACCTGGGGACCGGGGTGGCCTCGTACCCGGACTACCGCGCGATCCTCGACCAGATCGTCGCCACGGGCCTCCACGCCCGGCGGAGCGAGTGGCGCCGTCGGCTGTCACAGTGGAGCGGCGAGGACCTCGTCCCGCTCTCCGGCGCGTTCGACCGCGCCGTCGTGGAGATCGAGGAGCGGCTCGAACCCGTGAACGAGATCCTCCGCGACCTGCCGTTCGGCGCGAACCGCGACCGGCTGAAGATCGTCATCCGCCGCGTCACCCGCGAGGACGTGACGCAGTTCCGCAAGGAGCTCCGCGCGCTGTCGGCCTCGGTCGACGCCGAACTGACCGACGACGTGCTCGAGACCCGCTTCCGGCGACTGCGGCGGTTCATGGGCGTCATCCGGCGTGACCCGGAAGCACCCCGAGGCCGGACGACGCAGCGCGACGCCGTGCTCGACGTCCGGCGGCACATGGAGATCACCGCGGTGCGCTACGACGTCGAGGGCAACGACCTGGGCGTGTACTCGTCCCTCGGCGACAAGTCCGGCGGTGAGACGCAGGAGCTCGTCGCGTTCATCGTGGGCGCGGCCCTGCGGTACCAGCTCGGCGACGAGACCCGGCCCCGGCCCCGGTTCGCCCCGGTGTTCCTCGACGAGGCGTTCATCAAGGCGGACTCGGAGTTCGCCGGTCGTGCGGTGACGGCATGGCTCCGGCTCGGCTTCCAGCTCGTCGTCAGCGCGCCGCTCGACAAGGTCACGGCGCTCGAGCCGTCCATGGAGCGCCTGCTCTCGATGCGGAAGCACCCGGACACCGGGTACTCGTCCGTGACCGAGATCCGGCGGGCCTGACCGAGGTCCGGCGGGGTCGGCGCAGGTCTGGCGGGCTCCTCCGGGGCACGCGGCGGTAGGGTCGTCGCGTGTTCGGACGTCGTGACCCCCGCCCCGCTGCCCCTGACGCGTCCGGCGTGCCGGACCTGCCCGTGCTCGGCATCGGAGCCGTCGTGCGGGTCGTGCCGTCGGACCGCGGCGAGCAGTGGGCGGACGACCCGATCGGGCTCATCGTCGCGCCGGGCGGCGCCCAGCTCGCCGGGTACGCGGGCGCAGGGGTCCGGGTGGCGTGGGTCGTCGAGTTCGACGAGCCCGCGTACACGACGGACGGCCGCGGCCCCTTCGAGCGCGCGACCGTCCAGAGTCGTCAGTTGGTCCCGGTCCCGATGGACCCGGTGACCGAGCCGGTGGACGCCGGAGCGTCCTGACCGGTCAGCAGGATCAGTACTCCTCGGAGCCGGCCTTCATCATCGCGGCGGCCGCCATGCAGGTGCCCACACCACCGATGACGCCGATGCCGATGATGATGCCTGCGATGAGTTCGAGCATGGGGTGACTCCTCGTGGTCCGGGGCCGGTGTGGCTGCGTCAAGGCTACCGGACGCCGGACGCCGGGCGTTGGAGGGTTCCCACCATCGGGACGAGGCGACGCCGGGTGGTGTTTGTGGGGCGGCACGGCGGTCATGTCATGCGCAACACGGGTGCCTACGCTGGTGGGGTCGGACCGCCGTGGCAGTGGCGCGGTCCGGAACCGCGCAGTCCAGGAGGCACCCGATGGTCGACACCGCACCGAGCCGCACCAGCAGCACCACCGCCGGCAGCACGATCCGCACCAGCACCGGTGGGGTCAGCGCGCC
This sequence comes from Curtobacterium sp. MCBD17_008, assembly GCF_003234475.1. Lineage (NCBI taxonomy): Bacteria > Bacillati > Actinomycetota > Actinomycetes > Micrococcales > Microbacteriaceae > Curtobacterium > Curtobacterium sp. MCBD17_008. The sequence goes on along the minus strand of NZ_QKTK01000018.1, from coordinate 29,876 downwards.
GAAGGCCGACGCGACCGGGGACACCGCAGCCGGGACGCCCGCGGGCGGCACCGACACCGACGTCCGCATCGACGTCGACCTGCTCGCCGAGCACCTGCTGGGCCGCTGGGCCGAGGACCGCCGCATCTCCCGCCGTCTCGTCCGCGACCCCGCGCTGCACAAGATCGAGGGGCAGCCCCTCGCCGAGCACCGTGCGCGCACGCTCGAGCAGCTGCGGATCCTCGTCGACGCCGGCGCGATCCAGCGTCCGTACCCGCCGGAGTTCGGCGGCCAGGACAACCACGGCGGGAACCTGGCGGCGTTCGAGGAGCTCACCGTCGCGGACCCGTCGCTGCAGATCAAGGCCGGGGTGCAGTGGGGTCTGTTCGGCTCCGCGGTGCACCACCTCGGCACCGAGCGCAACCACCGCGAGTTCCTGCCCGGCATCATCGAGTTCGACGTGCCCGGGTGCTTCGCGATGACCGAGACCGGGCACGGTTCGGACGTCCAGAACATCGCCACGAGCGCGACCTACGACCCGGAGACGCAGGAGTTCGTCGTGCACACGCCGTTCCGCGGTGCATGGAAGGACTACATCGGCAACGCCGCCCTGCACGGCAAGGCCGCCGTCGTGTTCGCCAAGCTCGTCACCCAGGGCGTCGACCACGGCGTGCACGCCTTCTACGTCCCCCTGCGCGACGACGAGGGTGCCTTCCTGCCCGGCGTCGGCGGCGAGGACGACGGCGTCAAGGGCGGCCTGAACGGGATCGACAACGGCCGGCTCTGGTTCGACCACGTCCGGGTCCCGCGGACGAACCTGCTCAACCGCTACGGCGACGTCGCCGAGGACGGCACGTACTCCTCCCCGATCGACTCCCCCGGGCGCCGCTTCTTCACGATGCTCGGCACCCTGGTGCAGGGACGGGTCTCCCTCGACGGCGCCGCGGTCGTGGCGCAGAAGATCGGGCTGCAGATCGCCCTGACCTACGCCATGGAGCGCCGTCAGTTCCCGACCGGCGACGGCCAGGAGGGGGTCCTGCTCGACTACGGCCGCCACCAGCGCCGGCTCATCCCCCGCCTGGCGACGGTGTTCGCCCAGTCGTTCGCCCACGAGAAGCTGCTGCAGACGTTCGACGACGTCTTCAGCGGCCGGCAGGACACCCCGGAGCGCCGGGAGGACCTCGAGACGCAGGCCGCGGCCTTCAAGGCCATGTCGACCTGGTCCGCCCTCGACACGCTGCAGGAGTGCCGGGAGGCGACCGGCGGCGCGGGCTTCCTCGCCGAGAACCGGATCACGGGCCTCCGTGCCGACCTCGACGTCTACGTGACGTTCGAGGGCGACAACACGGTGCTCCTCCAGCTCGTCGGCAAGCGTCTGCTCACGGACTTCCGCAAGGCCGCGCCGCGCGACGCCGCGTCGACGGCGAAGTTCGTCGCCGCGCAGGTCGGGTCGAAGCTGGCGGACGCGACCGGTCTGCGCCGACTCGGGCAGACGGTGTCCGACCGAGGGTCCCTCGCGGCTTCGGTCGCGGACCTGCAGGACCCGGAGACGCAGCGCGCCCTGCTCGTCGGTCGGGTCGAGACGATGGTCACCGAGATCGGCATGCGCCTCCGCACCGCCGGTAAGGACCGCGCCCGCGCCGCCGTGCTGCTGAACCGCTCGCAGCACGAGTTGATCGAGGCGTCGAAGGCGCACGCGGAACTCATGCAGTGGGAGGCGTTCACCGAGGCGATCGACGACGTCCCACCGGGCGACACCCGCACGGTGCTCGTCTGGCTCCGCGACCTGTTCGCGCTCGGGCTCGTCGAGCAGCACCTGGACTGGCACCTGCTGCACGGGCGGATCTCGGCGCAGCGGGCCCGGGCCGTGTCGGCGTACGTGGACCGGCTGGTCGCCCGACTCCGTCCGGTGGTGCCGCAGCTCATCGCGTCCTTCGGGTACGAGCCGTCGCACGTGCGCTCCCCCATCGCGAGCGGTGCGGAGCAGGCACGACAGGACGAGGCCCGCGCGTGGTACGAGGCCGAGCGCGCCGCCGGACGGCTGCCGGAGCAGGAGAAGAAGCCCCGCCCCTGATCGGCGGACCCGGCCGGAGGTCGCCGATCAAGCCGCTCGGCTCGATGCCGAGCAGGTCGAGCCGCTGGGCTTGATCCGGAGGGTCTGACCGACCCCGTCGCCCGTCAGCCGACGGGCGGACGGGGGGCGCCGAGCGCTGCGCGCAGCCGCGCCTCGGCGTCGTCGTCGGCTCCGGCAGCGGCGGCGACGTTCGCCTCGGCCACGGCACGGACGACCTCTTCGCGCTGGATCTTCACACCGCGGGGCGCGTCGATGCCGATGCGGACGCCGTCGCCGCGGGAGTCGAGCACCGTGATGACGATGTCGTCACCGATGAGGATCCGCTCGCCGACCTTGCGCGTGAGTACCAGCACCCGGCAAGCCTAGCGACTCCGGGTCGCCGCCCCCGTCCGGGACACGGCCCGGTGCCGTCGGCGGCCCGAGGACGGGCGGTCAGAGCGTCCGGACGGGCAGACCGAGCAGGTGCACGCTGTCCGGCGTCGCGGTCTCCTCGGTGCCGATCGCGAGCACACCGGCGAGCGGCACCGGAGCGTCCGCCACCGCGGCGAGCATCGCGAGGGCGTCCTCGTGCTTGCGCCCGGCGTCGACCACGACCCAGACCTGGTCGGGTGCGAGCGAGGTGGTCGTCGCCACGTCGGTCCACGCCGCGACCGCGAGCAGCGCCACGCCGTCCCGCACCGCGTCGGCGCGCGCGAGGATCCCGCTGCGTCGGTCGGACGCCGGTGTCGCCCGCAGACCGTGCCGACTGGCGAAGACCCCGGCGGCGGCGTCGACGTCGGCCGCCCGACCGACGAGGAGCACGAGGCCGCCGTCGGCCGAGCAGACCGCGGGTGCGGGGGTCCGGACGGGTGCGGGAGCCGCGGCGGCGGGCAGCTCGGGACGCAGGTCGGCCCACGGGTCCGCGGCCCTCGGGTCCGCGTCCGGGCCTCCCGTCACGGCGGACGCGACCGATGTGGTCGACGCACCGGGCGCGGCGGACGCCGCCCCGGACGGGACGTCCTGGAGGCCCGGCTCGGCCGGCACGGGACCGGCGACGGCCCGGCGCGGCGGGGCCAGTCCGTCGGCCGCGAAGCCGTCGAGCACCGAGGCGAAGGCGTCGGCCCGGGTGGTGGAGGTCCCGTCGGCGTCCGCGATCCGGGCCTCGGCCGCCTCCGCGTCGGCGAGGAGCGCTGCGATGCCGATCCGCCTGGCGGGTGACGCGGCGATCGTGACGCGGGCCGTCGGCGGGTCGAGGGGGTCCGGGAACTCGACCGTCGCCTCGACGTGCGCCCGGCGGAACAGTCCGGCGACCCCACCGGTCGTCACCCGCTCGGCGGCGACGATGCGGGCCGCGGGTCCGAACTCGGCGAGGACCGCGGCACGGACCTCGTCGAGCGTGGCGCCGCTACGCTGCGATCGGATCGGCGGCACGGACCACTCCCACGGTCTCGATGGTGGACCCCGCTGCCGTGGCCTCCTGGTACGAGAGCACGGGCAGGCCGTTCGCCTGCGCGGACACCATGCGGTGCACGGCCGGGCGGAGTTGCGGGGCACAGACCAGGACGGCGGAGAGCCCCTGCTCCTCGACGGCGCGGACCGAGTCCCGCACGGAACCGAGCACCTGCTCGATCCGGTGCGCGTCGAGGAGGATCTGGGTCCCCTGCTCGGAGGGACGGAGCCCCTCGAGCATCGCCTGTTCGAGCACCGGGTCGATCATGATCACACGGAGCACGGCGCCGTCCAGGTGGCGGGCGGCGAGGGCCGGACCGAGCGCGGCCCGCGCGGACTCGACGAGACCCTCCGGATCGGTGGAGACCTTCGCACGGAGGGTCAGCGCCTCGCAGATGCGCCCGAGGTCGTTGATCGGCACGCGCTCGGCGAGCAGGCCCTGCAGCACGCGCTGGAGTTCGGCCATCGAGAGCATGCCGGGGACGAGTTCCTCGACCGCAGCGGGGTTCACCTGTTTGACGCCCTCCGCGAGCACCTTGACGTCCTCGCGGGTGAGCAGACGAGCGGCGTTGTCGCCGATCACGGCCTGCAGGTGCGTGACGAGCACGGAGACCCGGTCGATCACGGTCGCGCCGGTCATCTCGGCGGCGTGCCGGAGTTCCGCGGGCACCCACTTGCCGGCCAGTCCGAACACCGGCTCGACGGTGGGGTCGCCCGGCAGGCCGTCGAGCTGCTCGCCGAGGGCCAGCACGCTCCGCGCGGGGGCGGTGCCGCGGCCGGCCTCGACGCCGGCGATGCGGATCGCGTAGGTCGACGGCGGCAGGTCGATGCTGTCCCGGGTGCGGACCGGCGGCACGACGATGCCCATGTCGACGGCGATCTTCCGTCGGAGTGCCCGGACCCGGCCGAGCAGGTCGTCGGACGCGCCGGAGACCATGTCGACGAGGTCCGGCGCCAGGAGGATCTCGAGTGCGTGCACGCGCATCTGCTCGAGCAGGTCCTCGGGGGTGTCGCTCGGGGGTGCTGCGGCCGCGATGGCCTGCTGCTCGGCTGCCGTCGCTGCGGCACGCTTGGCGTTCTGGCCGATCCGCCACCCGGTGAAGAGGAGGGCCGCGCCGATCAGCAGGAAGGGCAGGATCGGCATGCCGGGGATGAACCCCATCGCGATCGCCGCCGCACCGGCGATCATCAGCGCGGTGCGGGACTGCGAGAGCTGGTCGGACGCCGACGTGCCGATGTCGGACTCGGCGCCCGAGCGGGTGACGATCATGCCGGTCGACACGGCCATGAGGAGCGCCGGGATCTGGGACACGAGGCCGTCGCCGATGGTGAGGATGCCGTAGTGCGACAGCGCGTCGGTGATCGACATGCCGTTCTGCAGCATGCCGATGGCGATCCCGCCGACCAGGTTGATGACGAGGATCAGGATGCCGGCGATCGCGTCGCCCTTGACGAACTTCGACGCACCGTCCATCGCGCCGTAGAAGTCGGCCTCGGCGGACACCGCCGCGCGGCGCTCCTTCGCCTGGACGTCCGTGATGAGCCCGGCGTTGAGGTCCGCGTCGATCGCCATCTGCTTGCCCGGCATGGCGTCGAGGGTGAAGCGGGCGCCGACCTCGGCGACGCGCTCGGCGCCCTTCGTGACGACGACGAACTGGATCACCACGAGGATGAGGAAGATCACCGCGCCGATGATGACCGAGCCGGCGACGGCGACGTGCCCGAAGGCCTGGATGACGTCGCCCGCGAACCCCTGGGCGAGCACGAGGCGGGTCGAGGCGACGTTGAGCCCGAGCCGGAACAGCGTCGCGACGAGCAGCAGCGACGGGAACACCGAGAAGTCGAGCGGCTTCTTCACGAAGAGCGTCGTGAGCAGGATCACCAGCGCCAGCAGGATGTTGCAGATGATGAGGACGTCCAGCAGGAACGGCGGCACCGGCAGGATCAGCAGCAGGATGATGCCGACGATGAGCACCGGGACGGCGAACTTCGGCAGGTCGGCGCGCTTCATGCGGGGAGGGCCTCTCCGGGAGTGTGGTCGGTGGCGGGACGCGGTGTCCGGAGCTTGCGGGGGCGGACGTCGCCGCTGAGCGTGGTCGGGTCGAGCACGGTGGCGACCTCCTCCGGGGTGGTGGGGCGGGGCGGGGTGTGCGTGCCGCTCGCGGCGCCGTGCGCGGCGAGCGTCATGACGAAGGACAGGACGCGGGCGACCGGGGTGTAGAGGTCGACCGGGATCTCCTGGCCGAGCTCGCACGCCGCGTGCAGCGCACGGGTGAGCGGGACGTCCCGCACCATCGGCACGCGCTCCTCCTCGGCCTTCTGCCGGATGGCGTCGGCGACCGGGCCGGCCCCCTTCGCGACGACCTTGGGTGCCGACTTGCCGGCCTCGTACTTGATCGCCACGGCGTAGTGCGTGGGGTTCGTCATCACGACGTCGGCGGTGCCGATGGCCGCGATCATCCGGTTGCGGCTGGCGGCGAGCTGTCGGGACCGGCGCTGCGACTTCACGAGCGGGTCACCCTCGGCCTGCTTGTTCTCGTCCTTGACCTCGCGCTTCGTCATCATCGTGCGCTTGCGGTTCCGGCGGATGACGACGAACACGTCGAGGGCGGCGAGCACGAGTCCGGCGGCGACGGCGGCCTGCAGGAGGGTGCCCGCGCCGGCGCCGGCCGCCTCGAGGACACTGGTCAGCGGCAGGGACCCGCTCGACATGAGGACGGGCACGAGTCCCTGCACCGCGAACCAGAGCACGAGGCCGACCACCGCGGTCTTCAGCAGTGCCTTGACGCCGTTCCACAGCGCCTGCGTCCCGAACACCCGCTTGAGGCCGGCCACGGGGTCGAAGTGGTCGGGCTCCGGCGTGAGCTTCTTGACGTGCACCCCGCCCTGCGCGACCGAGGTGGCGAGCACGGCGACCGCGACGACCCCGAGCATCGGACCGAGCGTCGCGCCGATCGAGCCGAGGCCCTCGTCGAGCACGTGCCGCATGGTGCCGACGTTCGGGTCGGCGATGACGAGCGCGACGGCGCGCATCTGCTGCTGTCCGGCGGCCGACGCGTGCCCGATGAGCGAGGGGAACATCAGCGCGGCAGCGGCGATGCCGATCCAGGCGCTGAGGTCCTGCGACCGGCCGAGCTGCCCCTTCCGACGCACCTCGCGCATCCGCTTCGCGGTCGCTTGTTCGGAGCGTTCTCCGCTGTCCGACATGCCGTCACCCCCTGCCCGTGATGGCCTGCACGGCGTCGCCGGTGAGGGACGACACGACACTCGGCAGCGCCATGAACAGCGCGCCGGCGAACAGGACGGTGAGCCCGATCTTGATCGGGAAGCCCATCTGGAACGCGTTGAGCGCGGGGGCGACACGCGTGAGCAGCCCGAGGCCGACGTCGGCCAGGAAGAGCACGACCACGAGCGGCCCGGCGATCTGCAGCGCGGCGAGGAACATCTGCCCGAAGGCCGCGACGAGCATCGGGGCGACGCCGTCGATCGGGAACCGTCCGTCCACGAGCGGGACCCCGTCGAACGAGCGGACGAGTCCCCCGATGATGAGCTGGTACCCGCCGGAGGCGAACAGCAGTGCGAGGGACGCCATCTGGAACAGGCGGGTGAACTGCGCGCCGTTCACCTGCGACTGCGGGTCGAACGCCTGCGCCAGCGTGAAGCCGCCGAACAGGTCGATGAGCGCTCCGGCGGACTGCACCGCGGCGAAGACGAGGTACACCATGAAACCGAGGACGAGGCCGACGAGCAGCTGCGTCACGAGCGCGACGAGGAAGGTCGCGGTGTCGAGCTGCTCGTAGCCGGCGGTCACCTTCGGTGCGACGCCGATCGCGAGCCCCAGGCCGAGGATGACCTTCACCACGCCGGGGAACGCGCGGTAGGAGAACGGCGGGGCCACGACGAAGAACGCGACGAGCCGGACGCCGGCGAGCATCGTGCCCTCGAGCCGGGCCGCGTCGAACAGCAGCTCCATCAGCCGCTCCCGAGCAGCTTCGGGATCATGTCGAACGCCACGTGCGTGAACGCGACCATCTCGGAGATCATCCAGTTGCCGCAGACGACGAGCGCGACGGCGACGGCGAGGGCCTTCGGCACGAACGAGAGCGTGACCTCCTGGATCTGCGTCACGGACTGGAACAGCGAGATCGCGAACCCGACGACGAGCGAGGTGACGAGGACGGGCGCGGCGAGCTTCCCCGCGACGAGGAGCGCCTGGAGGGTGAGGTCGATGACCGCCTGCTGGTTCACGGGTGCCTCCCGGGCCGGACCGCGCTAGACAACGTGGTAGCTCTCGATGAGCGACGTGATGATGAGACCCCACCCGTCGACGAGGACGAACAGCAGGATCTTGAACGGCAGCGAGATCATCACCGGCGGGAGCATCATCATGCCCATCGACATGAGGGCCGCGGAGACGACGAGGTCGATGACGAGGAACGGGATGAAGATGACGAACCCGATGATGAACGCGCTGCGCAGCTCGGAGATGACGAACGCCGGGATGACCGTGGTCATCGGCACGTCGGCCATCCGCGCGGGGTTGTCCCGACCGGCCGCGCGGGTGATGAGGGCGACGTCCTCGTCCCGGGTCTGGTGCAGCATGAAGGTGCGCAGCGGTGCGGTCCCGGCGTCGACGGCCTGCTGGAAGTCGATCTTCCCGGCGAGGTAGGGCTGCAGGGCGTCGTCGTTCACGTGGCCGATCACCGGTGCCATCACGAAGAGGGACAGGAACAGCGCGAGTCCGGCGATCACCTGGTTCGGCGGGATCGACTGCAGGCCGAGGGCGTTCCGGGTCATCGCGAGGACGACGAAGATCTTCGTGAACGAGGTCATCATGAGCAGCAGCGCGGGGGCGACGCTGAGCAACGTGATCCCGATGAGCGTGACGACGGCGGACGACGGGGTGCCGTCCGGCCCGTTCACGTCGACGCTGAAGCCACCCGTCGACGGGGTCGCGGGCGCGGACGGCGCCGCGGGGGCGGTGGGCTCGACGACGCCGGCGGCGTGCGCTCCGGTGGTCGTGAGCATGAGGAAGCCGGCGACCACCGTCAGCCCGAGGAGGACGAACAGCAGGAGCCTGCCCGTGCGGGCGGCGCTCACCCGGTCCGCCGCGAGCGGAGGACCGACGCCGCCTGGCGCCAGGTGTCCGCCGAGAGGATCGACCCCTGCAGCTGGGCCGCGGTCGGGACGACCCGCGTGTCCGCCGCACGGACCGTCCGGTGGGCACGGCGCCCGCGCGGCCGGAGCGGCAGTGGGTCGGTGACGCGTCCCTCGGCGTCGGCCGGGGCGGTCGCGACGGCCGGGAGGCCCGGTGCGGCCTGGTCCTGCCGGTCGAGTTGCGCGCCGAACGCGTCGGCCGTCGGCAGCGCGACCGGACCCGTCACGATCGTCAGCTCCGGTGCGGGCGCCTGCCCGCTCGTGAGGAGCGTCACGCCCTGCTCGGCGACGCCGAGGACGAGCCGCTCACCGTCGACGTCGACCACGACGACGCTCGCCTTGCCGCCGATCGCCTGACGACCGACGACCTCGACCGAGGCCGATCGACGCCCGCGCGCGCGGGCGGCGCCGAACTGCCCCTTCTGCATGCGTCGGTGCAGCACCCACATGAGGGCGAGCACGACGCCGAGGGAGAGCGCGACGCGGAGCGCGATGACGAGCGTGTCCACCGGGGTCAGACCGTCTCGGCGACGTCGAGGATCTTGGTGATGCGGACCGCGTAGTCCTGGTCGACGACGACGACCTCGCCGTGGGCGATGAGGCGGCCGTTGAGCAGGACGTCGGCGGGCGCCCCGGCCGAGCGGTCGAGTTCGACGACCGCGCCGGGCTCCATGCCGAGCACGTCGCGGACGGACATCCGGGTGCGACCGATCTCGACGGTCAGGGTCATCTCGACGCTGTTGATGCGGCCGAGGTTGCCCGCGGGCAGGGTCGGCGCCGCGCTGACGGTCTCGGCGACGGTGCCGTTCTCGCGGATCCGGACGGCGACCCAGCCGGCCGGGGCCCCGGCACCGCTGAGGGCGAAGACGACGGTCTCCGGGTCGGCGACGAGCGCGGCGGCGGACTCGCGGCGGCCCTCGCCGAGCACGCCGGCGCCGAGCGGTGCGACCGCGGCCTCGAGCGACGGGCGGAGCACGTCGGCCACCGAGACGAGCCCGGAGTCGACGCCGCCGGCGGCGGTGATGCCGCCCAGGTCGAGCAGGACCACCGCGAGGTCCGCGGACACGCCGCCGACGAACGAGGCGACCACGGCGTCGACCGCGCGCGCCTGCAGGTCGGGGGTGGGGCCTCCCGGCTGGACGGTCGCGACGAGCGGGACGGGGGTGGGCAACGCGCTCGCGAGCGCCTCGGCGGCGGTCGTGTGCAGCGTGGAGGTGACGACGGTCATGCGGACGGCTCCGATGCGGTGGTGGTGACGACGACGCCCGCGAGCCGCGAGCCGTTCGCGCCGACGGCGGCGGTGCCGACGGGTTCACCGTCGACGGAGATGGTGAGCGGGCGGTGCTGCGGGTGCGGCAGGGGCAGGACGTCGCCGACGGCGAGGCCGAGCACCTGGGCCGGCAGCACGGTCGCGGGGGCGAAGCGCAGGGCGACGCCCACCGGCACGGCGGCGAGCTGGGCGTCGATGAGGGCCTTCGCGTCGGCCGTCGAGACGTCGGCGGGCCGGTCGACGAGCTGCGGGAGGACGGCCTCGGCCGGGAGGGCGAGGGTGCCGTCGGCGATGCGGTCGCCGACGCGGATCTCGAAGGACGCGACGATCATCAGGTCGGACTTCTGCGCGGCCTGGGCGAACTGGCTGTTGAACTGGAAGGCGCCGGCGGACACCGGGCGCTCGAGCAGCCCACCGAGCGAGTAGCGGAGGTCGTCCAGCGCGTCCTCGACGAGGCGGCGGACGAGTGCCTGTTCGATCGGTGTGAAGGTGCGTTCCGGCGTCGGCAGCGGCTTCGAGGCACCGAGCGAGTGCGACACCCAGGTCAGGGCGGCGTCGAGCGGCACCTGCAGGACGCCCTTCGCGGCGACGTCCTCGATCGGCAGCAGCACCATGCCGGTGAGCGCGGGGAGCGACGCGGCGTACTCGTCGTAGGTCATCATCGCGACCTGCTCGCACGTGACCTGGCTGAGGACGCGCACCTTCGCGGTCAGCTGCGTGCCCCACTGGCGGGCGAAGGTCTCGAAGGCGAGCTCGAGGACCCGGGCGTGCTCACGCGCGAGCGTCGACGGGCGCGCGAAGTCGTACACCTCGGGCGCGGTCAGGGTCTCGGTCACGAAGCGCACTCTCGGCCACCGGCGGGCGGCCGTCAGCTCTGGCCCCTCTTCTGGGGCGACGTGGCGCTACCCGGTGCGGGCCCCGTCCTGCGCGGAGGCGAGGGCCGGCATGAGGGCGCTGACGTCCTGGTCGGCGTTCGACAGGACGACGATGTCGACGCGGCGGTTCAGGGCGAGGTCCTGCTCCCGGGTCCCCTTGGCCAGGGGGCGGCTCGACCCGAAGCCGACGGACTGGATGCGCTCGGCCGGCATCTGACCGCGTTCGACGAGGTCCCGCAGCACCCCGGTCGCGCGGGCCGAGCTGAGCTCCCAGTTCGTGGCGTACGGGGCGGTGGAGTTGCGGCTGTCGGCGTGCCCCTCGACGCTGACGTCGTGGTCCGCACCGCGCAACACCGGCGCGATGGCGTCCATGATCTGCTTCGCCTGGTCGGAGAGGTCGGCGCTGTTCGTGCCGAAGTACGTGTCGCTGCCGACGAGCCGGACGGTGAGGCCGCGGGAGTCGAGGCGGAACTGGACGTTGGCGTCCTGCCCGGCCTTCTCGAGGTTCCCCGAGATGGCCCGCTCGATGGCCTGCAGGTCGTCGAGCTCCTCCTTCGCCGCCGCGAGGTCGGCCTTCGTCGCCGATGCCGGCACGACGGCGGCCGCTGGGTCGGCGTTCGTGTCCTCGGCACCGGACGCCGCCGTGGAGTGGTCGGCCTGTGCTTTGTCCACCGAGTAGCCCGTGCCGTCCTCGACCTCGTCCTTCGTGACGATGGTCCCCGAGGCGGTGTCGATCTTCTGCGACTCGACCTCGCCGAACCCGGTGGCGAGCGACTCCTTGAGGGCCATGTACTTGTCCTGGTCCACGGAGGACATCGCGAACAGCACGAGGAACATGCACATGAGCACCGTGATCATGTCCATGTACGAGGCCATCCAGCGCTCGTCGGGGTGCTCGGCCTCGTCGTGGCCGCCCTTCTTCCGGCCGCGTCCGCGACCGCGGGGGTTCGCGCTCACGGTCAGGCCGCCAGCTGCTGGTCGTCGGCGTCGGACTTGTTCTTCCCGCCCTTGCCCGATGCGCCACGGGCGCTCGGCGGCACCATCGCGGTGAGGCGCTCCCCGAGGAGCCGAGGCTGGCTGCCGGCCTGCACGGCGAGGAGGCCCTCCATGAGGAGCGTCTGCCGGTCGGACTCGAGCTGCGCGAGCTTGCGGAGCTTGCCGCCGAAGGGCAGCCAGAGGAAGTTCGCGGTGAGCAGGCCCCAGAGGGTGGCGACGAACGCACTCGCGATGAGCGGCCCGAGCTCGTCCGGCTTGCCGAGGTTCGCGAGGACGTGGGTGAGCGAGACGACGGTGCCGATGATGCCGACCGTCGGGGCGAAGCCGCCGAGGCCCATGAAGAACGCGCTCGCGCTCCGCATCGGCGCCGCGTTCGACTCGATCTCGTCCTCGAGCAGGATCCGGAGCTCGTCGCCGTCCGTGCCGTCGGCGATGTTCTGCAGGGCCTTCTTCATGAACGGGTCGTCGTGCTTGTCGGCCTCCTGCTCGAGGGCGAGCAGGCCGTTCGCGCGGGCCGTCTCGGCGAGCCCGACGACGTCGTCGATGACGGTCTGCGGCGGCGTCACCTTGCCCGTGAACGCCTTGGGCACGGTCTTGAAGGCGGCGAGGGCGTCCTTGAGGGTCGTGCTCGCGACGCCGCAGCCGATGGTGGCGACGAACACGAGGAGCATCGGTGCGGGCAGGAAGAGCCCCGCCATCTCGACGTGCTCCATCTGCGCCATGCCGAACAGGGCGCCGAAGGCCAGGAGGATCCCGATGATGGTCGCGATGTCCATCTCAGCGCCCCCCGTCCTGCGAGCGGAGGGTCGCCACGGGGGCGAGCGTGGGCTGCGGCCCGGTGGTGGTCAGGTCCCGCGCCGACGGCAGGTCCGTCCCGTAGGCCATGCTGACGATCCGGGCGCGGTACGCGGCGATCCGCTCGATGACCTCGGCCAGGGACTCGCGGACGATGTACTTCGCCCCGTCGACCATGATGAGCGTCGTGTCCGGCGTCTCCTGGATGCGCTCCACGAGATCGGGGTTGACAGCGAATCCGCTGCCGTTGAGTCGTGTGACGACGATCATGGCCCGTCCTGGTTCTCGATCGACCCGCCGCCGTCCGTGGGGCAGGTGTTCGACCGCCCGTCCGTGGGTGGTCAGTGGGCACTATCGGCTCCCGGCGCGGCCCCGTAAGTGCGGACGGAGCCGAGGCGCGCTCGCCCGGGGCGACCGGACGACGGACGGGAGGCTCGTCACCGGCTGGTGGCGAGCCTCCCGTCCGTCAGGTCGCGGCGGACCGGTCAGACGACCGCTATCTCGTTCGGGACGCCGGGCAGGCGGTCGCTGGTGGCGATGACGTCACCGCTGGTGAGGTCGACCGCCGTGACGGTGCGCTCGGCCGGGTCGGTGACGTACGCGACGTCGTCGACGACCTTCAGCGCCGGGTGGGCGTCCTGCCACTCGGCGGGGCCCTCCCATTCGTCGATGACGGGGAAGCTGTCGAGCTCCTCGCCGGTCTCCTCGTCGAACACGTGCAGGGCGCCGTCGCTGCCGAGCGCCACCGCGGAGTCCTCCGGCCCGCGGGCCAGGTCACGGAAGGTGAAGCCGACGCCGTCCGGCATGTCGGCGACACGGTAGTCGCCCGTCGCGGCGTCGATCAGGGCGATCTGGTCGAGGAGGTAGCCCTCGGAGTCGGGGTCGTCGTTGAAGTCGCCGACCGCGATGCTCGACGACTCGGTCGTGAACAGGTTCCCGCTGCGGCCGTACTCGGTCGGGGCGTCGACCTTCTCGAACACGCCGTCCCGGTACACGAGCGCGCCGTCGGAGCAACCGAAGACGGCGACCTCGTCGGCCACCGTGCCCTCACCGTGCACGTCGGGGCACTCCTCGGAGCGGGCGGTCTCCTGACCGTCGGCGTCGAGGGCACGGACGCCGGAGCGCGACTCCTCGGTGCCGATGGTGGTGAGGAGGGTGCCGTCCTCGAGCTCGATCGCGACGCCGTGGTGTGCGGCCTCCGACTCGGTCGTGTCGACCTCCGGCAGACCGCCGCCCTCGACGGCGCTCGCCAGGTCGGCGGTGTCGAACGTCGTGACGTCGCCGGAACCGTCCGCGAAGAGCGCGGTGCGGTCGCCGTGGACGACGACGTGCCCACCGGTGTCGGCGGGGAACGTGACGTCGGTCAGGGCGGAGTCCGCGCTGGTGCCGGCCGCGGTGTCGAGCACGCGGAAGCCGTCGGGGACGGTCACCATCACGTGGCGGTCGTCGCCGGCCGGGTTGACGCGGGTGAAGCCGTCGACGGTGTGGTCACCGACGACCTGCAGGTCGCGGTCGAGGACGAGCAGGCCGCCGTCGTAGGTGAGGGCGATGCGGTGGCCGGTGTCGGCGCCCGCTGCGTCGGGACCGGGCGACGCGCTGTCGCTGGCGGCGGGGGTCCCGGAGCCGGCGCACCCGGTCAGGAGGAGGGCGGACGCGCCGAGCAGCACGGCCGGGGCGAGGAGGGTCTTCTTCGTCATGACCAACACTGTATTGATTCTCATTCTCATCCGCCAACCGACAGGCCGTCGACGATGGCGTCGGTGTTCGAGCGCATCATCTCCAGGTACGACGCCGCACCCTCACCCTCGGCGGTGAGGGATTCGGTGGCGAGGGACCGGATCGCGACGTGCACGTCCACCTCGTCCGCGAGCACCTCGGCGAGACGGGCGGGCTGGGACGCGTCGACGAAGATCGTCGGCACGTCGGCGTCCTCGATCGCCGCGGCGAGGTCGCGGAGATCCGCGGCGCTCGGCGAGGCGAGGGTGGTGCCGCTCGGGATCACGGCCCCGACCACGCGGAAGCCGAACCGGTCGGCGAGGTACCCGAACACGTGGTGGTTCGTCACGAGGGCACGGCGGTCCTCCGGCAGCGCGGCGAACGCGGCGGTCATGTCCCCGTCGAGCGCCTCGAGGTCGTCCCGGTAGCCCTCGAGTGCCCTGTCGAGCGCGCCGTCCTCCAGCCCGGGGACCTCGTGGAGCTCCTCGCCGAGCGCGTCCACGACGGCGGTCATGCGGGCCGGGTCGGTCCAGAAGTGCGGATCGGGGCCGCTGGCGTCCTCGCTCGTCCACTCGAGCACGTCGACCGCCTCCCCCGCCGTGAACACCCGGACCCCGTCGGACGCGGCTGCCGCGACGTGGCGTGCGACGCCCTCCTCGAGCCCGAGGCCGTTCTCCACGACCAGGTCCGCGGTCCGCAGCCGGGCGGCCTCCTGCGCCGAGGCCTCGAACGAGTGCGGGTCGGCACCGCGTGGCATGAGCACCATGACGTCGGCACTGTCCCCGACCACACGCTCGACGACGTCGCCGAGGATGTTCGTCGTGACCGCGACGAGTGGTCGGTCGTCACGCTCCGCCGCGGAGCAGCCGGTCGTGCCGAGCGCCACGACCGCGACGGCAGCCACGACCGCGAGCCGCCGGACGCCGGTCACCGGCCGACCTCGGCGAGCACGTCGGGCCGGACCGGCACGTCGATGGAGCGGGCGACCCGGGCGTCGTCGGCGAAGTCGACCTCGTGCACGACGGACTCCTCCGGGTCGGAGAGGTAGGCGCGCTGCGCGTCGAGCTGCAGGGTCGCACCGGCAGCGGACGACACGAGGGGCTCGGTCGTCACGGGAGCGGAGTCCCCCTCGGACCACACGAGGACCCGTCCGTCCGCATCGAGCGCGACCACGTGCTCGTCGGTGTCGTCGACCGCGACGACCTGGCGCAGGGGGCGGTCGGTCGGGACGTGCTGCCAGGAGCGCTCCCGGGTGTCGAGCAACCAGTAGCCGGTGTCCCCGGCGAGGGCGGCCACGGTCGGCCGACCGGTGCGGTTCGCGAAGTCGGTCGCGCGCGGCAGCGTCGACCCGGCAGCGACGCCGACCGTCTCGACGACCGGGTCGCCGCCGTCCGGGTCCTCGGTGACGAGCACCGCGCCGTCCGCGCACCCGACGACCGCGCCGACACGGGTGACGATGCCGCCGGCCGGGTCGACGCACGCGGCGTCGACGCCGGTCGGCTCCCCCGCGGCGTCGAGCACCCGGACGCGGTCCCCAGCCGCGTCACCGGAGACGAGGAGCGTGCCGAGCGGCAGGAGGACGCCGGCGTCGTCGACCCTCGCGGTCTCCCGCACCTCGCCCTGGCCGAGGGCGTCGCGGTCGAGGGCGACCGCCCGGCCGGACGCCGACCAGGCGAGGGTCGTGGTCGACTCCGAGGAGGCGATCGTGACCGGCCCTGCGCCGTCGAGGCTGCCGACGACCCGGGCCGCGGCGTCGTAGTAGTGCGTGTGGTCGCCGTGGTCGACGGTCCAGGCGCCGCCGTCGACGATCGTCGTCCGCTCCCCGTCGCTCGTGGCGAGGAACCGGCCGTCGGTCGCCGCGTGCTCGGGAGCCGGGACGTCGTCGAGCGACTCGGTCTCGGCCGCGAGCAGGTCGTGGACGGCGACGCTCCCGTCGGCGTCGGCGAGCAGCAGCCGGAGCTGGGGCTCGGATGCCTCGGACGCGCCCTCGACGAACCCGTGCGGCTTCGCCGAGGCGGACGACGGTCCACCGGAGGCGCCGGGCGGGTCGGCGTCCGGTGCGGAGCAGGAGCTCAGGAGGAGCGCGGCAGCGACGCCGAGCGCTGCCGGGACGGCGATCGGGGCTGGTCGGGTGCGGAGGTGGTGCATGGTTCCTTCCGGGGACGGTGGACGAGGAGACGGGTCGCACGGCGGAGACCGTGCGAGACGACGACGGCGACGATCGCGACGAGGGCGATGCTCGCGCCGGCGGCGGTGCCGGCGTGCCAGGAGACGAGCAGGCCGGTCGCGACCGCGGCCATCCCGAGCACCGCGCCGAGCGCCATGGTCGGGCCGGTGCCGCGGGTCCACGCACGGGCGGCCGCGGCGGGGGCCAGGAGCAGCCCGACGACGAGCAGCGTCCCGACGGCCCGGTAGGAGGCGACGACGGCGAGGGTCACGAGCGCCACGAGGACGACCTCGGCCAGGCGCGGCCGCAAGCCGAGCGTCGCGGCCTTGCGCGGGTCGAACGCCGCGGCCGTGAAGGGTCGGTGGAACACCGCGGCGACGGCGAGGGCGGCACCGGCTGCGACCGCGAGCGTGCCGAGGTCGGCGGTGGTGACCGCGAGCACGTCGCCGAACAGGATCGCGGTGACGTCGGTGGCGAAGGACCGGGACCCGGACACGATGATGACCCCGAGCGCGAGCATGCCGACGAAGAGCAGGCCGATCGCCGTGTCGTACGACAGGCCGCCACGGCGACGGAGCGCCTGCACGCCCGCGACCATCACGCCGGCACTCACGGCGGTGCCGAGCACGGCCGGGACGCCGGTCAGGGTGGCGACCGCGACGCCGGGCAGCATGCCGTGCGCGAGCGCCTCGCCGAGGAACGCCATCCCCCGGACGAGCACCCAGGTCCCGACGACGGCACAGAGCACCGCGGCCGTGGCTCCGGCGACGAGGGCACGGAGCATGAAGTCGACGGAGAACGGGTCGGTCAGCCAGGTCACGGGCGACCACGCTACATGGGAATGATTCTCCTTACTGCTAATCTGCTCAGGTGTCGCCCCGATCCGTCCAACTCCGTTCCGTGACCGTCCGACGAGGTGAGCGGGCGGTCCTGCACCGAGCCGACGCGGTCTTCGAGCCCGGTGCCGTGACGGTCGTCGTCGGCGCGAACGGCTCCGGCAAGTCCACCCTGCTCGAGACGGTCGCCGGGGTCCTCCGCGCGGCCGAGGGCACCGTCAGCGGCGTGTCGCCGCGCTCGGTCGCGCACGTCGCGCAGTCGGTGTCGACCCCGGGCCCGCCGCTCACCGTGCGTGCCGCCGTGGCGATGGGCCGGTGGGCATCCGTACCGTGGTGGCGCCCCCTGCGGCCCCGCGACCGCGCGGTCGTCGACGAGCAACTGGCGCGCCTCGACCTCGTCGGGCTGGCCGACCGCCCGCTCGACACACTGTCCGGTGGGCAGCGCCAGCGCGCACTCGTCGCGATGGGACTCGCGCAGCAGGCCGCGGTGCTGCTCGTCGACGAACCGACCGCCGGCGTCGACGCGCGCTCGCTCCGGCTGGTCCTCGACGCCCTCGCCGCCGAAGCCGGCCGGGGTGCGGTCGTCGTGCACGCGGCCCACGACCCCGAGGCGCTCGCCGCAGCCGACCGGGTGCTCACCCTCGAGCGCGGCACCCTCACCTGACGCGAGCGACCGCGCAGTCACCGGACCGTCCGCGTGGCCGGTCGGTCGCGCTGGTCGAGCCCGTCAGCCGCGCTGGTCCAGGCGGAGCAGCCGGGTCTCCTCGGCGTCGTACTCGGCACGGACCTGTCGGAGCACGAGGTCGTCGATCTCCCCCTCGTCCCGTAGCCGCAGCACCGTGGCCGCCTTGAGTCGCACGAGCGCCAGTTCGAGCTCCACCGCCGTCCCGCGCTGCTGCAGCAACGGGTGGTCGTCGTCGTCGCTCTCCTCGGCCTTCACGAGCGCGAGGTGGCCCTCGTAGTCTTCGCGGATCCTGTCGACGATCTCCGCGTCGGCGCCGACGCGGCGCGCCAGCTTCGGCAGGGCGTCGAGCGCCGCCTCGATCGCGACGCGCTCCGCGGACCGACGCTCCTCGACCACCTCGTTGCTGCCGTCGAACGCCGCCCAGCGGACGACCGCCGGCAGCACGAGCGACTGGCCGACGATCGTCACCACGACGACGCCGGCGGTGACGAAGACGATGAGGTCCCGGTCCGGGAACGCGCCGCCGCTCTCCACCATCCGGGGGACGGCGACCGCAGCCGCGAGCGAGACCGCGCCGCGGAACCCGGTCAGCCCGCTCACCAACCGGTCGCGGTGTCCTTCGCGGGGCGAGCCTCCCGTCCGGAGGGTCACGAGCCGCACCGTGCCCCAGGTGAGGTTGAGGAACGCGAAGCGGAGCACGACGACGGCCACCGACACGGCGCCGATCAGCCCGAGGCCGACCGCGATCTCCCCGCCCGTCAGGGCCCGGACCGAGATCGTCGCCTCGATCCCGACGAGCACGAAGAGCGCGCCGTTGAGCAGGAACGTGGCGAACGACCAGAACGACCGCACCTGCTGCCGGGTCTCCGCCCGGTCGAGCTTCGGAGCGACCTGGCTGACGACCAGGCCCGCCACGACGACCGCCAGCACACCGGAGGCGTGCACCGCCTCGGCGACCAGGAACGCGGCGAACGGCACGAGCAGCGTCAGCAGGTTCTCGAGCACGACCGCGTGCACCCGACGGAGGACGAGCATCCCGAGCCACGAGGTCAGCAGCCCCGCGGCGATCCCGCCGACGTAGGACAGCAGCAGCATCCCGGACACGTTCCAGAAGGTGAGCTCCTGCTCCCCCGCCGTCACCGCGACCGCGATGCCGTAGATCACCAGCGTGGTGCCGTCGTTGACGAGCGACTCGGCCCGGAGGACCGTCGTGTTGCGCCGCGGCAGGGACCGCGTGAGCGCACCGACGGCGGTCGCGTCGGTCGGGGCGACCGCGGCACCGAGCACCCAGGCCGGACCCCACGGCATGCCGAGCAGGTGCAGGAGCGTCGCGACCCCGCCGGCCGTCAGCACGACGAGGAGGGTCCCCATCAGGACGATGCCGCGCAGGTTCGCACGGATCTCCCGGAGCGAGATCGTCAGGCTCTCCCAGTACAGCAGTGCCGGCAGGAACAGCAGCAGCACGGCGTCCGCGGGCAGCTCGACCTCGCGGAACACCGGGATGAACGCGATCCCCGCACCGAAGGCGAGCAGCAGGACCGGGGGCGCGACACGCAGCCGGTTCGAGACGGCGGTGGCGACGGCGATCGCGACCACGAGCACGACGACGAGTTCGGGTGCGATGAGTTCCATGAGGAGCACAGCTTGCCAGGGCGGTGGTGTGCGCGCTCACGCCTGGTCCGCACAGCGAACCGCGCCCCGGAGCAGCGGCGCGGAGCAACGGCGCGGCCACAGCGCGTCCGGAGCGGCTCAGCGCCCCCGCTCAGCCCGCTTCGTGAGGACCAGGAACGTCACGTGGCCGAGCAGGGCGATCCCGAAGAACACGAGCGCGACCGCGTAGACCCGGTCGAGCGTCCCGTCGCCGGTCAGGAGCAGCACGATGCACCCGACCACCGCAGCGGTGAGGACCCCGACCTGCACCATCGACCACGTCGTCCGCCAGCGCGGCTGCTGTCCCTGTCCGTCCACGTCCCCATCCTCCCGCATCGACGGACGGGAGGCGCTGCACACGTCGTGCGCCGGGCCTCCCGTCCGCCCTCGGGCCACGTCCGGGCCGGGCCACCTCCGGCCCCGGGGCGGTGCCGCCGGCGGCCGGTCAGCCGAGCTGGTCGGTCAGCGCCGTCGGGTCGGCCGCGAGGGACGCCTTGACCATGCGGCTCCAGTCGTCGACGAGGACCTCGGCCGCGCCGGCCTGCACACCGTCCAGTGACGCGCGGGCGACGTCGGCAGGATCGGTCATGTGGCCGTCGTAGCCGGCCATCATGTCGGTGTCCGCGGCGCCGAGGTGGAGGCCCTGCACCGTCACGCCGCGACTCGCGAGCTCCAGGCGGACGGCGTTCGTCATGTTCCACTCGGCGGCCTTCGCGACGGAGTAGCCACCGGCGCCGGGGGCGGCGAACCAGGACAGCGCCGACAGGACGTTGACGATCGCACCGCCGCCGTTCCGCTCGATGACGGGGGCGAACGCACGCACCACCTCGAGGGTGCCCCACAGGTGCGTGTCCACCGCGCGGCGGGCGTCGGCGAGGTCGTCGGTGAGGAGCGATCCGGAGGAGGAGATGCCCGCGTTGTTCACCAGCAGCGTGACGTCGGGCGCTGCGACTGCTGCCGCCGCGACCGACGCGGGGTCGGTGATGTCGAGGGGCAGGACCGTCACGCCGGGGACGTCGACGAGTTCGGGACGGCGTGCGGTCGCGTAGACCTTCGTGGCGCCGCGCTCCAGGAGCTGCTCGACGAAGCGGCGTCCGATGCCGCGGTTCGAGCCGGTGACGAGCGCGACCGATCCGGTGATGTCCATGGTGTCCTTCCGCCGGACGGGTCCGTCCCGCTCCGGCTCGGTTACGGTAGGACCTCACATCAGTGTCAGGGGCAAACCCGGGACGGAGACGACATGCGCATCGGGGACCTCGCTGCCGAGACCGGGGTGAGCGTCCGCTCGCTCCGCTACTACGAGGAGCAGGGGATGCTCGCCGCCACCCGCACCGCGAGCGGGCAGCGGACCTACGGCTCGGACGCCGTCGACCGGGTCCGGCTGGTCCAGCAGCTGTTCGCCGCCGGGTTGCCGAGCCGGACCATCGTCCGACTGCTGCCGTGCGTCGACGCCGGGCAGGCCACGCCCGAGAGCTTCGCCCTGCTCGTGCAGGAGCGCGACCGGATCACGGCCCAGCTCGCCGAGCTGACGGCGGCGCGGGACCGGCTCGACGAGGTCATCGACATCAGCGAGCACCCGACACCCGAGCACTGCCCGGCGCTCCGGACGGAGCCGTCGACGGTCGGCGCGGCGGCGGCCTGACGGCGACCCGCTGCCGGTGGGCAGTCCGCCGCCGGGCCGGTGGTCCGGCTCGACCGGTGACGGCGTGCTGCTGCAGATCCCGGTGACGAGCCGGACCCCTGCACCGACCTCGCGGAGCAGGTAGGTCGGCAGACGGCCCGCCGGGTACGGGTCGAGGTACTCGCGGCTCACCGGACCGATCTGGGACACGACCGCCACCGAGTCCTTCTCCGACCCGGACGTCTCACGTGGGACGAACACGTTGCCGGGGAACGCCTCCAGGGCGGTGTCCGACGTGAGCGGCACCACGAGGACGGTCGCGATGTCGCTCGCCAGGAGCCAGTCCTGCTGCAACCGGTCATACCGGCGCCCGTCCGGCGACGGCTACCCCCGTCGTTCGTCTGGTGTCGGGTGCAGTCGGTATCGTCGTCGGGTGCAGATGCCGGAACGCCCAGAGGACACCGTCGGACGACGCCACGGCCGGGTCTCGGCATGACGGCGGAGGCCACGGTCATCGAGCGGGAAGCGGAGCGCCGCCGCACGGTCGCCGTCATCGCCCACCCGGACGCCGGCAAGTCGACCCTGACCGAGTCGCTGACCCTCGCCGCTGACGCCATCGACGAAGCCGGTGCGGTCAAGGGGAAGGCGACCCGCCGAGCGACCGTCTCCGACTGGATGGAGATCGAGCGCAGTCGCGGGATCTCCATCAGCTCCGCCGTCGTGCAGCTCGACGCGGGCGGCACGCTCATCAACGTCGTCGACACCCCCGGTCACGCCGACTTCTCCGAGGACACCTACCGCGCACTGGCCGCCGTCGACTGTGCCGTCATGCTCATCGACGCCGCCAAGGGCATGGAAGCGCAGACGATCCGCCTGTTCGAGGTCTGCCGCACGCGGGACATCCCGGTCATCGCGGTCGTCAACAAGTGGGACCGGCCCGGACGCGAGGCGCTCGACCTGCTCGACGAACTCGAGGAGCGCACCGGTCGGACCCCGACGCCCGTGACCTGGCCGGTCGGCGAGGCCGGGCACCTGCAGGGCCTCGTCGACACCGCGACGGGGACGCTGACGACCTTCGAGTCGAGCGGCGGCGGGCACCTGCCGGTCACGACCGAGCGGTCGGCGGACGAGGCGGCCGAGCTGCTCGGTGCCGCCTGGCGGACCGCCGTCGAGGAGGTCGAGCTCACCCGCGAGGTCCGCGGCCTGCCCGACCAGGGCGACTTCCACGACCGGATGAGCATGCCGGTGTTCTTCGGCGTCGCCACCAAGCACGTCGGCACCGTCGACCTGCTGCGCTTCCTCCGCGACGCCGCACCCGCCGCCCTGCCCCGCCGAACCGCGGACGGTGCCGCCCGTCCGGTGACCGAGCCGTTCGCCGCGCAGGTGTTCAAGGTGCAGGCGAACATGGACCCCGCCCACCACGACCAGGTCGCCTTCGTCCGGATCTGCTCCGGGCGGTTCGACCGCGGCATGATGCTGACGCACGCCCAGTCCGGTCGGCGGTTCAACACGAAGCACGCGCTGAGTGTGTTCGGACGCGAGCGCGACACCGTCGACCTCGCCTGGCCCGGCGACGTCGTCGGCCTGGTCAACGCGACGATGCTGCACCCCGGGGACACGCTCTTCAGCGAGGAACCGGTCGAGTTCGAGCCGCTCCCCCGCTTCGCACCCGAGATGTTCGCGACGGTCGCCCCTACCGACCCGAGCACGGCGAAGAAGTTCCGGAAGGGCATGCAGCAGCTCGCCGGGGAGGGCGTGGTCCAGCTGCTGCACTCCGAGCGCCGGACCGCGCAGGCGCCGATGGTCGGTGTCATCGGGTCCCTGCAGCTCGAGGTCCTCACCTCACGCCTGATGGCCGAGTTCGGCACCGCCGTCCGGGTCGAGCCACTGCCGTGGACGATGGTCCGCACCGTCACGGACGCGGACTTCGCGATCCTCGAGAAGCGGCGCGACCTCGAGATCGTCACCACCGACCGCGACCGGTACGGGCTGTTCCGCGACCAGTGGCACCTCAACTCGGTGATGCGCGAGCTGTCGGGTCTGGAACTGCCGGCACCCGTCTGACCAACGGTGCGCGTGCCCCTCGATCTGGGGCCGCACGAAGCGGACGGCGTCTCGTGTCCGCACTTCTGGGGACCGGTACGGTCGGGGCATCCACCGACCCGACCCGAACGGGCTCCCATGCACAAGATCGTCACCGGTGTCGTCGCCAGCGCCAGCGGCCTCACTCTGCTCCTCGGCGGCGCGGGCACCTTCGCGCTCTGGAACGCCGAGGCCTCCACCCGTCCGGCGACGGTCTCCTCCGGCACGCTCGCGCTGTCCGCGAACCCGGACGGCGTGTGGACGGACATCACGAACGGTCGGTCGGACGTGGTCGACATCACGACGGTGCGGATGGTCCCCGGCAACGCGTACCAGTTCCACCAGACGCTGGACGTGACGGCGACCGGCGACGACCTGACGGCGGACCTGACCTGGGTGCCGCAGAGCATCACGGGCGACGCGGAACTCATCGCCGCGTCGACGCAGTCCCTGTCGCTCGCCTCCACCAGCTCGAGCCTCGCGCCCGCGGGCCGCACCTCGTGGACCGTGACACCGACGCACGGTACCTCGGTCCTCGACGTCACCTTCACGATCGGGCTCTCGTCGGAGGTCACGACGGGCAAGGGGCAGTCCATCGACCTCAGTGGCATCGCGTTCACGCTCACCCAGAAGCCGATCGGACCCTGAGCCCGGTCGTCCGGCACACGTCCTCCCCGTGCGCGGACGCCGGGCCGGGTGGCAGGCTGGGGGTGTGCACACCACCCTGCAGTCCGCGACCGACGTCGTCACCGGTATCCGCTTCCCCGAGGGGAACCGCTGGTACCGCGGGCGGCTCTGGTACTCCGACATGCACACGGGCGAGGTCTTCTCGATCGACCCCGGCACGGAGGACGGGCCGCGTCTGGAGACCACCGTGGACGGCCAGTCGTCCGGGCTCGGGTGGTTGCCCGACGGACGGCTCGTCGTCAGCGCGATGGAGTCCCGCACGGTCGTGGCGGTGGACGCCGTGGGGACGACGAGCGTCTTCGCGGACTTGTCCGCCACCGAGCCGTCGCTCCTGAACGACCTGGTCGTCGACCCGGAGAGCGGCCGCACGTACATCGGCGCGTTCGGGTACGACCTGTACGGCGGCGAGGAGCTGCGCCCCGGCCCGCTGTACGTGATCGACCGGGACGGCTCCTCCCGGCTCGCCGCGGACGGACTGGTGTTCCCGAACAGTGCGAACGTGCTGCCCGGGACGCGGACCCTGGTGGTCAGCGAGACCTGGGGCGGCCGTCTGACCGCGTTCGACATCGAGCCGGACGGCAGCCTGACGGGACGACGCGAGTGGGCGGCGCTGCCGGACGGGGTCACACCGGACGGGAGCACGGTGGACAGCGAGGGGGCGATCTGGGT
The DNA here is from genome assembly GCF_003234475.1 of Curtobacterium sp. MCBD17_008. Classification (NCBI taxonomy): domain Bacteria; kingdom Bacillati; phylum Actinomycetota; class Actinomycetes; order Micrococcales; family Microbacteriaceae; genus Curtobacterium; species Curtobacterium sp. MCBD17_008. Next base: position 5,189 of record NZ_QKTK01000018.1, on the reverse strand, counting down.
CTGCTCGGTCGACACGGGAGAGTTCCTGCGCGTCGTCGAGGGCGGCGAGGTCACGGACCGCATCGACGCCCCCGGCCGCTGCGCGATCGACTGCGCGCTCGGAGGACCCGACGGCCGGACGCTGTACCTCGCCACCGCGGACAGCTACGACCCGGCCACCACCGCGCAGACGCGCGCGGGTCGGATCAGTGCCGTGCAGGTCGCCGTCCCCGGGCCCGTGACCGGCGCGCCGGACGGCGCCTGACCGGCAGTCCCCGGGACGGCAGTCCCCGGGACGGCAGTCCCCCGGGACAATCCGACACGCTCCCAGGAGACCGTTCCCGGCAGCGGTCCCCGGGCCGCTAGGTTGTCCCTACCGGACATCGTCCGGGAAGGGGGGAACACCGTGATCGTCGTCCTGACACTCACCGCCGTGGCCGTGCTCGTCGTGTCCGCACTCGTCGTCCTCGAGCTGCAGGACCGCCGCCGACGGAGAGTCCTCGGCCACCTGGGACGTCCGGACCGGGCCGTCGGGGACCGCGCGGTCGCCGACATGGACGCAGCGCGGTCGACCGCCGAGGGCATCTCGAGGGCAGCGCACCCCGGGACCTCCGGTGCCGCAGGGATGTCCTCCGTCGCCTGACGAGCCGTCCGCGCACGACTCCGCCTCGGCGGCACCACGCGCACGAGTTCCGTCAGTCCGGAGAGCGACCATGTCCCGTCCCGTCCCGTCCGACACACCCGAGACGAGCGTCGGCATCCGTCTCGGTGTCATCGTCCCCGCCTGGAACGAGGCTCGCCTCGTCCCCGGTCTGCTCGACGCGCTCCGCGACCAGGTCGACCCGGACTTCACCGTCGTCGTCTGCGACAACGGGTCGACCGACGGCACGGAGCGGATCGTCGCCGACCACGTCCGTCGGCACGACCTGTCCTGGCAGGTCGTCGTCGAGCGGCAGAAGGGCACCGGTGCCGCATCGGACACCGCCGCCCGCGCCGCGATCGCCGCCGGGTGCACGCACCTCGTCCGGACGGATGCGGACTGCCTCCCGGCCCCGGACTGGACCGCCACAGTCAAGCGCCTGTTCGCCGAGACGGACCACCTGTTCTTCGGCGGCCTGACGCTGCCGAGGCGCGACGACTTCCCGGTCGGGCCGCTCCGCTACCGGTTCCTGTGCGTCGTCAACGAGGTCGCGATCTGGTGTGGGCGCCTCCTGCCGGAGAACCGGGGCAGGCAGTACCAGGGGCCCTACGTGATGGTCGCCGGGAACAACCTCGCCATCACCAGCGAGCTGTACGAGCGCGTCGGCGGGTTCCCGCGGACCGCCATCGAGGACACGCACGAGGACCGTGACCTCACCAACGCCGTCCGGCGGGTGACGGACCGGTACGGCCTGCACCGCGAGATGGTCGTCACGATGTCCGTCCGCCGGATCGCCGTGTGGGGCATCGTCCGGTCGCTCGCCTGGTACGCCGGCCACCGGTACCGCCCGCGGTCCACGAGCACGGTGGACGTCCGACCGTGACCGGCATCGACGCGCGTGCCGCGCGACGAGCCACGCGGGAGGACCGCCGCGTCGTCCTGCACGCCCACCGTGCCGGCTACCTGGCGCTCCGCGGGATCACCCGGCTCGGCCGGGTCGTGCGGGTCCCCGGTCTCGGGGTCGTCGTGAGCGACGCTGCGCGGATGCGACAGATCCTCCTCGACCCGGTCACCTACTCGAAGGTCGGGCCGGGAGGCTCGGACCGGCTCTGGACGCCCATCATCGGTCCGAGGGGCCTGCTCAACATGGACGGGGAGGAGCACGCGCACCTGCGCCGGAAGCTCACCCCCCTGTTCTCCCAGCGGTTCCTCCGCAGCATCGTCGACGAGGTGCTCACCCCGGAGCTGGACCGGTTCGAGGACGCGGTGGGCCGACGCGAGGACGTCGACGTCGTGGCCGTCATCGAACGCGCGGCCGCGCTCATCATCTGTCGCTTGACCGGGTACCCGGAGGACGACGCCGCGGCGCAGCTCGCCCGGGCCCGGGAGATCCTCGGCTTCGTCACCCTGACGACGAAGGAGTTCTCGGACGCGCAACTCGCGGTGGTCCACGAGAAGCTCGCCGTCCTCAACGCGAGCACCCGCGCCGCCTACCGAGCGGCCGCTCCCGGGACGGTCCCCGCGCTCATGCGAGCCGAGGGGATCACCGAGGAGGACACCGTGTCGGTCGTCACCGCGATGATCGTGGCCGGGACCGAGACGATCGTCAGCTTCGTCCCGCGCTTCACGAACCTGGTCATCGAGTCCGGCCACCTCGACCACCTGGCCCGACACCCCGAGGACGTCCCCGCGGCCGTCGCGGAGGCGATGCGCGTCACCGTGCCCTCACCCGTCATGATCCGCAGCGTGCTCCGCGACCACCGCGTCGACGGCGTCCGTGTCCGTGCCGGGGAGCGGATCATCCTCGCGAACATCTTCGCCTGTGCCCGGGCCGGCGACTTCGACCCCTCCCGCCCCGTGCCGAAGGAGATGCGGCAGCTGTGGTTCGGCGCCGGAGCGCACTTCTGCATCGGGATGCCGCTCGCCACGCTCGAGGCGGAGGTGTTCGCGGCGGCGCTCGCCCGTGCGGCCGCGGCGGCCGGTCCGCTCCGGGTCCGGTCGCGGGTGCGGAAGCAGCGCACGATGGCCGCCTCCTACAGCCGGCTCGTCGTCCGTGCGGAGCGCACGCCGTGACGAGCACCGTCGCCGTCACCGGCGGGAGCGGGTTCGTCGGGGGCCGGGTCATCTCGGCCCTGAAGCGGGAGGGGCACCACGTCATCGACCTCGGGCGCCGTCCCGGTCGGGGCGGCGCCGACGAGCACGTCCACGTCGACCTCGCCGCCGGTCGCGCCCGGGTGCCGCGGCTCGGGGACGTGCCGCTCGTCCACTGCGCAGCGGAGGTCCGGGACGGGTTCGACCGGGGCATGTTCGACCGGAACTCCCGGATCATGGAATCCGCGCTCGCCCTCACGACGGGCAGGGTCGTCCACGTCAGCTCGTCCTCGGTGTACGACCTCGCTCGCCCGTCCGTCCGCGCCCAGCCGGCCGAGGCGACGGGCCGCTACCGCTGGTTCGGCACCTACGGTGAGTCGAAGTTCGCGAACGAAGGGCAGCTCGTGGCGGCCCGCCGCGCGTCGGCGGTCATCCTCCGCCCGCACGCCGTCTACGGCTCCGGCGACGCCACGCTGCTCCCCCGCGTGCTGCGTGCGTCGCGACACGGGGTGCTGCCGCTCCCGCTCGGCGGACGCGCGCCCCACGCGCTCACCTGGGTCGACAACCTCGCCGCCGCCGTCCTCGCCGCACTCCGTGCCGACGTCGACGGCACGCACGCGGTGAACGTGACGGACGACGACCCGGTCCCCATCGGGGACGCGTTCCGGGCCGTCGTCGGCCGGCCGCTGCGGGTCGTGCACGTGCCGATGCGCGCCGCTCGGCACGTCGCCGCGGTCGCCCGGGGCCGGTCGGGCATCTCCCCGTACTCGGTCCGGCAGCTCGGTCTCGAGCGCACCTACGACGTGGGCGGGACGGAGGAACTCCTCGGGTGGGCGCCCGAGCCCGGGACCCTCGCACGGCTCGCGGCCCTGCGCCCGAGCTGAGCAGGTCCGGGCGGGCCACGTCGTGCTGAGCGGCCCGGTCGAGCGCACGACGATCAGGTCAGGTCAGGGCGACCTGCGCGTGCACGAGGACGTCGTGCAGGTCCGGGCGGAGCGCCTCCTGCGAGGACGTCCGCACCTTCACGATGAGCGCCGCTCCGGGCTTCGCGAACGCGCGCGCCACCGTCGCGGACCACGACCCGTCGCTGCCCTGCCCCGCGATCGACAGGAACTGAGCCGTGCCACCGGTCATCGTCGGCAGGAGCTGTTCCTCGAGCTGCTCGGCCGGCAAACCCGCCGCGGTGAACATCTGCACCGTGGCCGCCCGGTCGCCCATGGCCGGGTCGAGGTCGGTGATGCGCTGCTGCGTGATCGTGGCGACCGAACCGTCCGCGTTCGTGTACTCCCGCGACCCGGCGGTCGGGTCCTCGCCGGTCTGCTCCCACCCGTCGAGTCCCGAGACCTCGAGGCTGAACGCGGGCAGGGTGCTGGCGGAGAGGCCGGCGCCGTCCTCGAAGGTGAGGTCGGTGGGCGGTGCCGCCTCCGCCGTCGGTGTGCGCGTCGGCGACACCGGTGTCGGTGTCGTCGACGCCGGAGTCGTCGGGGCGGACCGCTCGGCCCGCGGCGCTGTGCCCCCGTTCCCGGCACAGCCGGACAGTGCGACGGCGACGAGCACGGCGGCCGCTGCTGCGGTGGTGATCCTGGACGTGACGGACATGTGGTTCCCCCTTGCCTCCCGCCGTGCGCCCCGTGCACCGGCGGATCCACCACCGAGCCTACGGGTCCCGGGCGGAGACGGCCCGGGACCGTCCTCCCCCCGACGAGGGGGCGCGCCCGCCCGGGTCCCGTCAGGCGGTGGTCCCCAGGAGGCGTCCGGTCCACTCCCGCAGGGCACGGACGGATCGCTGCGACAGGACCGCCTCCGGCACCATGCTCGTCGACCCGTGGAACGCTCCCGGCCACACGTGCAACTCCGCCGGTACGCCCGCCGCCCAGAGTGCGCTCGCGTAGGCCACGGTCTCGTCCCGGAACACCTCGGCGCTGCCGCAGTCGACGTACGCCGGCGGCAGCCCGGCGAGGTCGGTCGCGCGGCCGGGGGCGGCGGAGACGGACACGTCGTCGCCACCGCGTCGGTCGCCGAGGTACGCGTCCCAGCCGAACCCGGTCATCTCCCGGTCGGCGACACCCACGCCGTCGAACTGTCGTGCCGACACGGTGGCGTCCCGGTCGTCGAGCATCGGACTGACGAGCACCTGCCCGATCACGCCCGGCCCCTGCTGGTCACGAGCGAGGATCGCGGTGCCGGCGGCGAGCCCGGCGCCGGCGCTCTGTCCGACGAGGACGATGCGCTCCGCGTCGATGCCGAGGTCGTCGGCGTGCTCGGCGGTCCAGACGAGGCCGGCGTAGCAGTCCTCGACCGGGTAGGGGTCGGGGTGATCGGTGAGGTGGAACCGGCCGCGTTCGTCCATGGCCGTCAGGAACGGGACGAACTCGGGGTCGAACGGCGGGCGGGGCAGGGCGGTGGTCTCAGGCACGGGTGGTCTCCTCGGTGTGGGTGGTCGAACGGGTCGGGGCGGTCGGGGCGGTCTGGGCGGACG
>NZ_QKTK01000017.1:0-65998 GCF_003234475.1 Curtobacterium sp. MCBD17_008 | reverse complement strand
GCCAGCTCCCGCGACGGCGGCCGACGGGGCGGGCGCGGGGGAGCCTCCCGTCCGCCGCGGGACGACCGTCCCGCCCGTCGCAAGGGTCCGCTCATCGCGGGGGTCGTCATCGTCGCGCTGGTGCTCGCCGCCGCCGGCGGTGCCTACGCGTTCGCCGCACCGAAGGTGAAGGCGGTGATGAGCGCGATCTCTGGCGCGAAGGAGACCGACGACTACACCGGTGACGGCACCTCGAAGGTGACCATCACGATCAAGGAGGGCGACATCGGCGAGGACGTCGCCGCCACGTTGCAACGCAGCGGCGTGGTGAAGACCTCGAGCGCGTTCTACGAACTGCTGCTCGCGTCGCCCGAGGTCCAGTTCCAGCCGGGCTCCTACGCGCTCAAGAAGCAGATGAGCTCGAAGGCCGCGCTCTCGGCGCTGCAGGACAAGGCGAACCGCGTCGAGGACCCGTCACTCGTCATCCCGGAGGGGACGGCCCTGCAGGACATCGAGGCCGGCATGGTCTCGAAGGCCGGCCTGAGCAAGGCCGAGGTCGCCGCCGCGGCGGAGGACGTCTCGGCGTACGGTCTCCCCGCGGGCGTCACGACCCTCGAGGGCTGGCTGTTCCCGGCGACCTACCCGATCAAGCCCGACTGGACCGCGAAGCAGTACTTCCAGGCCATGGTCGACACGATGAAGCAGCGGCTCGAGAAGGCCGGCGTCGCCGAGGCCGACCAGGAGCGCGTCGTGGTGTTCGCCTCGCTCGTGCAGAAGGAGGCCGGTCTCGCCGCCGACTACCCGAAGGTGGCGCGGGTGTTCCAGAACCGGCTGGACGACGGCATGCGGCTGCAGTCCGACGCGACCGTCGCCTACGGCACCGGGAACACGCACACCGTGACGACCACGGACGCCGAGCGGGCGGACGCGTCGAACGAGTACAACACCTACCAGCACGACGGACTGCCGCCGGCCCCGATCTCGAACCCCGGTGACATCGCGATCGACGCGGTCGTGCACCAGGCGACGGGCAACTGGCTGTACTTCGTCACGGTCGACCTCGAGACCGGCGAGACCGTGTTCTCGGACACGTACGACCAGCACCTCGTCGCGGTCGAGCGCTTCCGCAGCTGGCTGCGGGCGCACCCGGAGTACCAGTAGTCCCTCCCGCAGCGCACGGCACGTCGCACGGCCGTGCGCTGTGGGAGGATGGCTCCATGCTTCGTTGGTTGACCGCTGGAGAGTCCCACGGACCCGAACTCATCGCCATGATGGAAGGCCTCCCGGCCGGCGTCCCGGTGTCGTACGAGTCCATCCGCGCCGACCTCGCGCGCCGCAAGCTCGGCTACGGCCGTGGGTCCCGCATGAAGTTCGAGCAGGACGAGCTGCACCTGTCCGGTGGCGTCCGCCACGGTCTCTCGATGGGCAGCCCCATCGCGATCCGCATCGGCAACACCGAGTGGCCGAAGTGGGTCGAGGTGATGAACCCCGAGCCCGTCGAGCAGACCGACGCCTCGCGTGGCCGCGGTGCCCCGCTGACGCGCCCGCGCCCCGGGCACGCGGACCTGGTCGGGATGCAGAAGTACGGCTTCGACGAGGCCCGACCGATCCTCGAGCGCGCGTCCGCCCGTGAGACCGCGGCCCGGGTCGCGCTCGGCGCCGTGGCGAAGTCCTTCCTCGCCGAACTCGGGATGACCTCGGTCGCGCACACGCTGCAGGTCGGTACGGTCCGCGTGCCGGAGGACGCCGCACTGCCCGTGCCCGCCGACGTCGACCGCCTCGACGACGACCAGCTCCGCTGCGCCGACCCCGCGACCTCCGCCCGGATGGTGACCGAGGTCGAGGCCGCGAAGAAGGACGGCGACACCCTCGGCGGCGTGGTCGAGGTGCTCTTCTACGGGGTCCCGCCGGGACTCGGCTCGCACGTGCAGTGGGACCGTCGACTCGACGCGCGCCTGGCAGCGGCGATCATGGGCATCCAGGCGATCAAGGGCGTCGAGGTCGGTGACGGCTTCGCGACCGCGGCCCGCCGCGGGTCCGCCGCGCACGACGAACTGCAGCGCGCCGACGGTGCGATCGTGCGCACGAGCGATCGAGCGGGCGGCACCGAGGGCGGCATGTCCACCGGTACGGTCCTCCGCGTCCGTGCGGCGATGAAGCCGATCGCCACCGTCCCGCACGCGCTGCAGACCATCGACGTCGCGACGGGCGAGGACGCGAGCGCGCACCACCAGCGCTCCGACGTCTGCGCGGTGCCGGCGTCCGGTGTCGTCGCCGAGGCGATGGTGGCCCTGGTGCTCGCCGACGCCGTGCTCGAGAAGTTCGGCGGTGACAGCGTGGCCGAGACGAAGCGGAACCTCGAGGGCTACCTCGCCGCGATCCCGGAGACGCTCCGGACGCGCCGGAGCGACCCGACCGCGCAGACGCCAGCCCGGTGAACGCGGCCGTGCCCCGGCCCGTGGTCGTCATCGGACCGATGGGCGCGGGGAAGTCGAGCGTCGGCCGCCGGGTGGCCAAGGCACTCGGCGTCCCGTTCACCGACACCGACCGGGTGATCGCCCGCGAGCACGGCCCGATCCCGCGGCTGTTCGCCGAGCGCGGCGAGCCGGTGTTCCGCGAGCTCGAGGCCGAGGCGGTCCGACGAGCGGTCGGGACCGGCGGCGTCGTGTCCCTCGGCGGGGGAGCCGTCATGCACGAGGGCACGCGCGCGGCGATCGCGGACGCGCACGTCGTCCTGTTGACCGTCTCGGCCGAGGCGGTCGCGCCCCGGATCCTCGGTAGCGACCGGCCGCTCATCGCGACCGGCGGCATCACGGCGTGGCAGTCGATCCTCGACGAGCGGGCACCGACGTACGAACGGCTGGCCGACCTGGTGCTCGACACCTCGCGGCGGCCGATGTCCCGCGTGGCGGAGGACGTCGTCGCGTGGGTCCGGCGCACGGCACCGGCGAGCGCCCGGACCGACGGCCGGACCGACGGCCGACCCAGCACCCCCACCACCTCCGACGAAGGAGCACCGTGACCGAGTCGACCCTGCCCGAGGGCACCACCGAGATCCGAGTCGGCGGCGACGACGGCTACGTCGTCGCGGTCGGGAACGGCCTGCTCGGGGCCGTCCCCGCGTTGCTCGGCCCGCGCGTCGCCAAGGTCCTCATCGTGCACGCACCGACACTCGGGGCCCGGGCCGAGGACCTCCGGCAGCTGCTCGTCGACGCGGGGCTCGAGGCCCTCATCGCGGAGGTCCCCGACGCCGAGGCCGCGAAGCGGATCGAGGTCGCCTCGTTCTGCTGGCAGGTCATGGGCCAGTCCGACTTCACCCGCACCGACGCCGTGATCGGGCTCGGCGGCGGCGCCGTCACCGACCTCGCCGGGTTCGTCGCCGCCACGTGGCTGCGCGGCGTGCCGTACCTGTCGATGCCCACCACGGTGCTCGGCATGGTCGACGCGAGCGTCGGCGGCAAGACCGGCATCAACACGAACGAGGGCAAGAACCTCGTCGGCGCCTTCGCCGCCCCGCGCGCGGTGGTCGCCGACCTGGACCTCCTCCGGACCCTGCCGCGGAACGAAGTCCTCGCCGGCTTCGCCGAGATCGTCAAGGCCGGCTTCATCGCGGTCCCGGAGATCCTCGACGTCATCGAGGCGGACGTCGATCGCGTCACCGACCCGACGACGCCCGAGTTCCGTCGCGTCGTCGAACTCGCGATCGGTCTCAAGGCGCAGGTCGTGTCGGACGACTTCACGGAGCAGGGCCGTCGCGAGGTGCTCAACTACGGGCACACCCTCGGTCACGCGATCGAGCACGCCGAGCGGTACCAGTGGCGACACGGCGCTGCGGTCTCCGTCGGCATGGTCTTCGCCGCCGAACTCGCACGCCTGACCGGGCACCTGGACGACGCCACCGTGGACCGACACCGGGCGGTGCTGGACTCGCTCTCGCTCCCCACCACCTACCCGCTCGGACGGTGGCAGAGCCTCCTCGCGACCATGCGTCGGGACAAGAAGGCACGCGCCGGCATGCTCCGGTTCATCATCCTCGACGGGATCGGCAAGCCGGTGACGCTCGAGGGCCCGGAGGACCACCTGCTCTTCACCGCGTACCAGGAGGTCGGCGCCTGAGGTCCGACGGGTCCCGGCACCCCGGTCCGCCCCAGGCCCACGGAGCAGACTGAGGACGTGCCGAACCCGCCCCGTCTCAGCGACTTCTCCACCCAGCAGCGTCCGGACGCGGGGACCGCCCGCGGTCGGGCCCGTCGGTTCGCCGAGGTGCTCGGGATCGCACGGCGCCACGGGCTCCTGCCGATCCGTCGGCTCGACTTCTCGCGGGAGCCGGCCACGGCCGACCTCCGCCGGGACCAGGCCGACCACCTGCGCCTGGCGCTCGAGGAGGCCGGCGGTGGCTTCGTGAAGATGGGCCAGGTCTTGTCCACACGCGACGACCTGCTGCCCGACGAGTGGACGGAGCGCCTCGCGCTCCTGCAGGGGAGCGTGCGTCCCGCCGCGCCCGACGAGGTCGCCGCGCTGCTCGAGGCCGAGCTCGGCGCGCCGGTGGCCGGGGTGTTCGCGTCCTTCGACCCGGAGCCCGTCGCCGCGGCCTCCATCGCGCAGGTGCACCGCGCACGGCTCGCCGACGGCACCGCGGTCGCGGTCAAGGTGCAGCGGCCGGGCATCGACGCCGCGGTCCGGCGGGACGTCGACATCGCCCTGCGGCTCGTGCGCTTCCTGACCCGGACGTCCGCGCAGGCGCGGCAGCTCGGCGTGGTCGAGGTGGCCGAGCAGTACGGCGCCGACCTCGTCCGACAGGTCGACTTCACCGCGGAGCTGCGGAACCTCGAGTCGCTCCGCGCGGCCCAGGCCCGGAGCGCGCGTCCCGACGAGGTGCGGTTCCCGGAGCCGTACCGCGACCTGTCCACGCGACGCGTGCTCGTGATGGAGTTCCTGGAGGGCGATACGCTCAGCGCGATCCGAGCCGAGCGCTCGGACCGCGACCTCGACGAGCCGATGCGCTCGGTCCTCCGCGCGTTCCTCCGTCAGGTCGTCTTCGACGGCGTCTACCACGCGGACCTGCACCCGGGGAACGTCCTGCTCCTGCCCGACGGACGGCCCGCGCTCATCGACTTCGGATCGGTCGGGAGGCTCGACCCGGGTCTCCGGGACACGGTCCAGGAACTGCTCGCCGCCTACCTGCAGGACGACACCTCACGCATCGCGGACGCGGTCCTCCGGATGGCGCCGGTCCGCGACCCCGAGGACGAAGCGGACTTCCGGCGCGACATGGCGCGGTTCGTCGCCGAGGAACTCGGTCCGGGCGCGCGGATCGGCGTCGAGACGGTGGACGACGCGGTCGAGGTGTTCGGTCGCTACCGGCTGCGTGCTCCGGCCGACTTCGTGGCGGCCGCCCGCGCGCTGGCGATCTTCGAGGGGACGCTCCGCACGCTCGCGCCGTCGTTCGACCTGCTCGAGGAGTCGCGCGGCCTCGCAGCGGAGCAGATCCGCGACCAGCTCCGGCCCGCCGCGGTGCGGAGCGTCCTCGTCCGCGAGCTCTTCGGGCTGGTGACCTCGGCGCGGCGGCTGCCGCGCCGCATCGACAAGATCACCGAGGCGGTCGAGGCGGGGCGGCTGTCGGTGAACATCCGGCTGCTCAGCGACCGGCGTGACCGCCAGACCGTCTCCGGCATGATCCGCCGGGTGTTGCTCGTGCTCCTGGGAGCCGGGGCGGGCCTCCTGGCCGTGGTCTACCTGGCCGCGCCGGCCCGGCCGACGGCCGTGATCAGCACGCTCGTGGCCGGGGCGTTGCTCGGCGGCACCTGCGTCGTGCTGCTCACGTGGGCGGCCGTCGACGCGTGGCTGGCGCGGAGACGGCAGTAGGCCGTCGGTCCGGTCCCGGCACGCCGGGCCCCGTCCGCTACACTCGTCCGGGGCTCCACGAGCCTGGACACCTTCACAACACCATCGAACGGAAGACCCATGGCGAGTACCACTGACATCAAGAACGGCGCCGTTCTCATCATCGACGGGCAGCTCTGGTCGGTCGTCGAGTTCCAGCACGTGAAGCCGGGCAAGGGCGGCGCCTTCGTGCGCACCAAGCTCAAGCAGGTCGTCTCCGGCAAGGTCGTCGACCGCACCTTCAACGCCGGCGCGAAGATCGAGACCGCCACGGTGGACCGCCGCGACTTCCAGTACCTCTACGAGGACGGCGACTCGTACGTCTTCATGGACCAGGACACCTACGACCAGGTCAACGTCCCGGCGGCCGTCGTCGGTGACGCGCGCAACTTCCTGCTCGAGTCCGCGCAGGTCACCATCGCGATGAACGAGGGCAACCCGCTCTACGTCGAGCTCCCGACCTCGATCGTCACCACGATCGAGACCGAGCCGGGCCTGCAGGGCGACCGCTCCTCCGGCGGCACGAAGCCGGCGACGATCGTCACGGGGTACCAGATCCAGGTCCCGCTCTTCCTCGAGTCCGGCACCAAGGTCAAGGTCGACACCCGCGACGGCAACTACCTCGGCCGCGTCAACGACTAGGCGCTGACCGTATGAGTGCTCGTTCGAAGGCCCGCAAGCGCGCCCTCGACATGCTGTACGTGGCCGAGGTGCGCGAGCTGCCGATCGCGGACGTCCTCGCGACCGAGACGGTCCGCCACCTCGACCAGCCGGAGCGCGCCTCCAGCTGGGACTACGCGCGGCAGATCGTGACGGGCGTCGACGAGGCCCGGTACGAGATCGACGGCGTCATCTCCGACCACGCGCAGGGCTGGGCGATCGCCCGGATGCCGGTCCTCGACCGCTGCATCCTGCGCATGGGCGTGTGGGAGATCCGGTTCAACCCGGAGGTCCCGGACGCCGTGGCGATCGCGGAGGCCGTCGAGCTCGCCCAGTCGCTGTCCACCGACGACTCGGCCGGCTTCGTGAACGGCGTCCTCGGCGCCGTCGCGGAGGGCCGTGGACCGTCCGGTCGGACTGTCGCGGAGGACCGGGAGTCCCGCTAGGCTCGAACGCAACCAGCATCCTTTGATGCCGTCCAGTGAGGCGGGGGTCGTCCAGAGAGACGAGGAAGGAGGTCGGCGTGGGCACCAGAACGGTCCTGCAGCAGTCCGACATCACGCGTGCCCTGACACGCATCGCACACGAGATCCTCGAGGCCAACCACGGCGGCTCGGACCTCGTGCTGCTCGGCATCCCGACCCGCGGGGCGGTCCTCGCCGAGCGCCTGGGTCGGGTCCTCGCCGACATCGAGCCCGGGTGGGAGTCCGCGTCCGGCGGCATCGGCACCGAGCGCGTCGGAGCACTCGACGTGACGATGTACCGCGACGACCTCGGTCGGGGCATCGGTCGGTCCCCGCACCGGACGGTCATCCCCGCCGGCGGCGTCGACGGCAAGGTCGTCGTCCTCGTCGACGACGTCCTCTACTCCGGCCGGACGGTCCGCGCGGCGCTCGACGCCCTGCAGGGCATCGGCCGCCCACGCGCCGTCCGCCTGGCGGTCCTCGTCGACCGGGGCCACCGCGAGCTGCCGATCCGGGCCGACCACGTCGGCAAGAACCTGCCGACCGCGGGCGACGAGCGGGTCTCGCTGCACCTGACCGAGACCGACGGCGTCGACGAGGTCGTCATCGAGCAGGGCGGTGCGGCATGAGGCACCTGCTCTCCACCGCGGACCTGTCGCGGGAGGAAGCCGTCCGCATCCTCGACGTCGCCGAGGAGATGGCGGAGGTGAACACGCGCGAGGTCCGGAAGCTGCCGGCACTGCGCGGCCGGACGGTCGTCAACCTGTTCTTCGAGGACTCGACCCGCACGCGGATCTCGTTCGAGGCGGCCGCCAAGCGCCTCTCCGCGGACGTCATCAACTTCGCCGCGAAGGGCTCGAGCGTCTCGAAGGGCGAGTCGCTCAAGGACACCGTGCAGACCCTCGACGCGATGGGCATCGACGGCATCGTCATCCGCCACGGGGCGTCCGGCGCCCCGCGCGTCCTGGCCGAGGCCGACTGGATCGACGTGCCGGTCGTGAACGCCGGTGACGGTACCCACGAGCACCCCACGCAGGCGCTCCTCGACGCGTTCACGATGCGCCGCCGACTGCACGGCACGGCGAGCCGCGGGCAGGGCCTCGACGGCGTCCGCGTGCTCATCGTCGGCGACGTCCTGCACAGCCGCGTGGCCCGCAGCAACGCCTGGCTGCTCCGGACCCTCGGCGCCCACGTCACGTTCGCCGCGCCGCCGACGCTGCTGCCCGCGGTGGACCGCCCCTTCGGTGCCGCGGTCCAGCACGACCTCGACGCCGCACTGGCCGAGGACCCGGACGTCGTGATGACCCTGCGCATCCAGCAGGAGCGGATGAACGACGCCTTCTTCCCGAACCCGCGCGAGTACACCCGCCACTTCGGGCTCACCGCCGCGCGCTTCGCCCGGCTGCCCGAGCGCACGCTCGTGATGCACCCCGGCCCGATGAACCGCGGGCTCGAGATCGCCGGCGTGGCCGCCGACGACGCCCGCTCCACCGTGGTCGAGCAGGTCGCGAACGGCGTCTCGGTCCGGATGGCCGTGCTCTACCTCGCCCTCACCGGTGACCACCAGAAGGAGACCGTCGCATGACCGCACACCTCATCCGCGGCGCGCAGCTGGTCGACGGCACCCGGGCCGACATCCGCCTGGAGGGTCGGCTCGTCACCGCGGTCGGGTCCGGTCTCGACACGGCCGGTGCCACGGTCGTCGACGCTGAGGGGCTGCTCGCCCTGCCCGGTCTCGTCGACCTGCACACCCACCTCCGCGAACCCGGCCACGAGGAGTCCGAGACCGTGCTGTCCGGCTCACGGGCCGCCGCCGCCGGCGGGTTCACCGCGGTGAACGCGATGGCGAACTCCTCGCCGGTCGCCGACACCGCCGGGGTGGTCGAGCAGGTGCAGGCGCTCGGGGACGACGCCGGCTACGTCACGGTCCGGCCGATCGGCGCCGTGTCGCAGGGTCTGCAGGGCACGCACCTGTCCGAGATCGGCGCGATGGCGACCTCGCGCGCGGCCGTCCGGGTGTTCTCCGACGACGGCTCGTGCGTCGCCGACCCGCTGCTCATGCGGCGCGCGCTCGAGTACATCAAGGGCTTCGGCGGGGTGCTCGCGCAGCACGCCCAGGAACCCCGTCTGACCATCGGCGCGCAGATGAACGAGGGCCGGCTGTCCTCCGAGCTCGGCCTCGCCGGATGGCCCGCCGTGGCCGAGGAGTCGATCATCGCGCGCGACGTCCTGCTCGCCGACCACGTCGGTGCCCGGCTGCACGTCTGCCACGTCTCGACGGCGGGCAGCGTCGAGGTGATCCGTTGGGCCAAGTCCCGCGGGATCGACGTGACGGCGGAGGTCACCCCGCACCACCTCGTCCTGACCGAGGACCTCATCGCGGGCCACGACGGTGCGCCCGGGTACGACGCCCGCTACAAGGTCAACCCGCCCCTCCGCAGTCGTGAGGACGTCGACGCGCTCCGCGCAGCCCTCGCCGACGGCACGATCGACATCGTCGCCACCGACCACGCGCCGCACCCGGCCGAGGCGAAGCACTGCGAGTGGCCGGCCGCCGCGAACGGGATGGTCGGGCTCGAGTCGGCGCTCAGCGTCGTGCACGCCGCCGTGGTGGCCGACGGTCGCCTCGACTGGGCCGACGTCGCCCGGGTGCTCTCGAGCGCGCCGGCCCGGATCGGCCAGGTCGCCGGCCACGGGCACGCGATCGTCGAGGGGGCACCGGCCGAGGTCACGTTGTACGACCCGGCCGCCGTGCGCACGTTCTCGGTCGACGACCTGCACGGACAGTCGCAGAACTCGCCGTACATCGGCATGCGCCTGCCCGGCCGGGTGGTCGCCACGTTCCACCACGGCATGCCCACCGTCCTCGACGGGGAACTGCTCGACGCCGGGACGGTCGCGGCACAGGCCGCGCACGAGCGGGCGGCGACCGCATGAGCGGTGACACGGCGCGCTGGCTGCTCGGCGGGGTGATCCTGCTCGCGGTGGCGGCGCTGTTCGTCGCGATGGCCCGCACGTGGCGGACGCGCAGCCGACGGCAGGCGGAGGCCGTGCCTCCCGTCCCGGTCCCAGCGGACCCCGGGCCCGTGGTCGGGTCGTGGGACGGGTTCACCGTCGCGACGACCCGCGCCGACGAGCCGCTCGAACGCATCACGGCCGGCGGCCTCGGGTTCCGCGGCCGCGGCGGTGTGACGGTCCACCGGTCCGGCGTCGTGCTGCACCACGCCGGCACGGACGACCGCTGGATCGCCCGGAGCGCGGTGCGCGGTGCCGACCGGGCCACGTGGGCCATCGACCGGGTGGTCGAGCCCGGGGGACTGGTCCGACTGCGATGGACGGCGACCGGCGCCGCAGCTGCGACGGACCTCGACACCTACTTCCGGTTCCCCCAGGGCGACGCGGACGCGCTCCGCGCGCTGCAGGGACCGGCGACGACGAACGACTCCCCGCACACCGCGGGCGAAGGGACGAACTGATGACACGCGAACGGGCCGTACTGGTCCTCGAGGACGGCACCCGGTACGACGGCTGGGCCTACGGCGCCCGCGGGCGCACGCTCGGCGAGGTGGTCTTCGCGACCGGCATGACCGGCTACCAGGAGACGCTCACCGACCCGTCGTACGCGGGCCAGATCGTGGTGCAGACGGCACCGCACATCGGCAACACGGGGGTGAACGACGAGGACCCCGAGTCCCGGCGCATCTGGGTCGCCGGGTACGTCGTGCGCGACCCCAGCCGGGTGGTGTCGAACCACCGGGCCAACGCCTCGCTCGACGAGCACCTCGTGCGCGACGGCATCGTCGGCATCTCCGGGATCGACACCCGGGCCCTGACCCGGCGCATCCGCGACGCCGGCGCGATGAAGGGCGGTGTCTTCAGCGGGGCCGACGCGACGCTCGACGCCGACGAGCAGCTCCGGATCGTCACCGAGCAGACCGGCATGACGGGCAGGAACCTGTCCGCCGAGGTCTCCACGGCCGAGGAGTACGTGGTCGCGCCGGTCGGGGAGCGGATCGGCACGCTGGCCGTCCTCGACCTCGGCGTCAAGGCGTCCACCACGCGGTACCTGTCCGAGCGCGGCTTCGAGGTGCACGTGCTGCCGCAGGACGTCACCGTCGAGCGGCTCCGCGAGCTCGACCCCGACGCGCTGTTCTACTCGAACGGCCCCGGCGACCCGGCCGCCTCCGACGCCCAGGTGTCGCTCCTGCAGGACAGCCTGCGCGACGGCCGACCGTTCTTCGGCATCTGCTTCGGCAACCAGCTGCTCGGCCGCGCGCTCGGCTTCGGCACCTACAAGCTGCCGTTCGGCCACCGCGGGATCAACCAGCCGGTGCTCGACACCACGACGGGCAAGGTGGAGATCACGAGTCAGAACCACGGCTTCGCGGTCGACGCACCGGTCGGGGAGACCCTCGAGTCGCCGGTCGGTTTCGGCCGGGTCGAGGTGTCGCACTACTCGCTGAACGACAACGTCGTCGAGGGCCTCCGCGCGCTCGACATCCCCGCGTTCAGCGTGCAGTACCACCCCGAGGCGGCCGCCGGACCGCACGACAGCATGTACCTGTTCGACCGCTTCCGGGACATGGTCCTCGCCCGACGACAGGGGGAGCCGCTCGACGCGGCCACCGCCGACGCGACCACCCCCGCCGCCGACGTCACGACCGCCGACACCACGAAGGAGGGCAACTGATGCCCAAGCGCTCCGACATCAGCTCCGTCCTGGTCATCGGCTCCGGTCCGATCGTCATCGGGCAGGCCGCCGAGTTCGACTACTCCGGCACCCAGGCGTGCCGCGTCCTGCGCGCCGAGGGCGTCCGGGTCATCCTCGTGAACCCGAACCCGGCGACGATCATGACCGACCCGGACTTCGCCGACGCGACGTACATCGAGCCGATCACGAACGCCTCGCTCGAGGAGATCATCCGCATCGAGCAGCCCGACGCGGTCCTGCCGACGCTCGGCGGGCAGACCGCCCTGAACGCCGCGATCGCGCTCGACGAGGCCGGCATCCTCGAGAAGCACGGCGTCGAGCTCATCGGCGCGAAGGTCGACGCCATCCAGCGCGGTGAGGACCGACAGCTCTTCAAGGAGCTCGTCCTCGAGTCGGGCGCGGACGTCGCCCGCAGCCACATCGCGCACACGCTCGAGGAGGCGAAGGAGTTCGCGCAGGACCTCGGCTACCCGCTCGTGGTCCGGCCCTCCTTCACGATGGGCGGGCTCGGCTCGGGCTTCGCCTACAACGAGGAGGAGCTCGTCCGCTTCGTCGGCGACGGCCTGCAGTCGTCCCCGACGACGGAGGTCCTGCTCGAGGAGTCGATCCTCGGCTGGAAGGAGTACGAGCTCGAGCTGATGCGGGACAACGCCGACAACACGGTCGTCATCTGCTCGATCGAGAACGTCGACCCGGTGGGCGTGCACACCGGTGACTCGATCACGGTCGCCCCCGCGCTCACGCTGACCGACCGCGAGTACCAGAACATGCGGAACATCGGCATCGACATCATCCGTCGGGTGGGCGTCGACACCGGGGGCTGCAACATCCAGTTCGCGGTCGACCCCTCGAACGGTCGCGTGATCGTCATCGAGATGAACCCGCGCGTCTCCCGCTCGTCGGCCCTCGCGTCGAAGGCGACGGGCTTCCCGATCGCCAAGATCGCCGCGAAGCTCGCCATCGGGTACCGGCTCGACGAGATCCAGAACGACATCACGCAGGTCACCCCGGCGAGCTTCGAGCCGACGCTGGACTACGTCGTCGTGAAGACCCCGCGCTTCGCGTTCGAGAAGTTCCCCGCCGCCGACGCGACGCTCACCACGACGATGAAGAGCGTCGGCGAGGCGATGGCCATCGGCCGCAACTACGCCACCGCGCTGCAGAAGTCGCTCCGGTCGCTCGAGAAGCGCGGGTCGAGCTTCCACTGGGACGTCCCGGCGGACCAGCTCGACAAGGCCGCCCTGCTCGAGAAGTCGCGCATCCCGACGGACGGCCGGATCGTCACGGTCCAGCAGGCCCTCGTCGCCGGCGCCACCACGGCGGAGGTCTTCGACGCCACCGGCATCGACCCCTGGTTCATCGACCAGATCGTCCTCATCAACGAGGTCGCGGCCGAGGTCCGGGACGCCGCGACGCTCGACGCCGACACGGTCCGCTGGGCGAAGGAGCACGGGTTCAGCGACGTGCAGATCGCCGCGCTCCGGGGCATCACCGAGCAGGAGGCCCGCGACCAGCGGCACGCGCTCGGCATCCGGCCGGTGTTCAAGACCGTCGACACCTGCGCGGGCGAGTTCCCCGCCCTGACGCCGTACCACTACTCGTCCTACGACACCGAGACCGAGGTCGCCCCGAGCGACCGCAAGAAGGTCGTCATCCTCGGCTCCGGCCCGAACCGCATCGGCCAGGGCGTCGAGTTCGACTACTCCTGCGTGCACGCGTCCTTCGCGCTGAGCGACGCCGGGTTCGAGACGATCATGGTGAACTGCAACCCGGAGACGGTCTCGACCGACTACGACACCTCGGACCGCCTGTACTTCGAGCCGCTCACGGCCGAGGACGTCCTCGAGGTCATCGAGGCCGAGCAGGCGTCCGGGCAGGTGGTGGGCGTCGTCGTGCAGCTCGGCGGGCAGACCGCGCTGGGCCTGGCGAAGCCGCTCGAGGCCGCGGGCATCCCGATCCTCGGCACGAGCCCGGACGCCATCGACCTCGCCGAGGAGCGCGGGGCCTTCTCCCGCATCCTCGACGACGCCGGCCTCCTCGCCCCGAAGAACGGCACCGCCCACGACCTGGCGAGCGCGACCACCGTCGCCGAGGGCATCGGCTACCCGGTGCTCGTCCGCCCGTCCTTCGTGCTCGGTGGGCGCGGCATGGAGATCGTCTACGACTCCGCCGCCCTCGCCGACTACTTCGACCGGATGGCCGACCAGGCGATCATCGGCCCCGACCTGCCGCTGCTGGTGGACCGCTTCCTCGACGACGCGGTGGAGATCGACATCGACGCGCTGTACGACGGCGAGCGGCTGTACGTCGGCGGCATCATGGAGCACATCGAGGAGGCCGGGATCCACTCCGGTGACTCGTCCTGCACCCTGCCCCCGGTCGGCCTCGGTCGCGCCGAGATCCAGGCCGTCGTGGACGCGACCGAGGAGATCGCGCGGGGCGTCGGAGTCCGCGGTCTGCTCAACGTGCAGTTCGCGATCGGTGCGGGCGTGCTCTACGTCCTCGAGGCGAACCCGCGTGCCAGCCGCACGGTGCCGTTCGTGTCGAAGGCACTGGGCATCGCCCTGGCGAAGGCCGCCGCGCGTATCATGACCGGCTCGACGATCGACGGGTTGGTCGACGAGGGGATGCTGCCCGCCCGCGACGGCGCGTTCGTCCCGGCGCAGGCGCCGGTCGCCGTCAAGGAGGCCGTGCTCCCGTTCCGCCGCTTCCGCACCGCCGACGGGCAGGTCGTCGACTCCGTGCTCAGCCCGGAGATGCGCTCGACCGGCGAGGTCATGGGCATCGACCGCGACTTCCCGCGGGCGTTCCTGAAGAGCCAGGAGGCCGCGTACGGCGGGCTCCCGACCAGCGGCACGGTCTTCGTGAGCGTCGCCGACACGGACAAGCGCGCCATCGTCCTGCCGGTGCACCGCCTGCAGCAGCTCGGGTTCCGGATCATCGCGACCGAGGGCACCGCCGAGGTGCTCCGCCGCAACGGCATCCTGGTCGGCACGGTCGGCAAGTACAGCCAGGGGCAGGAGAGCGTCGTCGACCTGCTCGCCCGCAACGAGGTCGACATCGTCATCAACACGCCGAGCGGTGCCTCGGGTCGTGCGGACGGGTACGAGATCCGTGCGGCCACCGTGGCGGCCGACAAGCCGCTGTTCACGACGATCTCGCAGCTCGGCGCGGCGGTCGCGGCGATCGAGACGATCGGGACGCCGCACAGCGTCCGCAGCCTGCAGGACTACGCGCTCGAGCGGGCCGGGTGGTGACGCCGTTCGGCGTCCGGCTCGCGGCCGCCATCGACGCGCGCTCGGCCCTGTGCGTCGGGATCGACCCCCACGCCGCCACGCTGGCGGCGTGGGGGCTCGGCCGCGACGAGGAGGGCCTCACGGCGTTCGGCGCCACCCTCGTCGACGCGGCCGCGGGCCGTGCGGCCGTCGTGAAGCCGCAGGTCGCGTTCTTCGAGGCCGCCGGGGCGGCCGGGTTCCGGGCGCTCGAGGCGACGATCCGTCGGGCGCGGGACGCGGGCCTCCTGGTCGTGGCCGACGTGAAGCGCGGCGACATCGGGTCCACCGGGGACGACTACGCGCTCGCCTGGCTGGACCGCGACGGGCCGTTCGCGGCGGACGCGATGACCGTGTCGCCGTACCTGGGGTACGCCTCGCTCGCCGGGACGATCCGCGTCGCCCGTGCGCACGGAGCGGGTGTGTTCGTGCTCGCCGCGACGAGCAACCCGGAGGCACGCGTGCTCCAGACGGCGGTGGTGGCCGAGGGGCCACGTGCCGGTCGGACCGTGGCGGCCGGTATCGTCGTGGACGTGGCAGACGAGAACCGGACGACGGCCGACCAGGCCCTGGGGGACGTCGGGCTCGTGCTCGGCGCGACGCTCGACCTCGACGACTTCGGCATCACCGCCGACGACATCGGCGCGGCGCCGGTGCTCGCGCCCGGGTTCGGCGCGCAGGGCGCACGCATCGAGGACCTCCGCGGGCTGTACGGCAGCCGTGCCGAGCAGGTCCTGGTGAACGAGTCGCGCGGCCTGCTCGTCGACGGTCCGGACGCCGTCGCCGGCCTGGTGGCGGACCGTGCGGAACGGATCGCGCACGCCCTGGCGGTGGCCGCGTGACCGAGCAGACCGGGGCAGCGCCCGACTCGTCCACGGATGACCGCGCCGAGCTCCCCGCGCACCGGAACCCGCCGGAGGTCGACCGTGTCGCGGCCGCGAAGGCCGCCGTCGCCGCACGACGAGCACGTGCCGCCGTCAAGGCCGCGGTGGCGTCGGGGGAGCGGTCGCCGCTCGAGGTCGCCAAGGCCGCGTGGTCGGAGGACGAGTCGGTCGTCGCGGCGACCGCCGCCGAGCGGTCGCTCCGGGTGCGGGACCTCCTCACGAGCCTGCCCGGTGTCGGTCCGGCCCGGGCCGAGGCCGTGATGGGCGCCCTCCGCATCGCGCCGTCCAAGCGCCTGGGCGGCCTCGGCAGTCGACAGCGCACCGAGCTCGCGGACTGGTTGGCGGCACGTGGGCGCAAGCGGGGGGCCTCGAAGCTCGTCGTGCTCGCGGGGCCGACCGCGGTCGGGAAGGGCACCGTCAGCGCGCACATCCGCGAGCAGTACCCCGAGGTGAACCTCAGCGTGTCCGCGACGACCCGCAAGCCCCGCCCGGGCGAGGTCGACGGCGTGCACTACTACTTCGTCGACGACGCCGAGTTCGACCGGATGATCCGCGACCGCGAACTGCTCGAGTACGCCACCGTGCACAACTCGTACCGGTACGGCACCCCGCGGCCGCCGATCGACCGTGCGCTCGACGCCGGCGAGAAGGTCATGCTCGAGATCGACCTGCAGGGTGCCCGGCAGGTGCGGGACGCCATGCCCGAGGCGGTGCTCGTGTTCCTGCTGCCGCCGACCTGGGACGAACTCGTCCGCCGGCTCATCGGCCGCGGCACCGAGTCCGCCGAGGAGCAGGCCCGGCGGCTCGAGACCGCGAAGGTGGAGCTCGCCGCGCAGGACGAGTTCGACGTGCGGATCGTGAACTCGGATGTCAGCACGGCGGCACGCGAGGTCGTAGACTTGTTCTCTGCGCCCTGACGGGTGCACCGACGACGAGGAGCAACCCCATGGCCAACCCCCAGGGCATCATCGACCCGCCCATCGACGACCTGCTCAGCAAGGTCGAGTCGAAGTACGCGCTCGTGATCTTCGCCTCCAAGCGCGCCCGCCAGATCAACGACTACTACGCCGACCTGCACGAGGGCTCGCTCTTCGACAACGTCGGCCCGCTCGTCGACTCGACGATCGACGACAAGCCGCTCTCGGTCGCGCTCCACGAGATCAACGAGGACAAGCTGACCGTCACCAAGCAGCAGCAGCCCACCGTCTGATCCCGGTGACGAGCGCACTCCGTCTCTTCACGTCGGAATCGGTGACAGAAGGCCACCCCGACAAGATCTGCGACCAGATCTCGGACGCCATCCTGGACGCCCTCCTCACGGTCGACCCGCACGCCCGGGTCGCCGTCGAGACGATGGTGACGACCGGGCTCGTGCACGTCGCCGGCGAGGTCACCACCTCCGGCTACGTCGAGATCCCGCAGCTGGTCCGTGACGTCATCACGGGCATCGGTTACGACTCCTCCGACGTGAGCTTCGACGGCCGTACCTGCGGCGTCGAGATCTCGATCGGTGCGCAGTCGCCCGACATCGCGCAGGGCGTCGACGAGTCGCTCGACACCCGATCGGGTGCCGGGGTCGACCCGCTCGACCGCCAGGGCGCGGGCGACCAGGGCATCATGTTCGGCTTCGCGACGAACGAGACGCCCGAGTACATGCCCGTCGCCATCTGGCTCGCACACCGTCTGGCGGAGAAGCTCGCAGCGGTCCGCAAGTCCGGTGAGCTGACGTACCTGCGCCCGGACGGCAAGACCCAGGTCACGGTCGGGTACGACGGCGTCACGCCGAAGACCGTCGAGACCGTGGTGCTGTCGACGCAGCACGCGCCGAGCGTCACGCTCGAGCAGCTGACGGCCGACATCACCGAGCACGTCATCCGTCCGG
The DNA here is from genome assembly GCF_003234475.1 of Curtobacterium sp. MCBD17_008. Taxonomy (NCBI): domain Bacteria; kingdom Bacillati; phylum Actinomycetota; class Actinomycetes; order Micrococcales; family Microbacteriaceae; genus Curtobacterium; species Curtobacterium sp. MCBD17_008. The sequence goes on along the minus strand of NZ_QKTK01000017.1, from coordinate 48,263 downwards.
TCCTCGACCTGGTGGACCTCGACTCGTCCCGTGTGGACGTCATCGTGAACCCGACCGGTCGGTTCGAGATCGGCGGGCCCCAGGGCGACGCGGGCCTGACCGGGCGCAAGGTGATCGTCGACACCTACGGTGGGGCATCGCGGCACGGCGGTGGCGCGTTCAGCGGCAAGGACCCCTCGAAGGTGGACCGCTCGGCGGCGTACGCCCTGCGCTGGGTCGCCAAGAACGCCGTCGCGGCGGGACTCGCCGACCGGCTCGAGGTGCAGGTCGCCTACGCGATCGGTCGCGCCAAGCCGGTCGGTCTGTACGTCGAGTCCTTCGGCACCGGCCACGTCGACGACGCCACGATCGAAGCCGCGATCACCGAGGTGTTCGACCTCCGACCGGCCGCGATCATCCGCGACCTCGACCTGCTCACGCCGAAGTACGCGCAGACGGCGACCTACGGGCACTTCGGTCGCGACCTGCCCGGCTTCACCTGGGAGCAGCTCGACCGCGTCGAGGAGCTCCGCACCGCGGCAGGACTCGTCCCCGCCACCGCCTGAGGCCCTCCGTGGCCACCGTCGCGCGCGTCGTCCTCGACTCGCCGCTCCCGCAGCTCGACCGTCTGTTCGACTACCGGGTGCCGACCGAGTTCGAGGACGACTGCGTGCCGGGGGTCCGCGTGAAGGTGCCGCTGCGCTCCGGTGCGCGCATGACCGACGCCTACGTGGTCGAGGTCGTGTCGGACGACGCCCTGTCCCCGGAACACGACTTCCCGGGGGAACTCAGCGTCATCGAGGAACTCGTGAGCCCGGTGCCGGTGCTCGCGCCCGAGGTCTGGCGACTCGCGCGGGCCGTGGCCGACCGTGCCGCCGGGGTCGCGAGTGACGTGCTGCGGCTCGCGGTGCCGACCCGGCAGGTCCGGCCCGAGAAGGCCTGGCTCGAGCGGGACCCGGAGCACGTACCGCCGGCGGTCGAGGCGGTCCCGGTCACCGGGTACGCGGACGGCGCGCTCGAGGCCGTCATCGACGCCGGTGGCCGTGCGGCGGTCAGTGCCGTCCCGCACCCGGTGCTGCTCGCGGCACCGGCACCGGCACCGGCACCGGCACCGACGCCCGCGACGGAGCCAGACGTCGACGCTGACGCTGACGCTGACGCCGGCGCTGACGCCGACCCGACAGCGGACGGCCCTGCTCCCGGCGACGGCGGTCCGCAGCCGGTCGCCGCAGACGCGCCCGACGGCGTCTGGGTGCCGGGCTGGGCCGCCACCCTGGCCCAGGCCGCGGCGCACACCCTGGCGGGCGAGCGCTCCGCCGTGCTTGCCGTCCCCGACTTCCGGGACGTCGCCGACCTCGAGCGTGCGCTGCACGTCCTCGTGCCGCCGGAGCGGGTCGTCCGCTTCGACGCCAAGCAGACGAACGGGCAGCGGGCCCGCGCGCTCCTGACCGCCCGGACCCACCCCGTGGTGGCGATCGGCAGCCGGGCCGCCGTGTACGCCCCGGCCGCCGACCTCGGGCTCATCGCGCTGTGGGACGACGGCGACCCGTCTTTCGCCGAGCAGCGTGCACCGTACGTGCACACCCGGGACGTCGCCCTCGTGCGGACCGCGCAGTCGGGCGCGGCGCTGCTCATGCTCTCGCACGCCCGGAGCACCGACGTGCAGCGGCTCGTCGAGCTCGGCTGGTTGCAGGAGCTCGCTCCGCACCGGGTCCGGGTGCCGAAGGTCGTGCCGACGGCGCACCAGACGAACGCCGACGGGTACGCCGCGCAGGCCCGGATCCCGAGCAGCGCGTGGCGGGCCGCCCGCGAGGCGAGTCGTGAGGGTCCGGTCCTCGTCCAGGTGTCGAACCCTGGGTTCGGGACGGGACTGGTCTGCTCCGAGTGCGGGGAGCGCGCGCACTGCCGGGTCTGCGGCGGCCCGCTCGGCAGTCCACACGCGGGATCGACCCCGCAGTGCCGGTTCTGCGGTGCCCTCGCCGCCGGCTACCGCTGCCCGACGTGCGGCAACGGCACGCTCAAGCCGGTCGGCCAGGGGGCACAGCGCACCGCCGACGAACTCGGCCGGGCCTTCCCGAACACCCGCATCGTCGTCGCCGACGGGTCCCGCCCGATCGACGAGGTCCCGGCGCGTCCCGCGGTCGTCGTCGCGACCCGCGGAGCCGAGCCGGACGTCGCCGGCGGGTACGCGTGCGTCCTGCTCCTCGACGGCGAGCGGATGCTGGCGCGGGAGGGGCTCCGGGTGCAGGAGGACGTCCTGCGCGTGTGGGCGAACGCCGCGGCCAAGGGCGCGCCCGGTGCTCCGGTCTACCTGGTCGGGATCGGCGGGAAGCTCGCGAACGCGATGGCACTCTGGCGGCTCGACCTGCCTGCGCACGACGAGTTGACCGACCGCCGCGAGCTGTTCTTCCCGCCGGCCGTCCGGGTCGCGACCCTCACCGGCACCGACGAGGCCGTCACCGGCGCGGTCGAGGCACTCGGCGACGCTCCGGTGGGGCCCGTCCTCGGGCCCGTCCCGGTGGAGGACCCGACGCCGGGCACGGTCCGCGCGATCGTGCGGTTCCCGTATGGACACGGCGCCGAGGTCGCGGCGACGCTCAAGGCGGAGGTGATCCGGCGCTCCTCGACGCGACGGGTCGTCGCCGGTGGCACGAAGCGGCGGGCGGCCCCGGCGCTCCGGGTCCGGATGGACGACGCCGAACCCTTCTCCGAGGTCTGACCCGCGCTGCACGGGCCCCGCGCTGTACGCGCCCGGCGCTCCACGGGCCCCGCGCTGTACGCGCCCCCGCGCTGTGCCGCCCGGACGGACGGGAGGCCCGTGGCGATCCCGCCACGGGCCTCCCGTCCGTCACCGACGCGGATCAGCGAGCAGTGCGCTCCGCACCGACCGGTGCGCGACGGCCGCGGGACAGCACGACGCCGAGCGCGACCATGCCGATCGCGAGGACGAGGTGCAGCCAGTTGTCGGCCGAGTTGAGCGGCACGAAGTTCGCCGCGCTGTCGCTGTTCGCGGTGAAGAGGCCGTAGATCCAGAGGACGAAGTACACGACGCCGCCGATCACCAGGTAGAACCGGGACCCGCTGGCACGACGTGCTGCGAGGACCCCGACGACACCGAACAGCAGGTGGACGATGTTGTGCAGCACCGACACCTGGAAGATGCCGAGCAGCATGCCCATGGAGTCGTTGCCGGCGCCGCCCAGGTCACCGGTCGTGAGGCCGGGGACGAAGCCGGCGAGGCCGACGAGCAGGAAGACGATCCCGACGACGAGGGCGCCCTTCTGGACGGGCGTCTCGGCGAAGCTGGTGGGAGCGGGGGTGGACAGTCGGTCTGACATGGTCGTTCCTTTCAGCGGATTGCCTGTGACCGTACCCGTGCGACGACGGGGACGTCCGGAGGTGCCGCGGACCCTCGTCCCGGGGACGGAGCGGCCGACGGGACCTCCGGCTGCCGGGCTCAGCGCGGCTGGGCGGGGTTGGTCGGGTCGCCGTGCGACGGCGGGTTGACCACCGGGCCGGAGGTCGCGGGCGTGACGGCGGGCGAGGCGGTGCCCTGCTGGACCTCGGGCAGGTGCTCGGGGACCGTCCCGGTCGGCTCGGCGCCGGCGTCGAGGGCTGCGATGCGGGAGGTCAGCACCTGCACGACCGGCAGTCGATCGCCGTGGCCCCGTTCGTGGTCGAGCAGGGTCTGCAGTTGGTCGCGGTCGAGCGGGCGGACGTGTTCGGCGAGGTTGCCGAGCGGGAGGTGGTCGAAGTCGGGCAGGGGCAGTGCGTCGCTGGTCATGGTGGTCCTTCCGTCGAGGTGCCAGCGACCGTAGGCAGGACCGCCTCCGCACACACCCAGTCCCGGCGCGGACCGAGCGCGACCTCGGCCGCCCGTCCCGTCCGGGTCTCGTGGGAGACTGGTCCGATGCGTCTCGTCGTCGCCGGCAGCCCCGCTGCCGCGGTCCCCACCCTCCGCGCTCTGGCGGCGTCCGACCACGAGATCGCGGCGGTGCTCACCCGGCCGCCGACGCCGCAGGGACGGAAGCGCGTGCTCACCCCCACGCCGGTCGCGCAGGTCGCGTCGGAGCTCGGGCTCCCGGTGATCGAGGCCGCCCGCGTGGACGACGAGGTGACCGCCCGGATCGCGGACCTGGACGTCGACCTCGGCGTGATCGTCGCGTACGGGGCGCTGCTCCGCCGTCCGGCCCTCGACGCCCCGCGGCTCGGATGGGTGAACCTGCACTTCTCGGACCTCCCGGCGTACCGCGGCGCCGCCCCGGTGCAGCGCGCCGTGATGGCCGGTGAGACGACCACCGCGGCGACGGTGTTCCAGCTCGTCGAGGCCCTGGACGCCGGCCCGGTCTTCGCGACCGAGCCGTTCACGATCGATCCCGAGGCGACGTCGGGCGACGTCCTCAGCGCGATGGCCGAGCGCGGCGCGGAGCTCGTCGTCCGGGTCGTCGACGACCTCGCCGCCGGGACCGCGGTCGCCGCCGACCAGGTCGGCGAGCCGACGACGGCGCCGAAGCTGACGCTCGAGGACGGCCGCACCGACTTCGCCGCCCCCGCCGCCGTCGTGCACGCACGACTCCGCGGGGTCACCCCCGAGCCCGGCGCGTTCGCGCTGCTCGGCGAGACCCGGGTCAAGCTGCTCCGGGCGGGCCGGGTCGGACCGGGAGGCGCGGGGGAGGCCGCCCCGCGTCCCGCCCCCGGTGCGCTCCGACTGGTGGACGGTGTGCTGCTGGTCGGCACGGCGGACGAGCCGCTCGTGCTGCGCGAGGTGCAGCCGGCCGGCAAGAAGGCGATGGACGCCGCGGCCTGGGCCCGCGGGCTCGGTCCGCTCGACGGGAAGGTGCTCGCATGAGCGCGGGACAGGAACGGCCGCGGGGCCGACAGGGGAGCGGCGACGAGGGCCGGCGCAGCGGCGGACCCGGTGTCGGCGGTCGTCGGACCGGCGGTCGTCCCCAGGCAGCCCGCCAGGTCAGCGCCCGCCGGGTCGCGTTCGACGTGCTCCGTGCCGTGCAGGTCGACGACGCCTACGCGAACCTCCTGCTGCCGACCCGCATCCGCCGCGCCGGGTTGAGCGCCCGCGACGCCGGCTTCGCGACCGAGCTGACCTACGGCACCATCCGGATGATCGGCCGGTACGACGCCGTCGTCGCCCTGGCCTCCGGACGTCGCGCGGACCTCGTCGAGGCCGACGTGCTCGACGTGATGCGCCTCGGCGTCCACCAGCTGCTCGCCATGCGGACACCGACCCACGCGGCCGTGTCCGCCACGGTCGAACTCGCCCGAGAGGTCGGGGTCGCCCGGGCGACCGGCTTCGTCAACGCCGTGATGCGGAAGGTCGCCGCGAAGACCCCGGAGGAGTGGGACGCCCTGGTGACGGCGGGCCTCGGTGGCGAGGCACTGCTCGCGACGCGGTGGTCGCACCCGGTCTGGGTCGTGTCGGCGTTCCGTGACGCCCTCGCCGCCGAGCGCTCCCGCGACGAACTCGTCGCACTCCTGGCGGCCGACAACGAGGCGCCCCGGGTCCAGCTCGCGGCACTGCCCGGCGTCGCCACCGCGGAGGACGTCGAGCAGGCGACCGCGCGCGCCACGGGTGACGGCGACGCCTCCGGTGACGAGCCTCCCGTCGGTCCCGTCGACGACGACACGACCGGCGACCGTGCTGTCGGCGGCGACGCCGCCGCCGCCGACACCGCCGGTGGCGACACCGCGCCCGCGACCGCACCGGTCGCGCCCGACCTGCCCGTCTCACCGGTCGGCATCCGCGGGGTCGCCGGCGACCCGGCACGCGTCCCCGGCGTCGCGGCCGGGCGCCTCCGCGTGCAGGACGAGGGCTCGCAGCTCGCCGCCCTCGCGCTCTCCCGGTCCTCCGAGGTCCGGCCCGGCGAGCGGTGGCTCGACCTCTGCGCCGGTCCCGGCGGCAAGGCGGCGCTCCTGGCGGCCGAGGCCGCGCAGGCCGGGGCGACCCTCGTCGCGAACGAGCTCGTCCCGGCCCGGGTGGGACTCGTCCGGGAGGCCCTCCGCGACTTCCGCGACACCGTCACGGTGGTCGAGGGCGACGGCCGTCGCTTCGGACAGGACGGCTCCGGCGTGCGGTTCGACCGCATCCTGCTCGACGCGCCGTGCACCGGGCTCGGTGCGCTGCGCCGTCGTCCGGAGGCCCGCTGGCGGAAGCAGCCCGAGGACGTCGCCGAGCTGGCCGTCCTGCAGGAGGAACTGCTCGAGGCCGCGGTCCGGGTCCTCGCACCGGGCGGCACGCTCGCCTACGTGACGTGCTCGCCGCACCTGGCGGAGACCCGCGGACAGGTCGACGCCCTGATGCGCCGCCACGGGCACGAGCTCGAGCAGCTCGACACGGCGTCCGTGGTCCGGTCGGTGGCCGCTCGTGACCCCCGGGTCGCGGACGGCCGGACGGTGCAGCTCTGGCCGCACCGCATCGGCACCGACGCGATGTTCATCGCACTCGTGCGCCGAACGGCCTGAACCGCGGCCGGTAGGCTCGACGGGTGACGATCCGCATCTCGCCGAGCATCCTGTCCGCCGACTTCGCGAACCTCGAGCGCGAGCTCCAGCGCATCGACACCGCCGACATGGTGCACGTCGACGTCATGGACAACCACTTCGTGCCGAACCTGACGCTCGGGCTGCCGATCGTGCAGCGCCTGCAGCAGGTCTCGCCGGTCCCGCTCGACGTCCACCTCATGATCACCGACGCCGACACCGAGGCACCGAAGTACGCCGAGACCGGCGCGGCCAGCGTGACGTTCCACTTCGAGGCGGCGACCGACCCCGTGGCCACCGCCGCGGCGATCCGGTCGAACGGGGCCCGTGCCGCCGTCGCCCTGAAGCCCGGCACGCCGGTGACCCAGGTGCTGCACCACCTCGACGCCTACGACATGGTCCTGCTCATGACCGTCGAGCCGGGGTTCGGCGGGCAGTCGTTCATGCCCGAGGTGATGCCGAAGCTCGCCGACGCCCGCGCGGCGGTCGACGCGTCGGGGCTCGACGTCTGGCTCGAGGTCGACGGCGGCATCGCGGTCGACACCGTGCCCCAGGCCGTGCGGAGCGGTGCCGACACCCTGGTCGCCGGCTCCGCGGTGTACGGCGGGGAGCCGGCAGCGCGCATCGCCGATCTCCGGGCGGCGGCGCAGCGTGCCCTCGCGGACCGGTAGCCTGGGATCGTGAAGACGTTCGACGACCTGTTCGCGGAGCTGACCGAGAAGGCGCGGACGCGCCCCGAGGGCTCCGGCACCGTCGCCGAACTGGATGCCGGCGTGCACCAGATCGGCAAGAAGATCGTGGAAGAGGCCGCCGAGGTCTGGATGGCGGCCGAGTACGAGGGCGACGAGCGCACCTCGGAGGAGATCTCGCAGCTCGTGTACCACCTGCAGGTGCTCATGGTCGCGAAGGGCCTCACCCCGGCGGACGTCTGGCGACATCTGTAGGGAGCGCTGGTCCAGCGCACCGCAGACCCGTCACCGACCCTCCTCCAGGAAGCAGACCCCTGATGCTCCGCATCGCCGTGCCCAACAAGGGCTCCCTGTCCGAGACCGCCTCCGAGATGCTCAGGGAGGCCGGGTACGCCGGTCGCCGTGACCCGAAGGCGCTGCACCTGCTCGACGAGCGCAACGGGGTGGAGTTCTTCTTCCTGCGGCCGCGCGACATCGCGACCTACGTCGGCTCGGGCGCGCTCGACGTCGGCGTCACCGGCCGTGACCTGCTGCTCGACTCCGGCTCGGCCGCGCACGAGGTCGACGCGCTCGGGTTCGCCGACTCCACCTTCCGGTTCGCCGGGGCCCCCGGTCGCTACGCCACGCTGCAGGACCTCGAGGGCGTCCGGGTCGCGACGAGCTACCCCGGACTCGTCGGCGAGTTCCTCGCGCGGCACGGCGTGACCGCGACGCTCGTGAAGCTCGACGGCGCCGTGGAGAGCGCGGTCCGCCTCGGTGTCGCCGACGCGGTCGCGGACGTCGTGTCCACCGGCAGCACGCTCCGCGCCGCGGGCCTCGAGATCTTCGGCCCGGTCATCCTCGAGTCCACCGCGGTCCTCATCACCACGGACGAGACCATCGCCGGGATCGACGTCCTCCGCCGCCGCCTGCAGGGCGTGCTGGTCGCCCGCGGGTACGTCATGCTCGACTACGACATCCCGTCCGAGCTGCTCGAACGAGCGACGGCGATCGCCTCGGGCATCGAGTCACCGACCGTCTCACCGCTGCACGACCGCGACTGGTCCGCGGTCCGGGTGATGATCCCGCGCGAGGACGCGAACCTCATCATGGACGCGCTCTACGACCTCGGCGCGCGGGCCATCCTCGTCAGCCCCATCCACGCCGCACGCCTGTGACCGACGCGCCCGTCGCGACCGCCATCGGCGGCGTGTCCGTCCGTGTCATCCCGTGCCTGGACGTGTCCGGTGGCCGCGTCGTAAAGGGCGTCAACTTCCTCGACCTGCAGGACGCCGGCGACCCGGTCGAGCTGGCCGCCCGCTACTACGAGCAGGGCGCGGACGAACTGACCTTCCTGGACGTCGGGGCGACGGTCGAGAACCGCGCGACGATGTGGGACACCGTCACCCGCACCGCCGAGCAGGTGTTCATCCCGCTCACCGTCGGGGGTGGTGTCCGGAGCGTCGACGACGTCTCGCGGCTGCAGCAGTGCGGTGCGGACAAGATCGGCGTGAACAGCGCCGCGATCGCCCGGCCCGAGCTCGTCACCGAGATCGCCGACCGGTTCGGCTCGCAGGCGGTCGTGCTCTCGCTCGACGTAAAGCGCTCCGCCCGCACCACCTCGGGCTTCGTCGTCACGACCCACGGCGGCCGCACCGACACCGACATCGACGCGATCGCCTGGGCGCGCGACGCGGTCGAGCGCGGCGCGGGCGAGCTCCTCGTCAACTCGATCGACGCGGACGGCACGAAGAACGGGTTCGACCTCGAGCTCGTCACCGCGGTCCGCGCGGTGTCCTCGGTGCCGGTCATCGCCTCGGGAGGCGCGGGACGCGTCGAGCACTTCGCACCGGCCATCGACGCGGGAGCCGACGCGGTCCTCGCGGCGAGCGTCTTCCACCGTGGCGAGATGACCGTCGGCGACGTCAAGGACGCGCTGCGCGCCACCGGGCACGTCGTCCGCTGAGCCGGCCGGACCGCGCGGGACGGGCCTCCCGGCCGGGTCGGACCGCCGCGCCGGTCGCCGACCGCGCCGGGCCGTAGGCTGGTGGTCTAATGACCGACAGCACCAGCACCAGCACCGGAGCGGTCCTCGACCGCGCGCGCTTCGGTGCGGACGGACTGCTCCCCGCCATCGTGCAGGAGGAATCGTCGAAGGACGTCCTCATGCTCGGCTACATGGACCGGGAGGCCCTCCGCCGCACCCTGACCGAGGGCCGGGTGACCTTCTGGTCGCGGTCCCGGCGCGAGTACTGGCGCAAGGGCGACACGTCCGGGCACGCCCAGTACGTCCGCGGTGCGGCCCTCGACTGCGACGACGACACCCTGCTCGTGACGGTGCACCAGGTGGGGGCCGCCTGCCACACCGGTGCGCACAGCTGCTTCGACGTCGACCCGCTGGACCCGGTGACGGGGTCCGCACCGGCCGACGCGCCGACCGGCACCGGCGACGCCGCCGAGCCCGCGGCCGGGTCCGACCGGTGAGCGACGCACCCCGCACCACCAGCCGTTCCGACTTCGACCGGCTGGTCGCCGAGGGGCACCGCGTCGTCCCCGTCGTCCGTGCGCTCTTCGCCGACAGCGAGACGCCCGTCGGTGTCTACCGGAAGCTCGCCGACGGTCGCCCCGGGTCGTTCCTGCTCGAGTCCGCCGGACAGGGTGGGCTGTGGTCGCGCTGGTCCTTCGTCGGCGTGCGGAGCTTCGGCGTCCTGACGCAGGAGGGTGCCCGGGCGGCCTGGATCGACACCGGCCTGTCGGCGGAACGTGCCGTCGGGTCCCTCGACGGCGCTCCGCTGGAGGTCCTCGCCCGCCTGCACGAGCGGTGGGCCACCCCCCGCGTGCCCGGGACCCCGCCGCTCGTCGGCGGCACGGTGGGGTTCATCGGGTGGGAGGCCGTCCGCCAGCTCGAGCACCTGCCCGACGCGCCGCCGGCGGACTTCGACGTGCCCGGCCAGGCGCTGTCCTTCGTCGCCGAGCTGGCCGCGCTCGACCACCGCACCGGGCTCGTGCTGCTCGTCGCGAGCGCCCTGCACGACGGCACGGACGACGCCGACACGCTGTGGTCCGACGCCCAGACCCGACTCGACCGGATGCAGGCCGACCTCGTGCAGCCGAGCGTCGCCACCGTCGCCGAGGCGTTCGACATCGCCGAACCGACCGCACGCTCCCGGTCCACCCGGGAGGAGTACGCGGCGGCGATCGAGCGGTCGAAGCGGTACATCCGCGACGGCGACGTCTTCCAGGTGGTCATCTCGCAACGGTTCGACCACGACGTGACGGCCGACCCGCTGGACGTCTACCGCGTGCTGCGGACGCTCAACCCGAGCCCGTACATGTACTTCCTGTCCCTGGCGGGCACCGACGGCGAGCCCTTCTGGATCGTCGGCGCGTCGCCGGAGGCGCTCGTGAAGGTCCAGGACGGCCGGGCCATGACGCACCCGATCGCCGGCTCCCGACCCCGCGGTGCCACCACGGAGGAGGACGTCCGCCTGGGCGAGGAACTGCTGCAGGACCCGAAGGAACGGGCCGAGCACCTCATGCTCGTCGACCTGGCCCGCAACGACCTGCAGAAGGTGTGCGAGCCGGGCACGGTCGCGGTGACCGAGTTCATGACGGTCGAACGCTTCAGCCACGTCATGCACCTCGTGTCGAGCGTCGAGGGGGCCGTCCGGCCCGGGGCGTCCGCGATCGACGTGTTCCGCGCGACCTTCCCGGCCGGCACGCTCTCCGGGGCACCGAAGCCGCGCGCACTGCAGATCATCGACGAGCTCGAACCGGCGGCGCGCGGTGCCTACGCGGGCGTCGTCGGCTACTTCGACTTCGCCGGGGACGCCGACGTCGCGATCGCGATCCGCACCGCGCTCATCCAGGACGGCGTCGCCCGGGTGCAGGCCGGGGCCGGGCTCGTCGCCGACTCCGACCCGACGAGCGAGCACCTCGAGTCGGTCAACAAGGCCGCGGCGCCGCTGCGTGCCGTCGCGACCGCGAACCGGATGACCGGGGTGCTCCGGTGAAGCGCTCCCGACCGCTCGTGGTCGTCGTCGGGCTCGCGGTCGCGGGCCTCGTGATGCTCGCGTGGACGCAGACCTGGTTCACCGTGCACCTCGACCACTCCGCGGCGGTCGTGAAGACCGTGGCCGCCGACGGCGCGACGGTCGTGCCGCAGTACACCGCGGTCGCGATCGCGAGCCTCGCGCTGTTCCTCGCGTTGACGATCGCCGGTCGTGTCGTCCGGGTCGTGCTCGCGGTCGTGCAGGTCCTGCTCGGCGTGGCCGTCGTGGTGACCGGGATCTCCGCACTGTCCGACCCGGTGGCCGCCGCACGCAGCGCCGTGGGGTCCGTCGCCGGCGTGAGTGACATCGGCGCCGTCCGGCAGGTCGTCACGCGCGTCGACGTCAGCATCTGGCCCGTGGTGGGGATCACCGGCGGCGTGCTCGCAGCCCTCCTCGGCGTCGCCGTGCTCGTCCTGCAGCGGTCCTGGCCCGGTCCGAGCCGGAAGTACGGCGACGCCGCCACGCCCGGCTCAGCGTCGGCAGCGGACGTCTCCGGCTCCCACGCGTCGGACGGCACCGGTACGGCGGACGGCACCGGCACGTCGGACGGGACCGACGCCTCCCGGACCGACGCCTCCCGGACCGGCGCCTCCCGGACCGGGTCCCGGGCGCCCGTCGTCCGTGACGCCGTCGTCGACTGGGACGACCTCAGCGCGGGTGTCGACCCGACCGCGGGGGACACTGCCGACGGGAGGGTCCGGACCACGGACGCGGTAGGATCGTCGGAGCGTCGCCCGACCGGCGGCGCCAGCGACAACGAGGAGCACCGTGAGCAACACTGAGCCCGCAGAACTCGGCGAAGGCCACTCGCCGGCGGCCTGGACGGCCGTCGTCATCATGCTGATCGGCTTCGCCGCCGGGACGCTCTTCTTCTGGTTCGACATGGCCTGGGGCGTGTGGGCATCCGCTGCCGTCGTGGTCATCGGTCTCGTCGTCGGCGCGGTCATGGGCAAGGCCGGCTACGGCGTGAACGGCCCGAAGTTCGTCCCCAAGCACCACGGCGAGTGAGCGCGTGCCTGCCGCGCCCTCCGAGAACCTCCTCCTGACCCTCGTCGCCGGCGCGCTCGAGGACGCCGCGGCCCGTCGCCTGGACCGGCCGTGCGCGGACGTCGAGCGTGACCTCGACCGGGTCGCGTCCCCGCTCGACGCCCTCACGTTCCTCGCGCCGGGGGACCGCGTCAAGGTCCTCGCCGAGGTCAAGCGGGCCAGCCCGTCCCGCGGGTCGATGGCGCCCATCGAGGACCCGGCGTCGCTCGCCGCCGACTACGAGCGCGGCGGAGCCTCGGCGATCAGCGTCCTGACCGAGGGGCGCAGGTTCCTCGGGTCGCTCGCCGACCTCGAGGCGGTCAAGGCCCGGGTGTCGGTGCCGGTGCTCCGCAAGGACTTCATCGCCGACCCGTACCAGGTGCTGGAAGCGCGTGCGGCGGGGGCAGACCTCGTCCTGCTGATCGTCGCCGCACTCGAGCAGCCCGCCCTGGTCGAGCTGCACGGCCTCGCCGAGGAGCTCGGCATGCGGGTCCTGGTCGAGGCGCACTCGGCGGACGAGGTCTCCCGTGGGCTCGACGCCGGTGCTCGCATCCTGGGTGTCAACGCCCGTGACCTCACCGACTTCTCGCTCGACCGTGACCTGTTCGGCTCGCTCGCCGACCGCATCCCCGACGGGGTCGTGCGCGTCGCCGAGTCCGCCGTGAAGACCCCCGCCGACGTCGCCCACTACCGGTCCGCCGGAGCGGACGTCGTCCTCGTCGGGGAGGCGCTCGTCACCGGCGCCGACCCCGCCGCCACGCTCGCGTCGTTCATCGACGGCTGACAACCCGTCCGGCCCCGTGCCGGGCATTCCCGGGAGCACCACCGTGACCTCACTCCGTGACCTGCAAGGCCCGTACTTCGGCGACTTCGGCGGGCGGTTCGTCCCCGAGTCGCTCGTCCTGGCGCTCGACGAGCTCGAAGCCGCCTTCCGGGAGGCCTGGGCCGACCAGTCCTTCCGGGACGAGCTCGACACGCTCCACCGCGAGTACACCGGGCGGCCGTCGATCATCACCGAGGTGCCGCGGTTCGCGAAGCACGCCGGTGGTGCCCGGGTGGTCCTGAAGCGCGAGGACCTCAACCACACCGGCTCGCACAAGATCAACAACGTCCTCGGGCAGGCGCTCGTCGCGCGCCGGCTCGGCAAGACCCGCCTGATCGCGGAGACCGGAGCGGGACAGCACGGCGTCGCGACCGCGACGGCGGCGGCCCTCTTCGGCATGGACTGCGTCGTGTACATGGGCGCCGTCGACACCGAGCGACAGGCGCTCAACGTGGCCCGCATGCGGCTCCTCGGGGCGCAGGTCATCCCGGTGGAGACCGGCTCGCGCACGCTGAAGGACGCCATCAACGAGGCCCTGCGGGACTGGGTCGCGAACGTCGACTCGACGCACTACCTGCTCGGGACCGTCGCCGGCCCGCACCCGTTCCCGGAGATGGTGCGACAGTTCCACAAGGTCATCGGCGAAGAGGCGCGTCAGCAGGTCCTCGACCGCGTCGGGCGCCTGCCGGACGTCGTCGCCGCCTGCGTCGGCGGTGGGTCGAACGCCATGGGCATCTTCGAGGCCTTCCTCGACGACGAGTCCGTCCGGCTGTACGGCTTCGAGGCCGGGGGCGACGGGGTGGAGACGGGTCGGCACGCCGCGAGCATCACCCTCGGTCGCGAGGGCGTCCTGCAGGGTGCGAAGTCCTACCTGATGCAGGACGAGGACGGGCAGACGATCGAGAGCCACAGCATCTCGGCCGGGCTCGACTACCCGAGCGTCGGACCGGAGCACGCCTACCTGGCCTCGATCGGTCGGGCGACGTACGAGCCGATCACGGACACCGAGGCGATGGAGGCCTTCCGCCTGCTGAGCCGGACCGAGGGCATCATCCCCGCGATCGAGTCGTCCCACGCGCTGGCCGGGGCGATCAAGCTCGGCAAGGAGCTCGGCCCCGACGGCGTCGTCCTCGTGAACCTGTCCGGCCGCGGCGACAAGGACGTGGCCTCCGCCAGTCGGTACTTCGGCATCCTCGATGAGACGGCGGTGCAGTCGTGAGCACGAACAAGACCGTCGCCGCGACCATCGACCGCGCGAACGACGAGCGGGCCGGTGCCGTCGTCGGGTACCTCCCGGCGGGCTACCCGGACCTGCAGACGAGCATCGACGCCGCAGTGGCCCTCGCCGAGAACGGCGTCGACGTCATCGAGCTCGGGCTGCCGTACTCCGACCCCGTGATGGACGGACCGGTCATCCAGCGCGCCGCGGAGGAGAGCCTGGCGAACGGCTTCAAGGTCGCGCAGGTCTTCGACGCCGTGCACGCGATCACCGAGCGCGTCGACACCCCCGTCCTCGTGATGACGTACTGGAACCCCGTGCTGCGGTACGGCGTGGACCGCTTCGCGGACGACCTCGTCGCGGCCGGGGCGGCCGGCCTCATCACGCCGGACCTGATCCCGGACGAGGGCCGGCAGTGGATCGACGCCTCGGAGCGCACCGGGCTCGACCGGGTGTTCCTCGCGGCCCCGTCCTCCACGGACGCCCGGATGAAGCAGGCCGTGGACCGGAGCCGCGGCTTCGTCTACGCCGTCTCGACGATGGGCGTCACCGGTGCCCGCTCCGGCGTCGACAGCGCGGCCCGCACCGTCGTCTCGCGGCTCCGCGACGCCGGTGTCGAGCGCACGTGCGTCGGCCTCGGCATCTCGACCGCCGACCAGGTCGCCGAGGTGCTCGAGTACGCGGACGGAGCGATCATCGGCTCCGCGTTCGTCCGGGCACTGGCGGACCTCGGGGTCTCCGGCGTCGCGGAGCGTGCCGCCGACCTGTCGTCGGGTTCCGCGCGGCGCTGAGCCGGGTCGACCCGCGCTACAGTGATCGGGGCCGACCGGCCCCCGGCACCACCAGGACCGGCGACCACCAGCCCCGTGAAAGGCGACAGCACCCACATGTCCCTCCTGAGCATCCCGAGCCCGAGCACGGCGTGGCAGTACTTCGACCTGACCGCCTGGCTGCAGAGCACGTTCGGCATCTCGATGCCGCTGGACTTCCGGATCCACGCGTACGCGATCTGCATCCTCGTCGGGATCGTCATCGCGGTGCTGCTCACGAACTCCCGGCTGAACGCCCGCGGTGCCGAGCGCTGGATCATCATCGACATCGCCATCTGGGCGGTGCCGGCGGGCATCATCGGCGGCCGGCTGTTCCACGTGCTCACGCACGTCGACGACTACTTCGGTCCCGGGATCGACCCGCTCTCGGTGTTCTACGTGTGGGAGGGCGGACTCGCGATCTTCGGCGCGCTGATCCTCGGGTCGCTCGGCGCCTGGATCGGCTGCCGGCAGACCGGCCTGCGGTTCTCGGCGTTCATCGACGCCGCCGCGCCCGGCGTCCTGCTCGCCCAGGCCGCCGGCCGTCTCGGCAACTACTTCAACCACGAGCTGTTCGGCATGCCGACGAGCCTGCCGTGGGGCCTGCAGATCGAGGCGACCAACCCGGCGTACCCGGCAGGGCTGCCCGAGGGCGTCCTGTTCCACCCGACCTTCCTGTACGAGATCATCTGGAACGTCGTCGGTGCCGTGGTCATCCTGCTCCTCGACCGGAAGTTCCGCCTGCAGTGGGGTCGTGTGATGGCCCTGTACCTCATCTGGTACGGCGTCGGCCGCTCCGTCCTCGAGTCGATCCGCGTGGACACGAGCGAGACCTTCGGCGGGGTCCGGACGAACGTCTGGATGTCCTTCGCCGCGATCCTGCTGGGCCTGCTGGTCTTCTGGGTGCAGTCCCGTCGTCACCTCGGCAAGGAGCCGAGCCCGTACCTGCCGGGTCGCGAGCCCCGCTCGAAGTCCGATGTAGACTCGGACGACACCTACTCGGAGCACGACACCACGACCGGTGTCGCCGATCCGGAGCCGGTCGCCAGCGCAGCCGACCGACACTGAGGTCCCGACCTCTCCCGAACCCAGCACCACACCGCGATCGCGGTCCGCCACAAGCGGGCCCCACTCCTCGCACGCCGCCCGGACACCTCCTGGCGGCGAGCACGGGCACCAGTCCCGCCCGCTCGGGCGGAACGCACCACCGGGCCACCGCTGTCCCTGTTCCACTTCCTCGTGAGGACGGTTCCCCATGGCGCTCCTGCCATCTCAGCCCTCTGCAGTCCCGAACGGCGCGACGGACTCGTCGTCCCGGACCGGGCTCCGCTCGCCGCACCGACGTTTCTCGGCGGTCCCCGACGCCGCCGGGATGTACGACCCGGCGAACGAGAAGGACGCCTGTGGTCTCGCGATGGTCGCGACGCTCCGCGGGACGCCCGGGCACGACATCGTCGACGCCGCGCTCGGCGCGCTCCGGAACCTCGAGCACCGCGGTGCCGTGGGCTCGGACGCCGGCACCGGTGACGGCGCGGGCATCCTCTGTCAGGTCCCGGATGCGTTCTTCCGCGAGGTCGCGCCGTTCGCCCTGCCGGACGCCGGCCAGTACGCGGTCGGCACCGCCTACCTGCCGCTCGACGTCGACGCCCGCGCCACCGTGAAGGCGACCGTCGAGGCACTCGCGGCGGACGAGGGGCTCCGCGTGCTCGGCTGGCGTGAGGTGCCGGTCCGGCCCGAGGTCCTCGGCACCCTGGCGCGTGCGGCGATGCCCGCCTTCGAGCAGGTCTTCGTCGTGTCCACGCACACGGACGAGCACGGCGCGCCGCGTTCCGGCATCGAGCTCGACCGCCAGGCGTTCCGACTCCGGAAGCGTGCGGAGCAGGACAGCGAGCTCTACTTCATGTCGCTGTCGAGCCGCACCATGGTCTACAAGGGCATGGTCACGACGCTCCAGCTCGAGCCGTTCTACCCCGACCTCAGCGACGAGCGCTTCGCGTCGCGTCTGGCGATCGTGCACTCGCGCTACTCGACGAACACCTTCCCGTCGTGGCCGCTCGCGCAGCCGTTCCGCTCCCTCGCCCACAACGGTGAGATCAACACCGTGCGCGGCAACCGGAACTGGATGCGGGCCCGCCAGTCGCAGCTCGAGAGCGAGTTCCTCGGTGACATGGCACCGCTGCTGCCGATCGTGAGCCCGGGTGCGAGCGACTCCGCCTCGTTCGACGAGGTGCTCGAACTCCTCACCCTGACCGGTCGGTCCCTCCCGCACGCGATGTCGATGATGGTGCCGGAGGCCTGGGAGAACCAGGTCGACATGGACCCCGAGCTCCGCGCCTTCTACGAGTACCACTCGATGCTCATGGAGCCGTGGGACGGCCCCGCCGCGATCACGTTCACCGACGGCACGCTCGTCGGCGCCACGCTCGACCGCAACGGCCTGCGTCCCGGACGCTTCCTGGTGACCGACGACGGGCTCATCGTGATGGGCAGCGAGACGGGTGTCATCGACGTGCCCGCGTCGAAGGTGGTCCGCAAGGGCCGTCTGCGCCCGGGCCGGATGTTCCTCGTCGACACCGAGAACGGCCGGATCATCGAGGACGACGAGGTCAAGCGCGAGCTCGCCGCGTCCGGACCCTGGTCCGAGTGGCTCGAGTCCGGTCGCATCAACCTGGCCGACCTGCCCGAGCGCGAGCACATCGTGCACACCCCGGCCTCGGTCACCCGACGGCAGCGCGCCTTCGGGTACACCGAGGAAGAGGTCCGGATCCTGCTCCGCCCGATGGCGCAGACCGGGGCCGAGCCGCTCGGCGCGATGGGCTCCGACACCCCGATCGCGGTCCTGTCGCAGCGTCCGCGACTGCTGTTCGACTACTTCACGCAGCAGTTCGCCCAGGTGACGAACCCGCCGCTCGACTCGATCCGCGAGCAGGTCATCACCTCGATGGGGCTCGGCCTCGGGCCGGAGCGCAACCTGCTCACCGCCGGGCCCGAGCACGCGAAGCAGATCGTGCTCGACTTCCCGGTGATCGACAACGACGAGCTCGCGAAGATCCAGCACTTCGAGACGGCGTCCGGGCGGCACCTCACCGTGACGGTCCGCGGGCTCTACCGCGTGGACGCCGGCGAGACGGCCATGGAGCAGCGGATCACCGCCGTGTGCGACGAGGTCGACGCGGCGATCGATTCCGGCAAGCAGTTCATCGTCCTGTCGGACCGTGACGGCAACGCCGAGTACGCGCCGATCCCGAGCCTGCTGCTGCTCGCCGCCGTGCACCACCACCTCATCCGCACCGAGCAGCGCATGAAGGTCGGTCTGATCGTCGAGGCCGGTGACGTCCGCGAGGTGCACCACGTCGCGACGCTCATCGGCTACGGCGCGTCCGCGATCAACCCGTACCTGGCGATGGAGACGTGCGAGAACCTCGTGCGCTCGGGCATGATCACCGGGCTCACGCCGGAGCAGGCCGTCAAGAACGTGATCAAGGCGCTCGGCAAGGGCGTCCTGAAGATCATGTCGAAGATGGGCATCTCGACGGTGTCGAGCTACGCCGGCGCCCAGGCGTTCGAGGCGGTCGGTCTCAGCCAGGAGGTCGTCGACCGGTACTTCACCGGCACGTCGTCGATCCTCGGTGGAGTCGACGTCGACGTGATCGCCGCGGAGAACGCCGAGCGACACGCCCAGGCGTACCCGCAGGACGGCGCCGTGCTCTCGCACGAGCGACTGCAGACCGGCGGCGAGTACCAGTGGCGCCGTGAGGGCCCGCCGCACCTCTTCAACCCGGATACCGTCTTCCGGCTGCAGCACGCCACGCGAGCCCGCCGGTACGACGTGTTCCGCGAGTACTCGAAGGCCGTCGACGACCAGTCCGAGCAGCTCATGACGCTGCGCGGCCTGTTCGGGTTCTCGCACGGCACGCGCAAGCCCGTACCGCTCGACGAGGTCGAGCCGATCGCGGAGATCGTCAAGCGGTTCAACACCGGCGCGATGTCGTACGGGTCGATCTCGCAGGAGGCACACGAGACGCTCGCGATCGCCATGAACCGCCTCGGCGGTCGCTCGAACACGGGCGAGGGCGGCGAGGACGTCGAGCGTCTGCTCGACCCCGAGCGGCGCAGCGCCATCAAGCAGGTCGCGTCCGGCCGGTTCGGCGTGACGAGCATGTACCTGACCCACGCCACCGACATCCAGCTCAAGATGGCGCAGGGCGCGAAGCCCGGCGAGGGCGGGCAGCTGCCGCCGCAGAAGGTCTACCCGTGGGTGGCCCGGACGCGGCACGCCACGGCGGGCGTCGGCCTCATCTCGCCGCCGCCGCACCACGACATCTACTCGATCGAGGACCTCAAGCAGCTGATCTTCGACGTCAAGCGCGCCAACCCCTCGGCCCGCGTGCACGTCAAGCTCGTCAGCCAGTCCGGCATCGGCGCGGTCGCAGCAGGCGTGACGAAGGCACTGGCCGACGTCGTGCTCGTCTCGGGTCACGACGGCGGCACCGGCGCGAGCCCGCTCAACTCGCTCAAGCACGCGGGTACCCCGTGGGAGATCGGTCTGGCCGAGACCCAGCAGACGCTCATGCTCAACGGCATGCGCGACCGTGTCACGGTGCAGGTCGACGGCCAGATGAAGACCGGGCGCGACGTGCTCGTGGCGGCCCTGCTCGGTGCCGAGGAGTACGGCTTCGCGACGGCGCCGCTCATCGTCGAGGGCTGCATCATGATGCGCGTCTGCCACCTCGACACCTGCCCGGTGGGCGTCGCCACCCAGAACCCGGAGCTCCGGGCGCGGTTCTCGGGCAAGCCCGAGTTCGTCGTGAACTTCTTCGAGTTCATCGCGCAAGAGGTGCGCGAACTGCTCGCCGAGCTCGGGTTCCGCAGCCTCGACGAGGCCATCGGACGCGCCGACGTGCTCGACGTGGACCGTGCGGTCGCGCACTGGAAGGCGTCCGGACTCGACCTCGAACCCGTCCTCAAGGGGCCGGACTTCGGGGCGGACGAGCCGCGCACCCGGCGCCGCGCGCAGGACCACGAGCTCGAGCAGCACTTCGACAACCGGCTCATCGCCGAGGCGTCCGACGTGCTCGAGCACGGCGGCACGCTGACGCTCGACCTGCCGATCCGCAACACGGAACGCGCGGTCGGGACGATGCTCGGCCACGAGGTGACGCTCCGGCACGGGGAGAACGGCCTGCCGACCGGTTCGATCGACATCACCCTCCGCGGTTCCGCGGGTCAGTCGCTCGGCGCGTTCCTGCCGGCCGGCATCACCCTGCGGCTCGTGGGCGACAGCAACGACTACGTCGGCAAGGGGCTGTCCGGTGGCGAGATCGTCGTCCGCCCGGCGGCGGACGCGGGCTTCGACCCGTCGGAGAACGTCATCGCCGGCAACGTCATCGGCTACGGCGCGACCCAGGGCAGCATGTTCATCCGCGGCATCGTGGGGGAGCGCTTCCTGGTCCGCAACTCCGGTGCCACCGCGGTCGTCGAGGGCGTGGGCGACCACGCACTCGAGTACATGACCGGCGGGCTCGCGCTCATCCTGGGCGAGACCGGCCGGAACCTCGGCGCGGGCATGTCGGGAGGCACGGCCTACGTCCGCGGACTCCGTCGCGAGCTCGTCAACACCGATGCGCTCACGTCCGGTGAGCTCCGCCTGGAACCGCTCGACAGCGCCGACGTCGCGATCGTCACCGACCTGCTCCGCCGGCACGCCGACGAGACCGGCTCGACGATCGCCGCCGGGCTGCTCGACTCGGGCGACCTGTCCGAGTTCGTCAAGGTGCTCCCGCGTGACTACGCGGCGGTGCTCCAGACGCGTCAGCAGGCCGTCGACGAGGGCCTCGACCCGGACGGCACCGTCGTCTGGAACCGCATCCTGGAGGTCACCGGTGGCTGACCACGCGCGCACCCGCCTCCACTCCCGCTCGACCCGCACCCTCACCCAGGAGGTGACCCGTGGCTGACCCCAAGGGGTTCCTGAAGGTCCAGGAACGTGAACTGCCGGCCCGCCGTCCCGTCCCGCTGCGGCTCATGGACTGGAAAGAGGTCTACGAGCAGCAGGAGTCCGGCGCGCTCAAGCGACAGGCCGGGCGCTGCATGGACTGCGGCGTGCCGTTCTGCCACCAGGGCTGCCCGCTCGGCAACCTCATCCCGGAGTGGAACGACCTCACGTGGCGCGGCGAGGGTCGCCAGGCCATCGAGCGTCTGCACGCGACGAACAACTTCCCGGAGTTCACGGGGCGACTGTGCCCGGCTCCGTGCGAGGCGTCCTGCGTGCTCGGCATCAACCAGCCGCCGGTGACGATCAAGCAGGTCGAGGTCTCGATCATCGACGAGGCGTACCAGAACGGCTGGGTCACGCCGCACCCGCCGGAGCGCCTCACCGGCAAGACCGTCGCGGTCGTCGGTTCCGGTCCCGCAGGGCTCGCCGCCGCGCAGCAGCTGACCCGCGCCGGGCACACGGTCGCCGTGTACGAGCGCGACGACCGCATCGGTGGTCTGCTCCGCTACGGCATCCCGGACTTCAAGATGGAGAAGCGGCAGATCGACGCCCGCCTCGCCCAGATGCAGGCCGAGGGCACCCGCTTCCGTGCCGGTGTCGAGATCGGTCGGGACATCACCTGGGACGACCTGAAGTCGCGGTACGACGCGGTCGTGGTCGCCACCGGGGCGACCGTGCCGCGCGACCTCCCGATCCCGGGTCGTGACCTCGCCGGCGTGCACTTCGCCATGGACTACCTCGTCCAGCAGAACAAGGCGAACGCGGGCACCGTGGTCGACAACCAGGTCACGGCCGAGGGCAAGCACGTCGTCGTCATCGGCGGCGGTGACACCGGCGCGGACTGCATCGGCACCGCCCACCGCCAGGGTGCGCTCAGCGTGACGAACCTGGCGATCGGCAAGCAGCCGCCGCTGGAGCGCCCGTCGGACCAGCCGTGGCCGATGTTCGCCACGGTGTTCGAGGTCACGAGCGCGCACGAGGAGGGCGGGGAGCGCATGTTCCTGGCCACCACGGTCGAGTTCCTGGCGAACGAGGCCGGCGAGGTCCGTGCGCTCCGCGTCGCCGAGACCGAGTACGTCGACGGCCGCCGTGTCCCGAAGGCCGGCACCGAGCGTGAGATCCCCGCGGACCTCGTGCTCATCGCGATGGGCTTCACCGGTCCGGAGACCGACACGATCGAGCCGCAGCTGGGGCTCCCGACCACGGTGTCGGGCGCGGTGTCCCGCCAGGCGGACTACACCACGAACGAGCCGGGCGTGTTCGTCGCCGGCGACGCCGGTCGTGGGCAGTCCCTGATCGTCTGGGCGATCGCCGAGGGGCGTGCCGCCGCGGCGAAGGTCGACGAGTACCTCGAGGGGTCGACGATCCTGCCGGCTCCGGTCAAGGCGACGGACCGGGCGATCTCGGTCTGATGGTCCCCACCTCGTAGACGGGAGGCCACCGGCACTCGATAGGGTGCTGGTGGCCTCTCGTCGTTCCGCGAAGCCACCTCCACCACACGAAGGAATCCATTGAGACGCGCAAAGATCGTTTCGACGCTCGGACCTGCCACCTCCGACTACGAGGTCGTCAAGCAGATCATCCAGGCCGGGGTCGACGTCGCCCGCCTGAACCTCAGCCACGGTGACTACAGCGTGCACGAGGCCAACTACGAGAACGTGCGTCGCGCCGCCGAGGAGCTGGGCAAGCCCGTCGCGATCCTCGTCGACCTGCAGGGCCCGAAGATCCGTCTGGCGAAGTTCGCCGACGGCCCGCACGAGCTCGCCGTCGGCGACGTCTTCACGATCACGACGGAGGACGTGCCGGGCACGAAGGACGTCTGCGGGACCACGTTCAAGGGGCTGCCGCAGGACGTCAAGCCGGGCGACCCGCTGCTCATCGACGACGGCCGTGTGCGCCTCCGCGTCCTCGACACCGACGGTGTGCGCGTCCGCACCGAGGTCGTCGTCGCCGGCACCGTCTCGAACAACAAGGGCATCAACCTGCCCGGTGTCGCGGTGAACGTGCCCGCGCTGAGCGAGAAGGACGAAGCCGACCTCCGCTGGGGCATCCGCATGGGCGCGGACCTCATCGCGCTCTCGTTCGTCCGCAACGCCGCCGACGTCGAGCGTGCGCACCAGATCATGGACGAGGAGGGCAAGCGCCTCCCGGTGATCGCCAAGGTCGAGAAGCCGCAGGCCGTCGACGCGCTCGAGGAGATCATCGACGCGTTCGACTCGATCATGGTCGCCCGTGGTGACCTCGGCGTCGAGCTCCCGTTGGAGGCCGTCCCGATCGTGCAGAAGCGCGCGGTCGAGCTGTCCCGCCGCATGGCCAAGCCGGTCATCGTCGCGACCCAGATGCTCGAGTCGATGATCTCGTCCCCGATCCCGACACGCGCCGAGACGTCCGACGTCGCGAACGCCGTCCTCGACGGTGCCGACGCGGTCATGCTCTCCGGTGAGACGAGCGTCGGTGAGTACCCGGTGGAGACCGTGCGCACGATGGCCCGCATCGTCGAGTCGACGGAGGACCACGGCCTCGAGCGCATCGCCCCGCTCGGCACGAAGCCCCGCACGCTCGGTGGCGCGATCACCCTCGCGGCGGTCGAGATCGCGGAGTTCACCGAGGCGTCGTACCTCTGCGTGTTCACCGAGTCCGGTGACTCGGCCCGCCGCATGTCCCGCCTGCGACACGGGCTGCCGATCATCGCCTTCACCCCGAACGAGACGACGCGTCGTCGTCTGGCGATGACGTGGGGCGTGCGGTCCTACCTGGTGGACCGGAAGACCCACACCGACGAGCTCTTCTCCCAGGTGGACGACGTCCTCATCGGCAACGGCCTCGCCGTCCCCGGCGACCGGGTCATCGTCACGGCCGGCTCGCCTCCCGGACTCGAGGGCTCGACGAACGACCTGCGCGTGCACCGGGTGGGCGACGCGCACGCCGAGGCGGCACCCGCCTACGTCCGCGACTGAGCACGGTCGCGTCGGTCCGTGACCGACACGACCCGGAAGGCCGTCACCCACCAGGGTGGCGGCCTCCGCCGTCCCGGCCGGGAGGCACGACACCCGTCGGGCGCGGTCCGCACGCGGGTACCGTGGTCCCGTCCACACCGACCGGCACGAGTACGCGAGGAGCGTCGCATGGGTGATCCGAGCCTCCGGACCGACACCGCGTCCCGGTCCCGCGCGGACGTGCAGCGGTGGCGCCGGTACCTCGCCGACGAGCGTGCCGAGGCGGCCGTCTACCGGAACCTCGCCTCGCGACGCACCGGCGAGGAGCGCGAGATCCTCGTCGCCCTGGCCGAGGCCGAGGGGCGTCACGAGCAGCACTGGCGCGACCTGCTCGGGGACGACGTCGGACGACCGCTGCGGGGGAGCCTCCGCACCCGGGTGCTCGCCGCGCTGGCGGCGCGGTTCGGGTCGGTCTTCGTGCTCGCCCTCATGCAACGCGCGGAGGACCGCTCGCCGTACGCGGACGATGCTGACGCGACCGCGCAGATGGCGGCCGACGAGCGGATCCACGGCGAAGTCGTCCGCGGGCTGGCGAACCGCGGGCGGATGCGCCTGTCCGGCACCTTCCGCGCGGCGGTGTTCGGCGCCAACGACGGACTGGTGTCGAACCTCGCGCTCATCATCGGGGTGAGCGCCTCCGGGGCGGACCGGCACGTCGTCCTGCTCAGCGGCATCGCGGGCCTGCTGGCCGGTGCGCTGTCCATGGGGGCGGGGGAGTACGTGTCCGTCCGGTCACAGCGGGAGCTCCTCGACGCATCGACCCCGCATCCCGAAGCACAGCGCGCGGTCGCCGACCTCGACGTGGACGCGAACGAGCTCGCGCTGGTCTACCGGGCGCGCGGGATGTCCGAGGACGAGGCCGCAGCCCACGCCGACGAGGTCCTCGCCGCCCTGCTGGCCGGCCCCGCGACCGGCGGGGTGCCGGTGGTGCGGAGCCGCTCCGCGCTGCCCCGCCCGGTCGGCACCGAGGGGGCCGACGAGCACGAGGCGGTCGGCACCGGCACGAGCGCTGCGCTCTCCAGCTTCTGCTTCTTCGCCTCCGGCGCGGTCATCCCGGTCCTGCCGTACCTGGTCGGGCTCGACGGCTGGGCCGCGATCGGGGTGGCCTCGGCGCTCGTCGGCCTCGCGCTGCTCGGCACCGGTGCCGTGGTCGGTGTGCTCAGCGGAGCGTCGCCGCTCCGACGGGCGCTCCGACAGCTGGGGATCGGCTTCGGCGCCGCCGCCGTGACGTACGTCCTCGGTCTGCTCTTCGGGACCGGGTCGGCCTGACGCAGCCCCGCCGCCGGGCTGCGTCGATCCGGTTCAGCGCCGGGCGGAGGCGCGCGCGGGCAGGAGGAGCAGCGCCGCGCTGCCGACGCCGACGAGGGCGATGCCGGCCAGGACGGTGAAGACCTCGAGGGCGAGCGTCGGGGCGAGCAGCACCGCGACGCCGCAGAGCAGCGACAGCAGCCCGCTCACGACGGACGGCACCCGGGAGGAACCGGGGTGCCCGACGAGGGCACCGACGAGCGCCGCGACGCCCTCGATGAGGAACCCGACCCCGGCCAGGACCGCGTAGACGACGAGCGGTACCGCGGGGTCGACGAGCGTGACGAGTCCGGCGACCCCGACGAGGGACCCGACGACGCCGGAGGTCCAGCGCCAGACGGTCGACGTGCCGTGTCCCCGCGCGGCCGCGAAGACCCGCATGGCCCCGGAGACGACGAGGTACACCCCGAAGAGCAGCGCGACGAGCACCAGCGTCGGCCGCGGCCACACGACGGCGACGATGCCGGCGACGATCGCGACGGCGCCGGTGACGATGACGAACGCCCGGAACGTGCGGACGGCGCGTGAATCCACCGTGGCTCCTCCTGACTGGACTGCCGGACCTCCGACCGTACCGTGCGGCGAGGGCGTCGGTCCGGGCGGGTCGTCGTCGCGGTGGCTGCTACGCTGGCTCCGCTCGCGAGTGTGGTGGAATGGTAGACACGGGGCACTCAAAATGCTCTGCCTCTGGCGTGCGGGTTCGAGTCCCGCCACTCGTACTCGGTCCGCTCGGCCGGTCCCGTCAGGTGCCCGATCGGACCCGCTGGGGATCGCGTCCGGATGCCGCCGTCCGATCGCGCGTCTAGTAGGCTCTTCGTCGTGAGTGACACAGAAGCAACCGCAGCCGCACCCCGTCGCGTCGTCGTCGCCGAGGACGAGTCGCTCATCCGTCTCGACATCGTCGAGATCCTCCGCGACAACGGGTTCGACGTGGTCGGTGAAGCCGGAGACGGCGAGACCGCGGTGCAGCTCGCCACCGACCTGCGTCCCGACCTCGTGATCATGGACGTCAAGATGCCGCAGCTCGACGGCATCTCCGCGGCCGAGAAGCTGTCGAAGAACCACATCGCCCCGGTCGTCCTGCTCACGGCGTTCAGCCAGAAGGAACTCGTCGAGCGTGCGACCGAGGCCGGCGCGCTGGCCTACGTGGTGAAGCCCTTCACCCCGAACGACCTGCTCCCCGCGATCGAGATCGCCCTCTCGCGGTACCAGCAGATCATCACGCTCGAGGCCGAGGTCGCGGACCTCGTCGAGCGCTTCGAGACCCGCAAGCTCGTCGACCGCGCCAAGGGCCTGCTCAACGAGAAGATGGGCCTCACCGAGCCCGAGGCCTTCCGCTGGATCCAGAAGGCGTCCATGGACCGCCGGCTCACGATGCACGACGTCGCCAAGGCGATCATCGAGCAGCTCAGCGCGAAGAAGTAGTCCCACCAGCCACCCCACGGAAGGCGCCGTCCGGAGCGGACGGCGCCTTCCGTGCGTCCGGCGTCATGCGGTCCTCGCTCCGGCGGCGCCAGCTGGCAGGCTGGGCACATGGACGACGTGGTGATCCGGGCCTCCCGGTCGGAGGACATGGCGACGGTGGCCGACCTGCGGTGGCGGTGGCGGGTGGACGAGGACGGCACGGCCCCGGCCGGGACGCCCGAGGCGTTCCGCGAGGCCATGACGGCCTTCGCGCTCGCGCACCCGGAGACGCACCGGTGCGTGGTCGCCGAGCTCGACGGGGTCGTCGTCGGCATGGCCTGGCTCGCGATCGTCGCCCGACCACCGACCCCGGACCGCCCGGAGCGGTGCACGGCCGACGTGCAGACGGTGTACGTCGCACCCGAGGCCAGGGGCCGCGGTGTCGCGCAGCGGCTGGTCCGTGCGGCACTCGACCTCGCCGAGGAGGTCGGTGCGGAGCGGACGACCGTGCACTCGAGCGTCGCCGGCGAGACGCTGTACCGGCGGCTCGGGTTCGGGGACGCCCGACTGCTGCTCCAGGCGCCGCCCGAGGACTGACCGACCGCGGGGTTCAGCGAGCGTCGCGGATGATGTTCGTGATGCGCACGGTCGAGCAACGACGGCCCTCGTCGTCGGTGAGGACGATCTCGTGTGTCGTGAGGGTGCCGCCGAGGTGGATCGCGGTGCACGTGCCGGTCACACGGCCGCTCGTCGCGCTGCGGGAGTGCGAGGCGCTCAGCTCGATGCCCATGGCGTACCGACCGGGGCCGGCGTGGATGTTCGCCGCCATCGAGCCGAGGCTCTCGGCGAGGACGACGTACGCGCCACCGTGCAGGAGCCCGACCGGCTGGCGGTTGCCCTCGACGGGGATGCTCGCGACGGCACGCTCGGCGGAGAGCTCGGTGAAGACCATGCCCATCTTCTCCGCGAGTTCGCCCATGCCGCGGTCGGCGTACTCGGCGAGGCCCTCGGGGGAGCCGGTGGTGGTGGTCGCGTCGGTCATGCGTGCTCCTCGGGCGGTGGTCCTGCCCGCCGTCCTCGGAGCCGGCCCGGGGCCGGCCGTCGGGGGCCGTCGGTAGGCTGTCCGGGTGTCGGACTCCGCAAAGCCTACCCTCATGGTCATCGACGGCCACTCGCTCGCGTTCCGGGCGTTCTACGCCCTCCCGGTCGACAGTTTCGTGAACCGCGAGGGGCAGCACACGAACGCCATCCACGGCTTCATCTCGATGCTGCTCATGCTCCTCCAGCGCGAGAAGCCGACGCACCTGGCGGTCGCGTTCGACATCTCCCGGTTCTCGTTCCGCACCCGGGAGTACGAGGACTACAAGGGCACGCGCTCCGAGACCCCCGCGGAGTTCAAGGGCCAGATCCCGCTCCTGCAGCAGGCGCTCGAGGCGATGGGCATCACCACCGTCACGAAGGAGGACTTCGAGGCCGACGACATCCTCGCGACCCTCTCGAAGCAGGGCGCCGACCAGGGGTACCAGGTGTACGTCGTGTCCGGCGACCGCGACTCGATCCAGCTCGTGAACGACGACGTCACGCTGCTGTACCCGTCCGTGCGCGGGGTCTCCGAGCTCACCCGCTACGACCGCGACAAGGTGTACGAGCGCTACGGCATCGAGCCGCACCAGTACCCGGACATCGCCGCCCTCGTCGGTGAGACGAGCGACAACCTGATCGGCATCGACAAGGTCGGCGAGAAGACCGCCGTCAAGTGGATCACGCAGTACGGGTCGCTCGACGGCGTGCTCGAGCACGCCGACGAGATCAAGGGCGTCGTCGGCAACAACCTGCGCGAGCAGAAGGACCGGGCGATCCGGAACCGGAAGCTGAACCGGCTCGTCACCGACGTCGAGTTGCCGGTCGCTCCCGCCGACGTCGCCCTCCGACCGCTCGACGAAGCCGCGGTCCGCGAGCTGTTCGCGACCCTGCAGTTCCGCACGCTGCTCGACCGCGTCTTCAAGGTGGTGGGCGGCGGGGACGCGGCCGACGCCGTCACCACCGACGGCACCGTCGAGGACGCCGGTCCCACGCCGCCGCCGGTGAAGACCCTCATCGACGAGGAACTCGGTCACTGGCTCGAGCGGAAGGACGCCGCGGACGCCGAGAACGGCTACGGCGTCGCGGTCGAGGTCATCGACGGTCGTCTGAGCGCGATCGGCATCGCCACCCACGACGACGCCGTCCTCGTGCCGGGCGGCAGCGGGGCGCTCGACTACGAGCAGTTGGCCGCGTGGTTCGCCTCGGACGCCCCGAAGCACTTCCACGACGCGAAGGCCGCGATCAAGGCGCTCGGGACAGCGGGGTTCACGGTCGCGGGCGTCGCAGGGGACGCCCGCATCACCGGTTGGCTCGCGAACCCCGGCAAGCAGGGGCAGCCCCTCGCGGACCTCGTGTACCAGGAACTGGGCGAGGAGCTGCCGACCGCCGACCCGAACCAGCTCGTCCCCGAGACGGAGCCGGTCAACGTCGGCGTGCACGCCTGGTACGTGCTCCGCGTCACCACGGCCCTGCGAGCCCGCATCGACCCGAGCTCGCTGACGGTGCTCGACGACATCGAGCTCCCGCTGACGGCGGTGCTCGCGCGGATGGAGACCACCGGCGTCGGGATCGACCGGCCGGTGCTCACCGGGCTCTCCCACGAGCTGGGGGAGCGCGCCGCCGAGCTCGCGCAGCAGGCCTTCGCGGAGATCGGGCACGAGGTCAACCTCGGGTCGCCGAAGCAGCTGCAGGAGGTCCTGTTCACCGAACTCGCGATGCCGAAGACCCGGAAGACGAAGACCGGTTTCTCCACGGACGCCGCGAGCCTGGCCGACCTGCAGGAGCAGCACCCGCACCCGTTCCTCGGACTGCTGCTGCAGCACCGCGACGCCACGAAGCTCCGGCAGATCGTCGACACCCTCGACGCCGCGGTCGTCGACGGTCGCATCCACACCCGGTACGAGCAGACCGGCACGAGCACCGGACGGGTCTCCTCCACGGACCCGAACCTGCAGAACATCCCGGTGAAGACCGCCGTCGGGCGCCGCATCCGGTCCGCGTTCGCCGTCGCCGAGCCGTACACGACACTGCTCACGGCCGACTACTCGCAGATCGAGATGCGGATCATGGCGCACCTGTCCGGGGACGCCGGCCTGATCCAGGCGTTCAACGAGGGCGAGGACCTGCACCGGTTCGTCGGCGCCCGCGTCTTCGGCGTCGAACCGTCCGACGTCAGCCCCGAGATGCGCACCAAGGTCAAGGCGATGTCCTACGGCCTGGCGTACGGCCTCAGCGCGTTCGGGCTGTCGAAGCAGCTCCGCATCGAGCAGAGTGAGGCCCGCACGCTCATGACGGAGTACTTCGCCCGCTTCGGCGCCGTACGGGACTACCTCCGGAACGTGGTCGAGCAGGCGCGCGAGGACGGGTACACCGAGACGATCTTCGGCCGTCGCCGACCGTTCCCGGACCTGAAGAGCCCGAACCGGGTGCTCCGCGAGAACGCCGAGCGTGCCGCCTTGAACGCGCCCATCCAGGGATCCGCGGCGGACATCATGAAGATCGCGATGCTCGGGGTCGACGCGGACCTGCGCGACGGCGACCTCGGCTCCCGGCTGCTGCTGCAGGTGCACGACGAACTCATCCTCGAGGTCGCGCCCGGCGAGCAGGAGCGCGTCGAGGAGATCCTCCGGACCCGCATGGGTGGTGCCGCCGAGCTGAGCGTGCCGCTCGACGTGTCGGTCGGCGTCGGCCGGAACTGGGAGTCCGCGGCGCACTGACCGCGGCTCGCCTCCGGTGACCGGGGGAGCGGGGCTGGGTAGGGTCGACGACATGAGCGATGACCGTCCCGTCCGCCAGCCGTCCGCCGTCGACCAGGTCGCCGAGCAGTGGGTCACCACGCTCGTCGAGCTCGACCCGACGGTCGCCACGTACATCGGTGTGCCCGGGCGCACCGACTCCTACGGCGACACGTCCCCGGCGGGTGCCGCAGCCCTCGCCGACGCCGCTCGCGCCACCCGCCGAGCACTGGACGCCGCCGACGCCCGCGACGACGTCGACCGGGTCACGAAGGCCGACCTCGGCTCCGAGCTCGACCTGACCGTCGAGTCGTACGAGCGGAGACTGCACCTCCGGGACCTCAACGTCATCCAGAGCCCCGCGCAGTCCCTCCGGGACGTGTTCGACCTCATGCCGACCGCCACGACGGACGACTGGCAGGACGTCGCCGGACGCCTGCAGGCCCTCCCGGACGCCCTCGAGGGGTACCGGGAGACGCTGCTCGAGGGCACCCGCGAGGGCGTCACCGCCGCGAAGCGCCAGGTCGAGCTCATCGCCGAACAGGCCGGCCGGAACGGCGCACCGGACGGGTTCTTCCGGCAGCTCGTCGACGGCGCCGCGCTCGAGGGCGGGGCGCCGGTGCCGGAGCAGCTGCGCGCCGAACTGACGCGCGGGGCCGAGGTCGCCGCGGCCGCCTACCGGTCCTTCGGCGCCTTCCTGCAGCACGACGTCCTGCCGCTCTCGACCCCGGTCGACGCGGTCGGTCGCGACGACTACGCCCTGCACTCCCGCCGGTTCCTCGGCGCCGTCGTCGACCTGGACGAGACGTACGAGTGGGGCATCGAGGAACTCGCCCGGATGCGCGACGAGCAGGAGCGGATCGCGGACCGCATCGAGTCCGGCGCGAGCGTCGCCCGCGCGATCGAGGTCCTCGACGCCGATCCGTCGCGGGTCCTGCACGGCACGGACGCCCTCCGCGCCTGGATGCAGGAGACCAGCGACGAGTCGATCCGGGCGATGGACGGCCGGTACTTCGACATCGCCGACCCGATCAAGCGCCTGGAGTGCCGGATCGCGCCCACCCAGGAGGGCGGGATCTACTACACCGGCCCGTCGGACGACTTCTCGCGCGCCGGGCGGATGTGGTGGTCCGTCCCGCAGGGCGTCACGGAGTTCGGCACCTGGCGGGAGAAGACGACGGTCTACCACGAGGGCGTCCCGGGGCACCACCTGCAGATCAGCCAGGCCGTGTACAACCGCGGCGAGCTCAACACCTGGCGGCGCCAGCTCGCCGGTCCGTCGGGACACGTCGAGGGCTGGGCGCTGTACGCCGAGCGGTTGATGGAGCAGCTCGGGTTCCTCGACGACGACGGCGACCGCCTCGGCATGCTCGACGGTCAGCGGATGCGCGCGGCCCGCGTGGTCCTCGACATCGGGGTGCACCTGCAGAAGACCAACCCGGACGGCGGCGGCTGGACGTGGGAGTACGCGCTCGACTTCATGGGGCGGAACGTCAACATGGACCCCGCGTTCGTGCAGTTCGAGGTCGCGCGCTACTTCGGGTGGCCGGGTCAGGCCCCGTCGTACAAGGTCGGGCAGCGGGTCTGGGAGTCGATCCGGGACGACGTGGCCGCCCGCGAGGGGTCGTCCTTCGACCTCAAGGCGTTCCACCACCGCGCCCTGGCACTCGGCGGCGTCGGGCTCGACACGCTGCGGAGTGCGCTCGTCGGCTGACCGTGACACGCCCGGTTGTGGGCGCCGGTCCCGCTGGATAGACTTGTGCGGCGCAATCCGCGCCAACAACACACACCGCCACGGTGGCTCGCACCGGGTCCGACAGGTCGCACGACCTGCAGGACCGGATCGCGGACCGGGGGTCGCTCCCTCGCCGCCTGGCCCGACTCATGTCCGTTCGGAGCAATCTCTACATGACAACCACCACGACCAAGGCTCCCAAGCAGGTCGCCATCAACGACATCGGCTCGGCTGATGACTTCCTGGCCGAGGTCGAGAAGACCCTGAAGTTCTTCAACGACGGAGACCTCATCTCCGGCACCGTCGTGAAGATCGACCGCGACGAGGTCCTCCTCGACGTCGGGTACAAGACCGAGGGTGTCATCCCCTCGCGCGAGCTCTCGATCAAGCACGACGTCGACCCCAACGAGGTCGTCAACGTCGGTGACGAGGTCGAGGCCCTGGTCCTCCAGAAGGAGGACAAGGAAGGCCGCCTGATCCTGTCGAAGAAGCGTGCACAGTACGAGCGTGCATGGGGCGACGTCGAGAAGATCAAGGAGTCCGACGGTGTCGTGACCGGTACGGTCATCGAGGTCGTCAAGGGCGGTCTCATCGTCGACATCGGCCTCCGCGGCTTCCTCCCGGCCTCGCTCATCGAGCTGCGCCGTGTCCGCGACCTGACGCCGTACCTCGGTCAGGAGCTCGAGGCGAAGATCCTCGAGCTCGACAAGAACCGCAACAACGTGGTCCTCTCGCGCCGCGCCCTGCTCGAGCAGACGCAGTCCGAGTCGCGCACCACGTTCCTCAACAACCTCCACAAGGGCCAGGTCCGCAAGGGCGTCGTCTCGTCGATCGTCAACTTCGGTGCGTTCGTCGACCTCGGCGGCGTCGACGGTCTCGTCCACGTCTCCGAGCTCAGCTGGAAGCACATCGAGCACGCCAGCGAGGTCGTCGAGGTCGGTCAGGAAGTCACCGTCGAGATCCTCGAGGTGGACCTGGACCGCGAGCGCGTGTCGCTCTCGCTCAAGGCCACGCAGGAAGACCCGTGGCAGGTCTTCGCCCGCACCCACGCGATCGGTCAGATCGCGCCGGGCAAGGTCACGAAGCTCGTGCCGTTCGGTGCGTTCGTCCGCGTCGCGGACGGCATCGAGGGTCTCGTGCACATCTCGGAGCTCTCGAACAAGCACGTCGAGCTCGCCGAGCAGGTCGTGTCCGTGGGCGACGAGGTGTTCGTCAAGATCATCGACATCGACCTCGACCGTCGCCGCATCTCGCTCAGCCTCAAGCAGGCCAACGAGGGCGTCGACCCGGAGAGCACCGAGTTCGACCCGGCGCTCTACGGCATGCCGACCGAGTACGACGACAAGGGTGACTACAAGTACCCCGAGGGCTTCGACCCGGAGACGAACGAGTGGCTCGAGGGCTACGACACCCAGCGCGAGGAGTGGGAGCGTCAGTACGCTGCCGCCCAGGCCCGCTGGGAGGCCCACAAGGCCCAGGTCGCCAAGTCGCTCACCGAAGAGGCGCAGGGTGGCTTCGACCTCCCGGCCGCTGCCTCGTCGTCGTTCACGAGCGAGACGACCGGCGCCGGCACCCTCGCCGACGACGCGTCCCTCGCGGCACTCCGTGAGAAGCTCAGCTCGACCAACTGAGCACCGCTCGATCGACTGATCGAGTCGAAGTGACCGGAGCCCGGTCCTGATCGTCCCGCACGGGGCGGTCGGGCCGGGCTTCCGGCGTTCGTGGAGCCGTCCGTGCCACGCTGTCGTCGTGCGCATCATCGGACTCACGGGCGGCATCGCCGCGGGCAAGTCGACGGTCTCCAGGCGGTTCGCCGAACACGGCGCGGTGGTGGTGGACGCCGACCAGCTCGCACGGGACGCCGTCGCTCCGGGCAGTGCTGGCCTCGCCGCGGTGCGGGAGCGGTTCGGCCCCGCGGTCGTGACGGAGGAGGGCGAGCTCGACCGTCCGGCGCTCGGCGCGATCGTGTTCGCGGACGCCGCCGCCCGGAAGGACCTGGAGGGCATCACCCACCCGGAGGTGTGGCGTCTCGCGCAGGAGCGGTTCGACGCCGCCGGGGCCGCGGACCCCGACGCGGTCGTCGTCTACGACGTGCCGCTCCTGGCCGAGGCGGCCGGCGCACGCCCCCTGCGCTTCGACGCCGTCGTGGTCGTCGACGCCCCGGCCGCGGTCCGGGTCGAGCGGCTCGTCGAGCACCGTGGCATGGCGCGTGCGGACGCCGAGCGACGGGTCGCCGCCCAGGCGTCGGACGCGGATCGTCTCGCCCTCGCCGACCACGTCGTCGACGCGACCCGCTCGGTCGAGGACACGATCCGCTCGGCGGACGAGGTCTGGGCCCGACTCGTCCGATGAGGGCTCATCACCGCCTGCTCGTCGTCGCGGTCCTCGTCCTGGTCGCGATCGGTCTGGCCTCGCTCGTCGGCGCGAACGTGCTCGGCGGGCAGCGGGTCGCCGAGGGCGGGCGGCCGGGGTTGCCGCACCGTACGCTCGGCCCCGAGGAGACGCCGCACGACGTCTTCCACCGCTTCCGTCTGGGCTCCATCGACGGCGAGCGGTTGTCGCCGAACCGGAACGACTTCGCCGCCCGGACCACACCGGACGGTCCACTGCTGCTGTTCCTGCCGGCCACGCGGTCGAAGCCGGCCGAGTACCAGCGCTTCCTGACGACGGCGCTGGGCGACGGGTACCACGTGCTCGGCCTCGACTACTGGAACCTCGGCAAGACACTGTCCGCGACGTGCGAGGCCGATGCGCGCTGCTACGGACAGGTCCAGCGGAACCGGTTCGACGGCACCCGGAGTTCGGAGTACAGCAGCGTCACCCCGGCGGGCTCGATCGTGTCGCGGTTCCGGGACGCGGTGGCGCACCTGGACGAGGTGGACCCCGACGGCGGCTGGGGGCGGTTCGTGCAGGCCGACGAGGACATCACCTGGGGGGACATCGTCGTCGCCGGCCACTCACAGGGCGGAGGCGAGGCCGCGTACATCGCCCACATCCGGCCCGTCCTCGGTGCCCTGATGTTCGCCGCGCCGGTGGAGTCCGTCGGTCCGGTCCACGCGGCCTGGATGGACCGCCCCGGCCGGACCCCGGCGACCCGCATGTACGCGCTCGACGACGTCCGCGACTCCTACCGACCGAGGATCACCGGTTCGTGGACGGCGCTCGGACTCGAGGGACGGGGCGGCGCCGGTGGCACGGGCGGGCCCTGGCGGACCCGGACCGCTCCGCCACGTCCCGGGGCCGACCCGCACGCGATCCTGACCAGGCTGCCCGGCGGTGATGCCCGCCACGCGCACTCCCGGGTGGTCAAGGACACGACCCCGCTCGACGAGCACGGCGACCCGCACATGCTCGCGTTGTGGCAGTGGTTGCTGCACCGGTTCCCCACGCCCGACGTTCCCTCCGCGCGGTCATAGGCGACGGAAATACGATGGGACGGTGCAGCACGACGGCGATCCCTCCTCTCCCACCTCCCCGGGCGTCCCCGACAGCGGGGACGACCCGGCGACCGCGGTCGGTGGACCGCCGACGCTGCCCGGGCTCGCCGACCTCGTCCGCCGCCGAGCCGAGCAGGACGGCGACCGCTCGTACCTCGAGGACGCCCGCTCGGACCGCGTCCTCACGTACCGTGCGCTGCACGACGCCGTGACCGCCTGGTCGCGCACCTTCGACGCGATCGGGATGCCGGCCTCCGGCGGTGTCCTCGTCGACGTCGGCGACCCGCTCGCCTTCGCCGTCGTCCACCTCGCCGCGGTCGCCTCCGGGCGCCGGTCGGTCCCGGTCGACACCGGCCAGCCGGCCACCGAACCCGCTCGGCTCGCAGCCCTCCTGGGGGGTGCGGTCATGGTCGTCTCCGACCGTCCGGAGGACGCGACCGTCGCCGGAGCGCCGGCCGCCGGTGTGAACGCGGCCACGTACCTCCCGACCGGGGTGCGTGACGGCGACGTGGCGGAGGGTGTGCCGGACGCTCCCGGACAGGGCTCGGTCGTCCTGTTCACCTCCGGGTCGACCGGGACGCCGAAGGGCGTCGAGCTGCCGGAGTCACAGCTGCTCGCCGTCGCCCGCGCCGTGGCGGAGCACAACCGGCTGACCGAGCACGACCGCGGGTTCAACTCGCTGCCGCTGTTCCACGTCAACGCCGAGGTCGTGGGCCTCCTCGCCACCCTCGTCGCCGGCGCGACGCTCGTGCTCGACCGCCGGTTCCGACGGACCGACTTCTGGGAACTGCTCGAGGAGCGCCGGATCACCTGGCTCAACGCGGTGCCCGCGGTCCTCGCGGTCCTCGCCAAGACCGGTCCGTTGGCGTTCCCGGAGACGCTCCGCTTCGTCCGGAGCGCGTCGGCCCCGCTGCCCGACACGGTGCGCGCCGCCCTCGGGAACGTCCCGCTCGTCGTGAGTTGGGGCATGACCGAGGGAGCCAGCCAGATCACCGCGACGCCGCTCGGCGCACCGGCGCGACCCGGGTCCGTCGGACTGCCCGTCGGTTCCGAGGTGCAGGTCCGCGGCGAGGACGGTGCGGTGCTGCCGGCCGGCGAGATCGGTGCGCTCTGGGTACGGGGACCGGGCATCGTCCGGTCGTACCTGGGTGGACGCGCGGCCGACCGGTTCGACGCCGACGGGTGGCTGTCGACCGGGGACCTCGGGTCGGTCGCACCGGACGGCTGGGTGTCCCTCGCGGGCCGCTCCGACGACGTCATCAACCGCGGCGGCGAGAAGGTCTACCCGTCGGAGGTGGAGGACGTCCTGCTGCGTGACCCTCGCGTGCTCGAGGCCGTCGTGGTCGGGCGGCCGGACGACGTGCTCGGTGCCGTCCCCGTGGCCTACGTCATCGCGCAGGAGGACGTCGACACCGCGGGCCTGCTCGAGGACCTCGCGGCGCTGGCGGAGTCCGCCCTGACCCGGTTCCGTCGGCCGGCCGAGATCTCCCTGGTGCCCGACCTCCCGCGCGCCCCCACCGGCAAGGTCCAGCGGGCCCGCGTCCGAGCCATGGCCGAGTCACGGTGAGCGCGCGTCCCACATCGACCGGGCACGACGCCGCGAGCGCAACGACCGGCACGAGTGCGACCGCCACCGATGCGGCCGGCACCACTGCGGCCGACAGCACTGCGGCCGGCGCCACTGCGGCCGACACCACGGGCACGACGACGGGTGTGCAGACGCCGACGCGGACGGCGTCCGGGCGCCCGCGCCACCTGTACGAGGTCGACGTCCTGCGCATCCTCACCTTCGCCTGCGTCATCGGCGTCCACACGACGAGCCACACGGTCGCCTCCGACGACGTCGGGCTCTACGCCGTGCTCGGCCTGCTGCACTTCACCCGGCTGGTCTTCTTCTCGCTGACCGCGTTCGTCCTGGTGTACAGCTGGTCCCTCCGCCCACGGCCGCTCGCGCAGTTCTGGCCCCGCCGGTTCCTGCTCGTCGGCGTGCCGTACCTGGCCTGGTCGTTCGTGTACGTCGTGGCGGCCTGGCTCATCGACGGGACGACCCGTGGGGACGTCCCGGCACTCGTGACGACCGCAGCCGAGGGGATCGTCACCGGGACGGCCTGGTACCACCTGTACTTCCTGCTCGTGACGATGCAGGTGTACCTGCTCCTGCCGGTGATCGTCTGGTTGGTCAGGGTCACCCGGCGGCACCACGTCACGCTCCTGGTGGTCTCGTTCGTCGTCCAGCTGGCCGTCTTCGCCGCCTACAAGTACGAGCCGCACTCGATCGACTGGTTGCACGGCTACCAGAAGCAGTTCTTCTTCTCGTACGTGTTCTTCATCGTGGCGGGTGCCGTCGCCGCGGACCACGCCGATGCGTTCCTGCGCTTCATCCGCGAGCACCGACGGGCCGTCCTGTGGGCGTTCGCCGGGGCCGGTGCCGTCACGCTGGGGGTCTGGTGGGTGCAGGTCGGCCTCGGGCAGTCCCTCTACGCC
Source organism: Curtobacterium sp. MCBD17_008 (assembly GCF_003234475.1). NCBI lineage: Bacteria > Bacillati > Actinomycetota > Actinomycetes > Micrococcales > Microbacteriaceae > Curtobacterium > Curtobacterium sp. MCBD17_008. Next base: position 10,015 of record NZ_QKTK01000017.1, on the reverse strand, counting down.
GCCGGTACTCCGCTGCAGCCCGTCCAGGTGTTGTGGAGCACCGCGGTCTTCGTCGGGTTCCTGACGATCGGCGCCGCGTGGGCGGACCGCCGCCGCGCCGACAGCCCACTGGCCCGGGTCGTCGACTACGCCTCGGACCGGTCGTTCGGGATCTTCCTCAGCCACCCGTTCGTGATCTGGATCCTGCTGTACGGGGACAGCTGGCTCGAAGCCGTGGTGCCGAAGCCGTGGCTGACGCTCGTGACCGTCGTGCTCGTCCTCGTGCTGTCGGTCGCGGTGACCGAGGTGTTCCGGTGGACGCCGCTCAGCGTGCCGCTCACCGGCCGCCCGTCGCGCGCACGACGCCGCGTCGCGCGCACCGCCGCCTGAGCAGCCCTGCCGGTCCGGGGTGCTGTGGGCCTCCCGGCCGTGCGGTCAGGGGGTCCCGCCGCGCTCCGCTGCCGGGACACCGGTCTCGAGCACCCCGTCCGTCATGGTGAGCCGCTGGGGCTTCATCACCCACGCCACGACGGCGGCGGCCGCGAGGAGGGCGCAGGAGATCCCGAACGGGATCTGCCAGCCGGAGGCCTCGATGAGCGTGCCGAAGACGATGGGCGAGACGACGCCCGCCACGCCGAAGCCGGTGTTCATGAAGCCGGACGCGGTGCCCGACCACTGCGGCGCGACGTCCATCGGGATCGCCCACAGGTTCGCGTTGCAGAGCTCGAGGAAGAAGAACGACAGCGCGAGCGACACCGTGGCCACGGTGAGGCTCTGTCCGGCGACGAGCAGGGGCAGCAGGCACACGAGTGATCCGCCGAGCCCGACGACCAGGACCACCCGGCGCGCGTGGCGGCTGTCCCCGCCGCGGTGGATGATCCGGTCGCTCAGCATGCCGCCGACGGTGTCGCCGACGACGCCGGCGAGCAGCACCGCGGTGGTGAACCACGCGAAGGCGGTGATCTCGAGGTCGTACTCGTCGCTGAGGAAGGTCGGGATCCAGGTCAGGAACACCCAGAGCGTCCAGCCGTAGCCGAAGTCGACGAAGGAGACCGGCAGGATCTGCTTCGCGAGGGCTCGCCACGGGACCGGCGGCCGGGTCGCCCGGGTCTCCACGGGCGGGAGCTCCGCCAACTCGGTCGCGGTGATCCCGCGGGCGTCCTCGGGGCGGTCCCGGAAGGCGACGAACCAGACGATGCCCCAGGCGACGGACAGGAGGGCCGTGGCGAAGAAGGCGAGTCGCCATCCGCTGATCGCGATGAAGTACGCCACGAGGAGGGGCGCGAGGGCGTTGCCAAGGCGGGCGGCCGAGTGCACGACGCCCTGCGCGAAGCCGTTCCGGTCGCGCGGGATCCACCGGCTCATCGCCTGGGTCGCGGACGGGAAGGCGGCCGCTTCGCTGAGGCCGAGGAGGAGCCGTGCGGCGAGCAGCGTCCAAAACCCGACCGCGAGACCGGTCCAGAGCGTCGCGACGCCCCACACCACGGTGATGACGAAGAGCGCGCGGCGCGGACCCGCCTTCTCGCTGATCGTCCCGCCGAACACCTGGAGCAGCGCGTAGGGGAGTGAGAAGGCCGCCACGACGTACCCGGCGGCGGACTCGGTGAGCCCGAACTCCTCGGTGATGTGCGGCAGGGCCGTGGAGATGTTCGTCCGGTCGATGTACGAGATCGCGTACATGAAGCAGAGCAGGACGAGCACCCGGCCGCGGATGCGTCCGCGGAACGGGGTGCCCTTCGTCGGGATCGGTGCTGGCGCCGCAGCGGGGGCCGTGGTCATGGGGCCTCTTCGGTCGGGTTGCTGAACGGACCGGAGGCTACGACCGTCGCCGATCAGGACCCTCGGAGTCCGCTATCAGGTGACAGTACGCCGTGGGCGAGCAGAACCGTCCGATGTCGGCAGCCGCGCCTACTGTGGACAGCATGGGAGTCGCCGTCAAGCCCACGCGTGCCATCCGTCCGTTCGAGGTCGTCAGTGAGTACTCGCCGAGCGGTGACCAGCCCGCGGCGATCGCCGAGCTCGCGGGCCGCATCAACGCCGGTGAGACGGACGTGGTGCTGCTCGGCGCCACGGGTACCGGCAAGTCGGCGACGACGGCGTGGCTGATCGAGCAGGTGCAGCGGCCGACACTCGTGCTCGCGCACAACAAGACGCTGGCCGCGCAGCTCGCGAACGAGTTCCGTGGGCTCATGCCGAACAACGCCGTCGAGTACTTCGTGTCGTACTACGACTACTACCAGCCCGAGGCGTACGTCCCGCAGACCGACACCTTCATCGAGAAGGACTCCTCCGTCAACGCCGAGGTCGAGCGGCTCCGGCACTCGACGACGAACTCGCTCCTCAGCCGACGGGACTCCGTCGTGGTGTCCACCGTCTCGTGCATCTACGGCCTCGGCACGCCGGAGCAGTACATGAACGCCTCGGTGGCGCTGCACATCGGCCAGACCATCTCGCGCGACCAGCTCGTGCGGAAGTTCGTCAGCATGCAGTACCAGCGCAACGACGTCGACTTCGCCCGTGGCACCTTCCGGGTCCGCGGCGACACGCTCGAGATCATCCCGATGTACGAAGAGCACGCGATCCGCATCGAGATGTTCGGGGACGAGATCGAGGCGCTGTCCTCGCTCCACCCGCTGACGGGCAACGTCATCGACGACCTGCCGGCCGTGTCGATCTTCCCGGCGTCGCACTACGTCGCGGACACCGACGTCATGCACCGGGCGATCAGCTCCATCAAGGAGGAACTCGCCGAACGACTCGCCGAGCTCGAGGGCCAGGGGAAGCTGCTCGAGGCCCAGCGGCTCCGGATGCGCACGACGTTCGACATCGAGATGATGGAGCAGATCGGCTTCTGCTCGGGCATCGAGAACTACTCCCGGCACATGGAGGGCCGCGGCCCCGGGGAAGCGCCGCACTGTCTCATCGACTACTTCCCGGACGACTTCCTCCTCGTCATCGACGAGTCGCACGTCACCGTGCCGCAGATCGGTGCGATGTACGAGGGCGACGCCTCCCGCAAGCGCACCCTCGTCGAGCACGGGTTCCGGCTGCCGAGCGCGATGGACAACCGCCCGCTGAAGTGGGAGGAGTTCCTCGACCGCGTCGGGCAGAAGGTCTTCCTGTCCGCCACCCCGGGCAAGTACGAGCTCGGCATCACGGACAGCGTCGTCGAGCAGATCATCCGTCCGACCGGCCTGGTCGACCCCGAGATCGTCATCAAGCCGAGCGACGGCCAGATCGACGACCTGCTCGAGGAGATCAAGCAGCGGACCGAGAAGGACGAACGCGTCCTCGTCACCACCCTCACCAAGCGGATGGCGGAGGAACTGACCGACTTCCTCGGGAACGCCGGCGTGCGTGTGCGGTACCTGCACTCGGACGTGGACACCCTGAAGCGCGTGGAGCTCCTGACCGAGCTGCGCCAGGGCGTGTACGACGTCCTCATCGGCATCAACCTGCTCCGCGAGGGTCTCGACCTGCCCGAGGTCTCCCTCGTCGCGATCCTCGACGCCGACAAGGAGGGGTTCCTGCGGTCGTCGACGTCGCTCATCCAGACGATCGGTCGCGCGGCCCGCAACGTGTCGGGTCAGGTGCTCATGTACGCCGACAAGATGACCGACTCGATGAAGCAGGCCATCGAGGAGACCGACCGGCGGCGTGAGAAGCAGGTCGCCTACAACCTCGAGCACGGCATCGACCCGCAGCCGCTCCGCAAGAAGATCGCGGACATCACCGAGGTCCTGAACCGCGAGAACGACGACACCCGCGAGCTCCTCGAGCGTCGCGGTGGCGGCGTGCGGGACGGTCGACGTGCCCCCACGCCGTCCCTCCGTCGCGAGGGCATCGCGGGCGAGGGTGCGACCCAGCTCGAGGCGACGATCGCCGACCTGAACGACCAGATGCTGCAGGCCGCGGCCGAACTGAAGTTCGAGCTCGCGGCCCGGCTCCGCGACGAGGTGCAGGACCTCAAGAAGGCGCTGCGGCAGATGGAGTCCGCCGGCCATGTCGTCTGAGCCGGGGGAGCCGTCGGCGTCGGACGACGCCCGTCGCACGGTCGTCGTGACGGGCGCCAGCGCGGGCCTGGGGTACCAGGCCGCCGAGCAGCTGGCCGCCGCCGGACACCGGGTGGTCCTCGCGACCCGGAACCCCGAGAAGGCGACCGCGGCGGAGCGGAGCATCCGGGCCGTCGTCCCCGACGCGACACTCGAGCACGTGCACCTCGACCTCGCCGACCTCGGCTCCGTACGGTCCGCGGCCGACTCGCTCGCGGCGCTCGGACCGGTGCACGCGGTCCTCAACAACGCCGGGGTGGTCGGCTCGCGCGAGCGACGCTCCACCGCCGAGGGCCACGAGCTGCAGATCGGCACGAACCACCTCGGCCACTTCGCGTGGACCGGTCTCGTGCTCCCGCTGCTCACCGCCATGGGTGGTCGGGTCGTCCACCTCGGGTCCATCTCGCACCGCTGGGTGACACTCGACCACCACGACCCGCTCGGAGCCGGGCACTACAACGGCTACCGGCAGTACGCGCGGAGCAAGCTCGCCGTGATGCTCTTCGGGTTCGAACTCGCGCAGCGGCTCGCCGACGCCGGGTCGCCCGTGACGAGCGTCGTGGCGCACCCCGGCCTCGCGCTCGACTCGTTGACCGGACGGGGCACGGCGACCGGCCGTCCGGGTGCCCACGGCGTCGGGACACCGGGTCCTGTGTCCTCGGGCGGCGAGCCCGCCTGGATCGGGCCGGGCCAGCGCTGGATCGCGCAGGGCAAGGACGCCGGTGCGGTGCCGCTCGTCCACGCCGCCGTCGGCACCGACGTCCGGCCCGGCCAGTACTGGGGTCCGGCCGGCTGGTTCTAGCTCCGCGGGCCTGCGGCCGTCGTCCCCGCCGAGCCGCGCGCACACGACCGCGGCGAAGCGGCGCGGCTGTGGGCCGCGAGCGAAGACGCCTCCGGGGTCGCGTTCGCTCTCGACGCACTCGGCTGATCCGCACCGGCGGACGATTGTCGGAGCGGCTTCGTAGAATCGTCTGCGATGACCATCACCTCTGACCGCGGAACCGCCATGTCCGACCCGGATGACTTCGACGAGCCGTCGGACCTGCACCTGCCCGGTGGGACGGCTCCGCACGACACGTCGACGCTGAGCGTCCGTGGCGCACGCGTGCACAACCTCCGCGACGTCGACCTCGAGATCCCGCGCGACTCGCTCGTCGTCTTCACCGGACTGTCCGGCTCCGGCAAGTCCTCGCTGGCGTTCGACACGATCTTCGCCGAGGGGCAGCGGCGGTACGTGGAGTCGCTGTCCGCGTACGCGCGCCAGTTCCTCGGCCAGGTCGACCGGCCGGACGTCGACTTCATCGAGGGCCTGTCGCCCGCGGTGTCGATCGACCAGAAGTCGACGAACCGCAACCCGCGGTCCACGGTGGGCACCATCACCGAGGTCTACGACTACATGCGTCTGCTCTGGGCGCGCATCGGCATCCCGCACTGCCCCGTCTGCGGTGAGGTGATCAGCAAGCAGAGCGTGCAGCAGATCGCCGACCAGCTCATGACGCAGGAGACCGGCACCCGGTTCCAGGTGCTCGCGCCGATCGTGTCGAAGAAGAAGGGCGAGTTCGTCGACCTCTTCCAGGAGCTCGCCGCGTCCGGCTACGCGCGCGCGATCGTCGACGGGGAGCGCATCCAGCTGAGCAACCCGCCGACGCTCAAGAAGCAGGTCAAGCACGACATCTCGGTCATCATCGACCGACTGGTGGCGAGCGACGACATCCTCGGCCGTCTGACCGACTCCCTCGAGACGGCGCTGCGGCTCACGAACGGCACCGTCGCGATCGACCTCGTCGACCACGAGGGCCCCGGCGCGGTCCGGACCTACTCCGAGAACCTCTCGTGCCCGAACAACCACCCGCTCGCGCTCACCGAGATCGAGCCGCGGACGTTCTCCTTCAACGCGCCGTTCGGCGCCTGCCCCGAGTGCTCCGGCCTCGGCACGCGGATGTCGGTCGATCCGGACCTCGTCCTCGGCGACCCCGAGGCCTCCCTGGCCGACGGCGTCCTGTTGCCCTGGACCGGGACGAGCGGGCTGTACTCCTACTTCGAGAAGCTGCTCGCCGGTCTCGGCAAGGAGCTCGGCTTCCGCCTGGACACGCCGTGGAACCAGCTGCCCGCGTCGGTGCAGGCCGCCATCCTCACCGGCAAGGACTTCGAGGTCTCGGTGTCCTGGAAGAACCGCTTCGGCCGCGAGATGCGGTACACGAGCGGGTTCGAGGGCGTCATGCCCTACATCGAGCGCAAGTTCGCCGAGGCCGAGACCGACTCGCAGCGCCAGCGGTTCCAGGGCTACCTGCGCGAGGTGCCGTGCCCCGTGTGCGACGGCACCCGCCTCAAGCCGGAGGTCCTCGCGGTGACGGTGGACGGCCGCAGCATCGCCGACGTCACGGACATGGCGCTCGACGAGGCCTACGGCTTCATGGCCGACATCACGCTCACCGCGCGGGAGGCGCACATCGCCGCCGCCGTGCTGCGCGAGATCCGGGCGCGGCTCGAGTTCCTGCTCGAGGTCGGCCTCAACTACCTGACCCTGGCGCGCGGAGCCGGCGGTCTCTCCGGCGGCGAGGCGCAGCGCATCCGGCTCGCGACCCAGATCGGGTCCGGTCTGACGGGCGTGCTGTACGTCCTCGACGAGCCGAGCATCGGGCTGCACCAGCGCGACAACCGCCGGCTCATCGACACCCTGGTCAAGCTCAAGGACCTCGGCAACACCCTCATCGTCGTCGAGCATGACGAGGACACGATCCGCACCGCGGACTGGGTCGTCGACATCGGTCCGGGCGCGGGCGTCAACGGCGGCAACGTCGTGCACTCGGGCTCCTACGCGGACATGATCGAGAACCGCGAGTCGATCACGGGTGACTACCTGGCCGGACGTCGGGCGATCGAGATGCCGTCCGAGCGCCGGAAGGTGAACCGCAAGCGCGTCATCAGCGTGCAGGGTGCGCGGGCGAACAACCTCAAGGACGTGGACGTCGACTTCCCGCTCGGCGTGTTCACGGCGGTCACGGGCGTGAGCGGCTCCGGCAAGTCGACGCTGGTCAACGACATCCTCTACAAGGTGCTCGCCAACCAGCTCAACGGTGCCCGGCACATCGCCGGCAAGCACACCCGCGTGAAGGGCCTCGACCAGCTCGACAAGGTCGTGCACGTCGACCAGGCGCCCATCGGCCGGACGCCGCGGTCCAACCCGGCGACCTACACGGGCGTGTTCGACCGCATCCGGCAGCTGTTCGCCGAGACGCAGGAGGCGAAGACCCGCGGGTACCAGCCCGGGCGCTTCAGCTTCAACGTGAAGGGCGGTCGCTGCGAGAACTGCTCCGGCGACGGCACGATCAAGATCGAGATGAACTTCCTGCCCGACGTCTACGTCGCGTGCGAGGTCTGCGGCGGTGCCCGGTACAACCGCGAGACGCTGCAGGTGCACTACAAGGGCAAGAACATCTCCGAGGTGCTCGACATGCCGATCAGCGAAGCGGCCGAGTTCTTCGAGCCGATCTCCGCGATCCACCGCTACATGGCGACCCTCGTCGACGTCGGCCTCGGGTACGTCCGGCTCGGGCAGAGCGCCACGACGCTCTCCGGCGGCGAGGCCCAGCGCGTGAAGCTCGCCACCGAGCTCCAGCGCCGTTCGAACGGCCGCACGGTGTACGTGCTCGACGAGCCGACCACGGGTCTGCACTTCGAGGACGTCCGCAAGCTGCTCCTCGTGCTGCAGAGCCTGGTCGACAAGGGCAACACGGTGATCACGATCGAACACAACCTCGACGTCATCAAGTCCGCCGACTGGCTCATCGACATGGGGCCCGAGGGCGGTTCCGGCGGCGGTACGGTGCTCGCGACCGGCACGCCGGAGCACGTCGCCGACGTCCCCGAGAGCCACACCGGGGTCTTCCTGCGGGAGATCCTCGACGCCCAGGACGCCCGCGTCGGCAAGCAGCGGTCCGTGCAGGGCCGACAGGGCGAGGTGCGCGGCGCCGCGGCGGCGAAGGCGGGTGCTCGGTAGGTGGCGGACACCGTCGCATGGCGTCCGAAGGCCGGTGAGATCCCGACCGACCCGGGCGTGTACCGGTGGCGCGACGAGGCCGGCCGGGTGCTCTACGTCGGCAAGGCGAAGAACCTCCGCGCGCGGCTGAGCAACTACTTCGCGCCGTTGCCGACGCTGCACGAGCGCACCCGGCGCATGGTGCTGACGGCGCGCAGCGTCGAGTGGACCACGGTCGGTTCCGAGATCGAGGCGCTCCAGCTCGAGTACACCTGGATCAAGGAGTTCGACCCGCCCTTCAACGTCAAGTTCCGCGACGACAAGTCCTACCCGTACATGGCGATCACGATGGCGGACGAGGCGCCGCGGGTGATGGTCACGCGCAACCGCAAGATCAAGGGCGCGAAGTACTTCGGGCCCTACCCGAAGATCTGGGCGGTGCACGACACGATCGACCTCATGATCAAGGTGTTCCCGATCCGCACCTGCTCGGAGTCGTCGTACAAGCGCGCGATGCAGACCGGCAAGCCGTGCTTCCCGGGGCAGATCGGCAAGTGCGGCGGGCCGTGCTCGCAGCGGGTCACGATCGAGGAGCACCGGGCGCTGGTCGAGGAGTTCGTCCGCTTCATGGGCAGCTACGACCGGCGTGTGATCACGCAGCTGCGGCAGCGCATGGCCGCCTCGGCCGACGCCATGCAGTACGAGCAGGCGGCGCGCTACCGGGACCAGGTCGAGGCCCTCGAAGCCGTGCTCGAGAAGTCCGCCGTGGTGCTCAAGGACTCGGTGGACCTCGACCTGTTCGGCATCGCCGAGGACGAGCTCGCCGCCGCCGTGCAGCTGTTCTCGGTGCGGGGCGGCCGGATCCGCGGTGTGCGCGGTTGGGTGGTCGACAAGGAACTCGACATCAGCACCGGGGACCTCGTCGAGCAGATCGTCCAGGGCGTGTACGCCGGGACGGACCTGCCCGCCGGTGCCGGTGGCGAGGAACCGCCGCGTGAGGTCGTGGTTCCGGTCCTGCCCGACGACGCCGACGCCCTGCAGCAGTGGCTCAGCGACCGCCGGGGTGGTCGTGGCACGAAGCTCAGCACCGCCCAGCGCGGGGACCGTGCCGGTCTGGCCCGGACCGCCTCGCAGAACGCCCAGCAGGCGCTCATGCTCTACAAGACCAAGCGCTCGGCCGACTACACGACCCGTGCTGCGGCCCTCGCCGACATCCAGGAGGCCCTCGGCATGACCGAGGCGCCGCTGCGGATGGAGTGCTACGACATCTCGCACCTGCAGGGCACCAACGTCGTCGCCTCGATGGTCGTCTTCGAGGACGGGCTGCCCCGCAAGGACCAGTACCGCCGGTACACGATCGCCGAGACGACCGACGACACGGACAGCATGTACCAGGTCCTCACACGGCGGCTCGCCCGCCTCGACGAGGACGCGGCCCTGCCCGACGTCCCCGATGCGACCGTGGACGACGTGGTCGAGGGCACGAAGCCGACGAAGCGCTTCGCGTACCGGCCGCAGCTCCTCGTGGTGGACGGTGGGCAGCCGCAGGTCGCGGCGGCGAAGCGCGCGCTGGACGAGGCCGGGGTGACCGACATCGCGCTCGTCGGGATCGCGAAGCGGCTCGAGGAGCTCTGGCTGCCCGACGACGACTTCCCGGTCATCCTGCCCCGCAACTCCGAGGCGCTCTTCCTCATCCAGCGCCTGCGTGACGAGGCCCACCGCTTCGCGATCACGCACCAGCGCACGCGGCGCAAGCGGGACGTCAAGTCGCAGCTGTCGGAGATCCCCGGGCTCGGGCCGAGCCGTGTCGCGGCGCTGCTGAAGCACTTCGGCTCGGTCACCCGGTTGCGGCAGGCCACCGCGGAGGAGGTCGGCGAGGTGCCCGGTGTCGGGCCCGCGACCGCGGCCGCGGTGGTGCGCAAGCTCACCACCGTCCCGGTGAGCGCCCCGGAGTCGGCCAGTGCTCCCACCCCGACCAGTGCTCCCACCCCGGCCGGTGCACCCA
>NZ_QKTK01000016.1:0-78891 GCF_003234475.1 Curtobacterium sp. MCBD17_008 | reverse complement strand
CTCGCTGTGTCGGCGGCCGGCGCGACCGAGCGTGACCACGCGCTCCTTGAGGGAGTTGTCCTTGCGGATGGTGAAGCGCTTGGAGACGTTCCGCACCGTGACGACGGCGGGGGCGTCGGAGAACGGCGAGGTCGTGGCCTGCGTCAGGTCGTTGTCGATGCTCATCGGATCAGATCTCCTGGGCGAAGTTGCCCTGCAGCTTGGCGAACACGCGCTGGCAGGCGACGAGGGCGACGAGACCGACGACGCCCGCGACGGCCAGGCGGAGGAGCAGGTCGGACGGGTACTGCGAGTCGTTGCCCGCCGTCCAGAACGCCCGGTGGATCCCGAGGACCGCGAGCGTGATCGGGTTCGCCGTGTACAGGTTGAGCAGCCAGGTGTTCGCCGCGTTCGACACCATCTGCCAGCTGTAGACGATGGGCGAGCCCCACATGAGCAGCAGGACCAGGACCTCGACGAGGTACTGCATGTCGCGCAGGTACACGTTCGCGGCTGCGAGCAGGAGCGCGAGCGCCGTCGCCCAGATGAGGATGACGAGCGTCGCCGGGAAGAAGTAGAGCAGGTCGGGTCGCACCCAGTCGAAGCCGCTCTGCAGGACCGCTGCGGCGAGGAGCACGACGAGCTGGACGCCGAAGTTGAACAGCGCGGCACCGACACTGGCCAGGGGGTAGATCTCCCGTGGCAGGTAGACCTTCTTGATGAGCCCGCCGTTCGACACGATGGACGCCGTCCCGGAGGCCACGATCTCGCTGAACAGCCCGTAGAGCGTCAGACCGGAGAACACGTAGATGGCGAACTCCGGGATGTTCCGCGACGCGCCGAGGATCTGGCCGAGTACGAAGTAGTAGATCGCCAGCTGCACGAGCGGACGGATCAGCGTCCACGCGAATCCGAGCGCACTGTCCTTGTACCGGGACTTCAGGTCGCGCCGGATGAGCAGGTCGAGCAGCTGCCGGTGGGCGAACACCTCGCGGATCGACCCGAGCACCGCGGTCGCAGGACGACCGGCGGGGGCCATGCGCTCCTGACGGAGACGCTCGAACCGCTCGCTGACGATGTTGCTCATGGGTTCCTCACGTAGGTGCGCTGGGGCGACGGACAACTGTACATCGGCCTCCGGGCGGGGCCGCTGCGACGGTCAGCGCCCGTTCTTGCTCTCGCGCATGATGCGCACACGGTTCTGGACCTTGTCCCGGAGACCGGACACGCCGTTCTGGCGGAGGTACCAGGTCGCGAGTCGGACGTCGCGGACGACGCCGTGGCGGCTGTTCGCGATCTCGTGGAACTGCATCTCGCGCTGACGGGCCGGGCTGAGCGCGACGCGCGGACGGCTGCCCGCCGTGACCGATCCCGCCGGCACGGCGGCGTCGTGCGCGCGGTCCGCGGCGACCTGCGGGTCCTTGCAGAACTCGACGAGGGGAGCGAGCGCACGCTCCCACGTGAAGTCGTCGCGGACGCGGCTGACGGCAGCCCGGGCGGCGGCGGCGGCCTCCGGGTCGTACAGCATCGACTCGAGCGCGGCGGCGAGGGCGTCGACGTCGCGTTCCTTCACGGCGACACCCATGCCCTCGGCCGCGACGAGGTCGCCGAAGCTGTCGCCGTCGGTCGTGACGATCGGCAGGTTCGCCCACATGTAGTCGAGGATGCGGGTGCGGAACGAGAAGGTCGTCTCGATGTGCGCGAAGTGCGTGCTGACACCCGCGTCGGCCTCGAGCAGGTAGTTCTGGCGGTCGTCCAGCGCCACCCACTGCTCGTTGAAGAAGACGTGCTTGCCGGTCAGTCCGAGCTGGTCGCTGATGCGGCGCGTCTCGGCGACGATCGCCATCTCGGGCACGTCCGGGTTCGGGTGTGCGACACCGAGGAAGAACAGGCGGATGTCGTCGTGGCGTTCGGCGACCTGGGCGACCGCGCGGACGAGCGACGGGGTGTCGAACCAGTTGTAGATGCCACCGCCCCAGATGACGACCTTGTCGTCCTCGCCGATGCCGGGCGTGACGCCACGGATCGCCTTGCGCTCGTGCTGCGGCGGCCGGGAGTCCATGCCGAACGGCGCGATCGCGATGAGCTTGTTGAGGTTGTCGTCCGCCAGGTAGTTGTCCGGGTTGACGCGACCGACGGCGGCGAGCTGCCCGAGCCAGAACAGGCGCTGCCGTTCCGAGGCACACAGGAAGAAGTCACCGCGCTCGAGCTGCGCGTTGATGACCTCGGTGGTGCTCGTCACCTGGTTGCGCCAGCCGACGTCACCGTTGTCCCGGGCCTGCTCGAGCTGCTCGAGGTGCATCGGGTCGTAGAGGTCGACGACCATGATCTTGTTCGACTTCTGCAGGGTCGTGAAGTGGTGCAGCGCGTAGCCCTGGAAGAAGATGACGTCCGCCCACTCCTCGTGCTCGCGCATCGCGCGCTCGTGCTGGAGCGGCACGCGCGTCACCTCGAAGGCGTCGGACTTCCGGTTGGCGACGTTCCAGGTGACCAGGCGCACGTCGTTGTCCGAGGACAGGGCCTCCGCGATCTTCCACGCCCGCATGCCCGGGCCCGCCATCTTCTCGCCGAGGGCGTCCCCGGTGATGACGAGGACCTTCGTGCGGTGCATCGGCGCCTCGATGTCGAAGGCCTCGAGGATCGCGCGGTAGCCCTCCAGGAAGTAGCCGTCCTCGAAGAGCGGCTTGAAGGCGTCGCCGAACAGGCGGAAGACGTCCTTGTCGCTCCGGACGCGCTGCGACTGGATCCGACGACGCTCCTCGGACAGGCGGGGGAGGTCCGCCACGAACTGGTCGAGCGCGAAGAACCCGGCGACGGTCTCCTTCGAGATCGGCGTCAGCGCGTCGAACTCGTCGGGCGCGCTGGTGAAGCGTCGGATGTCGAACTCCTCGGAGTCCCGACCGCTCTTCGCGACCGCGCGGCGGGCGAGGAGGGCGAGGGCGGCGGGGAGGAAGACGCCGAGGTTCTCGTCCGACAGGTTCTTGTAGAGCAGGTGCAGGGCGTTCCGCTCGAGCAGGTACATCTCGCGGTGGTCGCCGAACGACTTCATCGAGCCGTGGTGCTTGTGGAACACCACCGAGCGCGGCGCGAACCGTACCCGGTAGCCGAGCAGGTTGAGGCGCCAGCCGAGGTCCACGTCGTCGTAGAACATGAACAGGCCCTCGTCGAACCCGCCGACCTCGAGGAACACGTCACGACGGACGAACAGCGCGGACCCGGTGCCGAAGAGCAGGTCCTGGGGCTCGTCGAAGCGGCCGTCGTCGAGCTCGGCGATGTGGTTCTTGTAGCCCATCCCGAACCAGCTGAGCCCGGACTCGACGAAGTCGATCGTCCGGCCCTCCCAGTCGAGGACCTTGCTCGCGACGGCGGCGACGCGGGGGCTCGGCGCGAACCCGGCGATGCCCTCCTTGACCCAGTCGACGTGCGGCTTCGCGTCGTTGTTGAGGAACGCGACCACGTCCCCGGTGGACTCGCGGGCACCGAGGTTGCTCCCGCCGGTGAAGCCGAGGTTCTCCGCCGAGACGATGATCCGGACGTTCGCCTGGTCGCCGAGTGCGGCACGGAGCCGTGCTTCGCTGTCGTCGCCGGAGCCGTTCTCGACGACGACGATCTCGAGACGGTCCGCCGGCCAGTCGACCTCGCTCAGTCGGGCGATGCACTCGAGCGTGTCGTCCGTGCCGCGGAAGTTGATGACGACGACGGACACGCGGGGCGCGGAAGAGGACATGGGTGGACTCCGTACGTCGACTGGCAGCGGAGCGCGGAGGGCGCGCCGCGGGTGCCCCGGAAGGCGGCACCACTATACCGAGAAGTCCACGGGCCTCCCGGGGTGCGCCGTGCTCGCCCGCGCCCGTGCGCCTGGGAGACTGTCGGCGTGGACGTCTCCGTGGTCATCGTCGACTGGCACCAGCCCGTCCTCACCCGCCGGGCCGTCGAGTCCGTGCTCTCGCAGCGTGTCGACGCCTCGGTCGAGGTCGTCCTCGTCGTGAACGAGGCCGACGAGGCGACCGTGCGGGACTACCGCGCGGACTTCCCGTCGCTCGTGGTCGTCCCGGAGCCGACGAACGCCGGGTTCGCCGGCGGGGTGGCGCGGGGCATGGCGGCGTCGACGGGGGCGGTGGTCGTGCTGGTCAACAACGACGCCGTCGCGGACCACGGGTTCCTGGACCGTGGGCTGGCCGCGCTGGCGGCCGGCGGAGCCGGGACCGCTGCGGTCGCCGCGACGGCGGTGCTCGAGGGGCGGTTCGTCGCGGTCGACGGCCGTGCACCGCGCTCGGACGACGACCTCGTCGCCGCCGACGGTAGCCGGTGGCGGCGGACCGCGACCGGTGGCGTGACCCTGGTGAACGGGACCGGGGTCGTGCTCGACCGCAACGGCAACGGCCGCGACCGGGACTGGCTCCGACCGGTCGACGACGCCCCCGAGCACGCGCCGCTCTTCGGCTTCTCCGGCGGTGCCGCGTTCCTCCGGCGGCAGGCCGTCGAGGCGGTCGGCGGCTTCGACGAGTCCCTCTTCATGTACTACGAGGACCTCGACCTCGCCTGGCGGCTGCGGCTGGCCGGCCACCGGATCGGCTCCGCCCCGGACGCCGTCGTCGTCCACCGGCACGCGGCGAGCTCGGGGAGCGACTCGCCCCTCGTCCGCTACCAGAGCATGCGGAACCGGCTGCTGGTCACCGCCCGCAACGCGACGGCCGGCATGCTCACCCGGGTCGTCGCGCGCACCGTCGTCCGCATGCTGGAGGACCTCCTCCGACCGGGTCGGGCACAGCTCACCCCGGCCGCGTGGGCACGGCTCGTCCGGGAGGCACCTGCCGCGCTCCGGCGGGCGCGCCGCCTCCGCCGGTCGGACAGGACGGGCCCGGCGGCACGCCGCGCCGTCGAGGCGTCGCTCGAGGGCGCTGCGCGCCGTGACACCTCGGCCGCCTGAGCCTCCCTTCAGGCGACGGCGGCGACGACGGCGGGAAGCCCGGGACCACCGGGCGCACGCGGCGGTGCGGGCTGAGCCGAGCCTCCCGGACAGGGTGGACCATGGCCCTCCGTTCGGGGGTCATGCTGGGGGCTGTGTGATCGCTGTGGCGCAGGTACGCTGCTGTGGCGCGTGTGTTCCGCCGCCATCAGGGGTCGACGGACACGTCTCCCGAACCGCGTGCCGGACCCACCCCGTCGCCGCCCCCGGAAAGGCCTCCGACGTGAAGAAGCTCGTCGCCATCGCCGCCAGTGTGCTCGCCGTCGCGAGCGTCCTGGTCGGCTTCCAGATCGCGGGTCCGTCCGCGCACCAGGAACCCGCCAGCGCCCTGAGTGGCTCGTCGTTCCAGGCCGGGAACATCATCTCGGACGCCAACTTCTACAACGGCACGTCGATGACCGTCGACCAGGTGCAGTCGTTCCTGAACGCGCAGGTGTCGTCCTGCACGAACAGCGGGTGTCTCCGCAACGGCCGGTACTCGATGAACAGCCGCTCGGCCGACGCCATGTGCGGCGCGGTGACCGGCGGCTCGTCGCTGTCGACCGCGCAGATCCTGACGCGCGTGGGCGCGGCCTGCGGCATCAGCCCGAAGGTCATGCTCGTCACCCTGCAGAAGGAACAGGGGCTCGTCACCTCCCGCGGCCCGTCGGCCGCCGTGCTCGAGCGGGCGATGGGCTACGCGTGCCCCGACAACGTCGGCGGCCACTGCGACCCCGCCTACGCGGGCGTCGGCAACCAGATCTACTGGTCGGCCTGGCAGTGGAAGCGGTACGGCAACCCCCCGGGCACGAGCAACTACTTCACCTGGTTCAACCCGGGCGGCACCCGCGCGATCCAGTACAACGTCCCGACCTCGTGCGGCACGAAGTCGGTCGCGGTGCAGAACAAGGCCACCGCTGCGCTGTACTACTACACGCCGTACACCCCGAACACGGCAGCGTTGAACAACCTCTACGGCACGGGTGACGGCTGCTCCGCCTACGGCAACCGCAACTTCTGGCGGATGTACACGGACTGGTTCGGGTCGACCACCGGCTCGCCCACGACCGCGAAGGGCAACCTGGACGGCGTCACCGCGTCCTGGAACACGGTCACCGTCAACGGCTGGGCCCTCGACACCACCACGAAGTCGAGCACGAAGGTCGTCGTCGCCGTCGGGTCGGCGAACCGCACCATCACGGCGAACACGACGCGGTCGGACATCGCCGCCGCCTACGGCCTCGGGGCAGCCCACGGCTTCACCGCGACGATCGACGCGCCGCCCGGATCGCAGCAGGTCTGCGTCACGGCGAAGTCCGCCGACGGGAAGACCGGGACGTCCCTCGGGTGCAAGACGGTCACCGTGAAGGACGGGTCGCCCACCGGGTCGCTCGACTCCGTCGTGGCGAACAAGGGCAGCACCGTGACGCTGACCGGCTGGGCCGTCGACCCGGAGGCGAAGGGCGCCATCGGCGTCCGCGTGTACCGCGACGGCGGGTACGTCACCCGCGTCAGCGCCGACGTGCTCCGGTCCGACGTCGCCGCCGCCTACCCCGCCCTCGGCGGACGGCACGGGTTCGTCGTCACGGTCCCGACCACGGTCGGTGCGCACAGCTACTGCGTCACCGGGGTCAACGTGAAGGCCGGCGAGGACCGTCGCGTGGGCTCGTGCAAGAGCGTCACCTCGCCGGGCAGCACGCCGATCGGCAAGATCACGAGCCTGCCCACCACGTCGAGCTCGATCCGGGTCGCCGGCTGGGCGCTCGACGGCGACACCACCGACCCGATCACCGTGCGCGTCTTCATCGACGGCGTGGGGCACGGCATCCGCGCCGACCGCACCCGTCAGGATGTGGGGAAGACCTACCCGGCATGGGGCACCTCCCACGGGTTCTCCGGCACCTGGAAGGCGGCCATCGGCACGCACGAGGTGTGCGTGACGGCGAACGGCGTCGGTGCCGGGCCGGCCAAGGCGTCGATCGGCTGCAAGCAGGTCACCGTCCGCAACACGCTGCCGGTCGGCAGCCTCGACACCGTGACGGCTGCGACCGGTTCCGTGACGGCCGCCGGCTGGGCGCTCGACCCGGACACGAAGGCGACCCCGGTCTCGGTGGACGTCTACGTGGACGGTGTCGGCAAGCGCGTGCTCGCCCGGGCCACGCGGTACGACGTCGACAGCGCGTACCCGGGTGCGGGGGCCCAACACGGGTGGTCCGTGAAGCTGACGGCGAAGAAGGGGTCGCGGTCGGTGTGCGCGTACGCCATCGACTCGCAGGGCGGCCCGAACGCCACGCTCGGTTGCCGGACGGTCACCGTCCGCTGACCCCGGCGCTCCCGCTCGACGAGGCCCCGGTCCCGGTGTGGACCGGGGCCTCGTGCCGTCCCGCGGACCGGCTCCCGCCCGCCGGCCGCCGGGGAGACACCCTGGAGGTCCTTCCGGGTCCCGTGCCGACGCTGTGAGAGGATCATCCGGTGCTCGAGACAAGACCGCCGACAGGGGACTCGGCGGACACCGCCCGAGGGGTGGCCACCGCCAGGGGAACGGACGACCCCGCGGGGCTCCGTCACCGGCTGATCGCGATCGGCGTGCCGCTCGTGCTCTGGGTGGTCGTGAGCGTAGCGGGCTGGTTCCGCCTGACGGCGCAGGTGCGCAACACGGTCTGGGCCGAGGACGGCAAGGTCTTCCTCGAGGAACAGTTCGACATGGGCGTCCTCGGAGCGCTGTTCCACGACTACGCCGGGTACCTGCACGTCGTGCCGCGGCTGCTCGTCGCGGTGGCCTCGCACGCCGCGCCGATCGACCGGTTCGCCGTCACGGTCTCCGTCCTCTGCGTGCTCGTGACGGGAGCCGTCGGTGCCGCCGTGTACGTCCTCACAGCCGGCGTGCTCGACTCGGTGGTGGCGCGGGTCCTGCTCGCGTTCGTGCCGGCGCTCGTGCCGCTCGGCCCCATGGAGATCCAGGCCAACGTCGCGAACCTGCACTGGTTCCTGATGTTCCTCGTCCCGTTCGCCCTCCTCACCCCGGTCCGGTCGTGGACGAAGGGGATCCTGCTCGGCGTCGCGACGTTGCTCGCCGGGCTCACCGAGATCCAGGTCGTCGCCTTCTTCCCGCTGTTCCTGCTCGGCATCCGGAACCGACACCGGTGGCCGGTCATCGCCGGCACCGTGGTCGGCGGGGCGGCGCAGGTCGTCACCACCCTGATGCACCCCCGCGCACCCGCGAGCGTCCCGCACGACACGGTCGCCGACATGGCGCTCGGGTACGTGGTCCAACCGGTCGCCGGCTCCGTCACCTGGAGCATGCCGACCGTCGGGCGCCTCATCGCGGAGCACGGCCTCGGCATCGTCCTCGTGCCCTTCACCGTGGCGCTGCTGGTCGTCCTCGCCGGGCTGTGGTCCGGCGTCGCCCGCCAGCGCTGGGTGCTGGCGTCCATGCTCTGGGGCTCCGCGGTCGTCTGGTTCGGGGCCGTCTGGTTCAACCCGAACGAGATGCTCGCGTTCGCCCACTTCGACGACGAGAAGTGGCTGGGCGTGTGGACGTTCCGCTACAGCGCGGCCGCGTCGATCTACGTCATCGCCGCCTTCGCCGTCGTCGTCGACGTGGCGCTCCGGCGTGCCCGGACGGCCCGGTCGCGGGGCGGACGTGTGGTCGCGGCGGTCGCCGCGGCACTCGTGGCGCTCGCGATCGTCACGACGTTCGTCACCAACTACCAGATGGACAAGGCGAACCGCCAGGGCGGACCGTTCTGGGACCAGCAGGTGGACTCGTCCGAGTCGGCCTGTACCCGGGAGCCCACCGGGAACGCGACGGTGGAGATCGCACCGGGGCCGCAGTGGGCGACCACCGTGCCCTGCACCTTGATCGACCGGAACGGCTCGCGCTGACCGGTGCACGACCGCAGAACTTGAGAGAGACATGACCAACAGCACCGACCTCCGGACCCTCGTGATCGTCCCGACGTACAACGAGGCCGAGAACATCGACGACATCGCGCGACGCATCCTCGAGACGGTCCCGACCGCGCACCTGCTCGTCGTGGACGACGGCAGTCCGGACGGCACCGGCGACCTGGTCGAGGCCCTGGCCGCGACGGACGAGCGGGTGCACCTGCTGCGCCGCACCGGCAAGCTCGGCCTCGGCACCGCGTACGTCGCCGGCTTCCGCTGGGGCCTCGAACACGGTTTCGACCTGCTCACCGAGATGGACGCGGACGGCTCGCACCCCGCGGACCGGCTCCCCGCACTCATCAGCGCCGTGGCGGACGCCGACCCGTCCGAGGACGTCGTCCTGGCGATCGGGTCGCGGTGGATGCGTGGCGGGTCGGTGGTCGACTGGCCGAAGCGCCGCGAGTTCCTCAGCCGCGGGGCGAACACGTACGCCCGGCTCATGCTCGGTCTCGACGTGCACGACATCACGGCGGGCTTCCGCGTCTACCGGGCGGACGCGATCGCGCGCATGGACCTCGGGTCGATCGACTCGAAGGGGTACTGCTTCCAGATCGACATGACGCTGCGCGCGCACGACCTCGGCGGCCGCATCGTCGAGGTGCCGATCCGCTTCCGTGATCGCATCCACGGCGTGTCCAAGATGAGCAAGGACATCATCGTCGAGGCGATGGTTCGGACGACGCAGTGGGGCCTGCAGCGCCGGTTCCGGCCCGGGGCCACGCGCCGGGCGTAGCGGGCACCGGGAGGCTGCGGACGGCCCTGCTCAGAGCGGAGCCAGGCGCCGCCGCCACGACCGTCGTCGGGCGGACACGACGAGCACGGTCACGAAGAGCATCAGCCCGGCCCCGTGCAGGACGTAGCTCTCGGCCGCGCTCGTGACCCCGAGCAGCACGAGCACGGCGGCCGGCCAGACGTAGGCGACGCCCGGGAACGTCGTCGCGGTGACCCAGGAGCGTGCGAAGGCGAGCAGCGCGGCACCGACGAGCAGCAGCATGCCGGCGAGCCCGATCTGCAGCCAGGCGTCCACGACGGCGTCCAGGCCCGAGGTGAAGCGGGCGCCGACGGGGTCCACGAACGTGACGTAGGGGACGACCGGCTCGACCGGCCAGGTGCCGACCCAGCCCCAGCCCTGGATCGGGTACTGGTCGATGAACACCCGCATCTGCCGCCAGAGCTCGAGGCGCGTCGAGGTCCCGCCCGCGGCTCCGATCTCGGGGAGCAGGCGGTCGCGCGCGAGCACGACGAACACGCCCATCGCGACCACGACGGAGCCCAGGACGGTGTTCACCACCGGTCGTGTGCCGGCCCGGACGTGTCGGAGGGACCAGAGCGCGAGCGCCGTCACGGCCAGCGCGATCATCGCGAGTCCGGTGATCGGTGACTGCACGAGCATGAGCGTGATGACCGCCGTCGCGGTCGATCCGATCGCGCGCCACATCGTGACGGAGCGGGTGAGGAACTCGACGACGAACGTCACGAGGGCCACGGCGGCGATGAAGCCCATGAAGTTCCGGGTCCCGCCGATGCCCTGGATCGGGCCGCCGTAGGCGATGCCGCCACGGATGCCGAAGGCGGGGATCGGCACGTCGAGCACGAGCCCGGACAGGACCTCGAGTCCGAGGGCGACGACGAGCAGGATGCGGAACGCGTCGCCGCATGCGCGGATGACCTGGACGAGGTCGCGTCCGAGCGCCAGGTAGAGGCCGAGCCCGACGAACCCGACCGTCGCGGTGAAGCCCCGGAGTGCGACCCAGGAGTACTCGCTCCACAGGACGCTCAGGCCGCAGTACCCGACGAGGGCGAGGAGCGACAGCGGCAGCACCCCGTGCCACTCGATGCGGTAGCGCTGTCCGAGCAGGCTGAGTCCGGCCAGCACGACCAGGGTCACGAGCACAGCCCAGGTGCCGGCCGTACCGACCAGGACGCGGACCGTCGGCTCGGCGAACGCGAAGAGCACGATCGCGGTGGCGAGGGCCTGGCTGAACCGCCCACCGGCGGAGAACCCGATCCACGCGGACAGGTACCGGCGCGCGCGCACGCGTCGCGTCGTCCGGGCGTCCGTCATCCGTCCATCTTGTCGCACCCGGCTGAGGCCGACGTCCGTCATCGCGGAGCGTCGATATGACGGATCGTCCATGAACGGCTACCGTCACGCGGGATGGCTCTCTCACGCTCGGGCCCCTGGACGGCGTCGGCCGTCGTGCTGGTCGGCGTGCTCGCCGCCTGGACGGCTTGGACACGCCTCGGCGCCGTGGCGCGGGGGACCGCCTGGGCGGAGGACGGCGGGCTCTTCCTCCGCGAACGGATCGCGTTCGGTCCGGTCGACACGCTCCTGCGGCCCTACGCGGGGTACCTGCACCTCGGACCGCGGTCGGTCGTGGACGCCGCGCTCCTGTTCCCCGTCGACCGCTACGCGCTCGCCGTGTCCGCCATCTGCTGTTGTCTGGTCGGTGCCGTGTGTGCGGGTGTGTTCGTCCTCGCGCGGGACGCAGTGCCCTCCTGGCCGCTGCGCCTCGTGCTGGCCGCCGTCCCCGTGCTCCTGCCGGCCGCCCCCTGGGAGGTCTCCGGCACGGCCGCGAACCTGCACACCTTCGGCCTGTTCCTGGCACCGTGGTTGTTCGGGTACCGCGTCCGGACGTGGGTGGGAGCGGTCGCGCTGGCGGCGGTCACGGTCCTGGTCGTCGGCACCGAGGCGCAGGCGGTCCTCTTCCTGCCGCTCCTCGTGCTCTCCTGGCTGCCGTCGCCGACCGGGTCGGTCGCGCCTGCCGCCGCGGGAGGACCCGTGACCCCGGGTCGGCCCGGCTCTCCGGACCAGCTCGGTACCCCGGGGCGGCGCGGCACGTCCGGCCGCCTCCTGGCGCTGCCGGTCACCGTCGCCGCGGTGGTCACGGGGGCCGCGCAGGTCGTGACGGCGCTCACCACGGAGCGCGAGTCCGAACGGGGCGACCCGACGGCGCGGGACGTCCTCAGCGGATGGCTCCTGCAGACCGTCGGGGGACTGTGGCGAGCCGACGTCGCGTCGGTCGGTCGCGCGGTCCTGGACCGGGGGTGGTCGGTCGTGGCACTCCCCGCCGTGGGGATCGCGCTCGTCGTCGTCATCGCCGTGGTGCTCGCGGCCGTCACGCGCCGCCGTCGGGCGGCGGTGCTCGCCGCCGCCCTCGCCGTCGGGTCCGCCGCCACCTGGACCGCGGCACTCGTCGCCAACGCCTCGGCCGACGGCCACTGGTCACGGTCCGGACCCGGGTCCCTCGTCGACGCGACGCCGTCCCGTTACGCCGCCGCGGCGGGCCTGCTCCTCACCGCTGCGCTGGTCGTGGCCGCCTCGGTGCTCGTCGACGGTCACGTCCTCCGGTCACGGGTGTCGGGACGGACGGGAGGCGCGGCGCGCGTCGTCCTCGCCGCCACCGGGTGGTGCGTGGTCGCGCTCGTCGTCACGTCGTGGGTCGCGAACCTCCCGGGCGTCGCGCAACGGAGCGTCGGCCCGGCGTGGCAGCCCCAGTTCGCGGACGCCGAGGCCAGGTGCCGGGCGGACCCGGACGCGGTGCTGCGTGTCCGGGCGTTGCCCTGGGATGCCCACGTGCCCTGCGCGCTCGTCCTCCGGGACCGCTGAGGCGACTCCGGTCCGGGCGCTGCGGCGCGGCTGACCAGCTCCGTCCGCGGTGACGGCCCGGTCCGCGGTGACGGCCCGGTCCGCCGCGATCGCGGGTACCAGCGACGGGACCGGCCCCCGTCGACCGGTCCGTCCGCTGCTCAGCGCACGGTCCCCGGGTCGGCGGCACGGTCCCCGGGTCAGCGGCGTGCGGCCCACCGGAACTCGCGTCGGGCGGACGGGGTGCGGACGCCGTCGCCCACCGACACCGGCTCTTCGGTCACCAGCACGGTGCGCGCCTTGATCGCGAGGAGGGCGAACAGCACCCAGTTGCCCTGGTAGAGGAGCCGCGACTCGGCGACGGACTGGACCAGCAGGGCGACGACGACGAGCAACGGGAAGAGCGTCACCGGGTCGAACGGCCGCGGGGCCAGGTCGGGGCCGAACCCGGCGCGCGTCGCGCTCGACCAGGACCGGCTCAGGGTGGTCAGCACGTAGGCGGCGAACAGCACCAGCCCGACCAGGCCGGTCTGCATCCAGACGTCGAGGGCCGCGTCGTGTGCCTGCAGGTAGGTGACGCCGTTCCGCGGCGCGAGCTGCGCGAGCAGCGGGATGTCCGGCCACCAGTAGCCGATCCAGCCCCAGCCGACGACCGGGTGCTGCTCGACGAGCCCCCAGACCGCCTGCCAGATCGTCCCGCGCCCGGTCAGGTCGGACGACCGCCCGAGCAGCTCCGTGAGTGGGCCGCGCGCGAGCAGGACGGCACCGCCCACGACGACCGCGACGCCGACGAGTCCCGCGTACCGGGGAGCGCGGCGACCGTCCGGGACGCGGCGCATCCAGAGGGCGGCAGCGAGCACGGCGACGACCACGACGGCGGCGACGATGACCGTGGAGGACCGGGTGAGCGCGAGCACGAGCACGGCGACGACGAGCCAGCCGATCGCGCGGTTGCGGCGCATCCGACCCTCGGCGAGCTGCACCGCCACGGCGATCGCGGCGACGAGCGCCACCATCGCGAGCAGGTTCGCGTTCCCGGGCAGCCCCTGGATCCGTCCGCCGGTGAGCAACTCCGCGCGGGAGGAGTAGAACGCGTCCGGGACGTCGCGGTCGCCGTAGTCGGTCCAGATCGGTGCGATCGGGTGCCGGACCACGACGGCGACGACGGCCTCGAAGAGGAGCGACAGTCCGAGTACCCACCGGAACGCCAGGCTCGTCGCGTCCAGGATCCGGCGCCACGTCAGGGTGGAGGCGATGGCGAACGCGACGAGCGCGCACACCACCTGGGCGACGAGACTCGCGAGCGTCGCCCAGCGCCAGTGCGACCAGAGCACCGTCACGAGGCACCAGGCCAGGAAGAGCCAGAGAGCGGGCGGCACCCGGACGAACGGCGGGCGAGCACGGACGACCACGCTCACACCCCACGCCCCCTCGGCGGCCCAGACGAGTGCCGCCCCGTACCAGGTGATCGTGTTCGGGACGGCGTCGCCGGCGGACAGTGTCAGCAGGACGGTGGTCGCCAGGGCGAACGCCTCGCGCTCGGAGACGCTGCCGCGGGCGAGTGGCCAGGTGTTCGTCACGGGGGACAGGCTAGCGCGCGGGGTCACGGTGCCAGCGAGTCCAGCGCAGCGCGCAGTCGATCGCCGAGTGCCGGCGCGAGCGTCGTGGCGAACGTCGCCGTGAGGTGTGTCGGGTCACGGTGCGTCAGCACCCCGCCGATCACGGCCGAGCAGACCGTGGCGGTGCAGTACCGATCGGTCATGTCCACGTACCGCGCAGAGTCGCCGAGCACCCGGACGGCTTCCTCGTTCCCGTCGAAGGCGGCGAGGGCCTGTTCCCGTGGCATGTCGCAGTCCCCGGTCGTGGGGCCCTGCATCTGCGCGAGGCAGGCCACGACGTCGTCCCGGGCGATCGGGTTGTCCCGGATCGCGATCACCGGGACCCCGCGGTCCGTGGCGGTCCGCCACGCGTCGACGAGCCCCTGCACGACCGTCTCGTCGTTCGTGCTGCCGGCGGGGACCACGACCGGGCTCTTGGTCGTCGCGTGGGTGACGACCACCGCGTCGAGTTCGTCGGCGTGCCCGGCGATCCACGCGGTCGCGGCGCGCTTCCAGCCCTGGCAGCTGTCCGTGTAGCCCTGCGTCGGGGCCTCCTGCACGGCGGTCGTCAGGTAGCACCCGATGTGCCCGGCGACGTCGATCCGCCAGTGCTCGCGTTCCGCGATCGCACGGTACGCGGTCATCAGCGCGTTGTTGTGCGAGTCGCCCACCGCGAGGAGGTGTCTGCGGTACCCCGTCTCCGGCCCGAGCGGGCAGACGTTGAAGTCCGCGGTGCGGTTCGACCAGCACGCACCGCTGTTCGCGTCGTCGCGCGCGACCGCAGCGGGTGCCGGGACACGGACGTCGGCGAGCCGCGGGTCGACGCAGGGGTCCGACGAGCCGATCCGGGCGGCGGCGCCGAAGCAGGGCACGTCGCCGCGCTCGAGCCGCTCCGCGAACGCCGCGGCCTGCTGCTGCTGGACCTGGAGCGCGGTGAGGGTCCCCGCGCCGAGGGCGACGACGGCGACGGTGGCGACGAGCCCGAACAGGGCCACGCGGCGGGGCCGCAGCCGTCGGACCCGGGCCGAGGACCGCAGCGGCTCCTCGACGGCGAGCGTCGTCACGGCGGCGAGGGCGAACGAACTGACGAGCACCAGGAGCTTGCTCCGCGTGCCGAGCGGGTGTCCGAGCACCATCGGCAGGACGACGACGGCGGGCCAGTGCCACAGGTAGACGGCGTACGAGATCCGGCCGGTGAACGCGACGGGCGCCAGCCGACCGAGCACCTCGAGGCCGCTGCGACCCCCGGCGGTGACGACGAGCGCGGCCGACAGGACCGGCAGCAGTGCGGCCGTGCCCGGGAACGGCGTCGCCGGTGTGATCACGACGACGGACGCGACGAGTCCCGCGACGCCCAGCCACGCGCCTCCCGTCCGGACGAGGCGGACCCGCGGTGTGTCCGCGAGTGCGAGCGGGACGGTCGCGACGAGCCCGCCGAGTGCGAACTCCCACGCACGGGTGGCGGTGGAGAAGTAGGCGATGCCGGGTGCGGTCCGCGTCTCGACGACGCACCAGACCAGCGAGGCGACCGCGACGACACCGAGCAGGAGGCGCGCCGTGCGGACGGTGCTCGCGCCGCGGGTCCGACGCAGGACCCAGCCGGCGACGAGCAACAGGAGCGGCAGCGCGATGTAGAACTGCTCCTCGACCGACAGCGACCAGAAGTGCTGGAAGGGCGAGGGCTGGTTGTCGCTGGCGAGGTAGTCGACGGCGTCGGAGGCGAGCTGCCAGTTCTGCAGGTAGACCGTCGACGCGATGAGCTCGCGCCCGTACTGCCCCCACAGCGAACTCGGGACGACCAGCAGGACCACCACACCGGTGACGACGATCGTCAGGAACGCACCGGGCAGGAGCCGACGAGCGCGCCGTGCCCAGAACGAGCCGAGCTCGACACGGCCGGAGCGGACCTGTTCGCGGAGCAGGTGCCCGGTGATGAGGTACCCGGAGATGACGAAGAAGACGTCGACGCCGACGAAGCCCCCCGGCAGGCGGTTCGGCCACAGGTGGTAGAGGACCACGGCGAGGACGGCGAACGCGCGCAGCCCCTGGATGTCCCAGCGCGTGCCGGGGACGGTGTCGGTGGCGGAGGGGGCGGTCGCGGACATCGCCGAGAGTCTACGGGCCCGCACACCCCCGATCCGGCTCACTCCGCGCGCTGCAGGGCCCGCTCGATGCCGCGCTCGAGGAAGGGCCGCAGGGTCTTCGCGAACGTGTTCGTGATGTGCGTCTTGTCGCGGTACACGAGCACCCCGCCGATGACGGCCGGGCACGTCGTGTCCGTGCAGTACAGGTCGGTCAGGTCCACGACCTGCGCCAGCCGACCGATCCGCTTGGCCGCCTGCTCCTGGCCGTCGAAGGGCGCCGTGCCCGCTGAACGGGTCTGGTCGCACGCGGTGGTGGTCGGCCCCGTCATCCGGGCGACGCAGGTGACGACGCCCTTCGCCGGGACCGGGTTGTCGCGGACGGCGATGACCGGCACGCCCGCGTCGGTCGCGGTCCGCCACGCGGTCACGAGCCCGTCGACGGTGGCGTCCTCGGCCGAGACGTCCCCGGCGGCCAGCACCGGGCGGGAGGTCGCCGAGTGCGTCACGAGCACCGCGGTGAGGTCCTCGTGGTTCTCCTCGATGTACGCCATCGCACGCTGCTTCCACGTGGTGCAGCTCGCGAGCAGCCCGGCGCTGGGAGCGGACTGGTCCGCCGCCGTGAAGTAGCAGCTCGGGTGACCGGCGACGTCGATCCGCCAGCCGTTGGCCTCGGCGATGCGCTGGTACACGTCGATCAGGGCGTTGTTGTGCGAGTCCCCGAGCGCGATGAAGCGCTTCGTCCAGCCGGTCTCCGGACCGAGCGTGCAGCGGGCGAACTGGCCCGCCCCGTCGGACCAGCAGGCGTCGCGGTTCGCGTCGTCGCGCTTGGCGTTCGCGGGGGCCGGGACACGCACCGAGCGCAGGTCCGGGTTCACGCACGGGTCCGCGGACCCGATCTCCGCCGCGGCGCCGAAGCACCGGACGTCGCCGCGCTCGAGCCGCCGGGCGGCCTCCTGCGCCTGCGTCTGCTGCACCTGGAGCGTCCCGAGCGTGCCCGCGCCGAGCGCCACCACCGCGACCGTGGCGCAGATCGCCGTCACCGCGACGCGACGAGGACGCCAGCGGCGGACGCGGGACGCGAAGCGGAACGGCTCCTCGACCAGCAGTGTGGACAGCGTCCCGACGACGACCGACCCGACCAGCACGACGACGCGGCCCGTCAGGTCGAGGTCCCGCCCGAGGACGAACGGTGCCAGGACGATCGCCGGCCAGTGCCAGAGGTAGATCGCGTAGGAGGTACGCCCGAGGTGCGCGACCGGGGCCCACCGCCCGATCGACTCGAGCGCCGTCCCCCCGCCGAGCAGCACGACGAGCGTCGCCCCGAGGACCGGCAGGAGCGCGGCCGACCCCGGGAACGGCGTCCCGCCGTCGAGCACCGCGAGTGACGCCACCAGGAACGCGACGCCCGCCCACGTCCCCGTCGCCCGGAGCAGGGCGACGCGTCGGCGACCGGTGGTCGGGACCGGCAGCGTCGCGGCGAGGCCACCGAGGGCGAACTCCCACGCGCGGGTGGCGGTCGAGAAGTAGGCGACCCCGGGCGAGGTCTGCGTCTGCACGACGCTCCACGCCAGCGAGGCCGCCACGACGACCAGGAGGACGACGCGGACCACGACCGCGGGCGACACCGCGCGGCGGGCGAGGATCCGGACGAGCGCGACGGTGCCGATCAGGACGAGCGGCAGCGCGATGTAGAACTGCTCCTCGACCGAGAGCGACCAGAAGTGCTGGAACGGCGACGGGTCGTCGTCGCCGGCCAGGTAGTCGACGGCGTCGGACGCGAGCTGCCAGTTCTGCAGGTAGATCGTCGACGCGATCAACTGCCGACCGTACTGCCCCCATAGCACCGACGGCACGACGAGGAGCACGGTGACCCCGGTGGCCGCGATCGCGAGGAACGCCGCCGGCAGCAGGCGGAGCGCACGGCGGGACCAGAACCGGGCGAGTGCGATGCGTCCGGAGGCGAGCAGCTCGCGGAGCAGGTGACCGGTGATCAGGTAGCCGGAGACCACGAAGAAGACGTCCACGCCGACGAAGCCGCCGGGCAGCCGGTGCGGCCACAGGTGGTAGACGACGACCGCCAGGACCGCGAAGGCACGAAGCGCCTGGACGTCCCAGCGGGTGCCGTCCGTCGGGCGGGCTCGCGTACTGCTCGTCTCGGACATCCGGGAGAGTCTACGGAAGAACTGCGGCGTCCCGCGTCGCAGGGCGGTGACCGTCGGGTCGGCCGGATACGCTCGGACCATGTTCCTCGGCATCACGAACACCCCGCGCGACTACGCCTGGGGCTCCGTCTCCGCGATCCCCGAACTGCTCGGACGGACCGTCACCGGCGTCCCGCAGGCCGAACTCTGGCTCGGTGCCCACGCCGGCAGCCCCAGCGTGGTGGTCAACCCCGCGATGGTCGGCGGGGCGGACACGGTGCTCGACTGGATCACCGCCGAGCCCGAGACCGCCCTCGGCACGGACCGGTCCGGGCTGCCGTTCCTCCTCAAGGTCCTCGCCGCCGCGGCCCCGCTGTCCCTGCAGGCGCACCCGACCCCGGAGCAGGCCCGGGAGGGCTTCGACCGCGAGGAAGCCGCCGGGGTCCCGCTCGACGACCCGGCGCGCAACTACAAGGACCCGTTCCCGAAGCCCGAACTCGTCGTCGCCCTGAGCGAGCGCTTCGAGGCGTTGAGCGGCTTCCGACCCGTCGCCGACGCGCTCGCCGAGGTCGAGGCACTCGACGCCGGTTCCGGTCGGCTCGGTCCGCTGGTCGTGCACCTGCAGCACGGGCTCGAGGACACCGTCCGCTGGCTCGAGGAGACCGACGACTCGGCCCGCGCGGTCATCGGCGCGGTCGGGCACCTCGCGACGGAGGCGGTCGCCGCCGCAGGCGCGGACGGTCGGGTGACGCCGAACACCGCGACCGCCGCCGACCTCGCCCGTGCCTACCCGGAGGACCCGGGCGTGGTGGTGTCGCTCCTCATGCACCGGGTGACGCTCGCCCGCGGCGAGGCGATGTACCTGCCCGCCGGCAACATCCACGCCTACCTGGACGGGCTCGGCATCGAACTGATGGCGCCGTCCGACAACGTCCTCCGCGGGGGCCTAACGCCGAAGCACGTCGACGTGCCGGAGCTCCTGCGCGTGCTCGACTTCACCGCACACCCGGCACCGCTCCTCGAGCCGGAGCACCTCGCGCCCGCGGTGGACCGGTTCGCGCCGGAGGGCGTCGGCTTCGCACTGGTGCGCGTGACGAACGACGGGCGACCGGTCGGTGCCGGTGGCACCGCGCCCCTGGACGGGCCGTCGATAGCGATCTGCACCGAGGGGGTCGTGACCCTGGTCGGTGCGCACTCGGCGACCCTGCTCCGCCGGGGCGAGTCCTGCTACATCACGCCGGACGAGGGCGACGTGACGGTCGAGGCCGACGCCGGCAGCGGGACCACCGCGACGGTGTTCATCGCCACCGGCGCCTGATCGGCGCCTGACCAGCGCCTGACGGGCAGCCACCGGGCCGCCGGCGCCCGTTCCGCTAGCGTGGCGGCATGAGTTGGTTGGTCACCGGCGGTGCCGGGTACATCGGGTCCCACGTCGTCCGCGCGCTCGGTGCGGCGGGCATCGACACGGTCGCGTTCGACGACCTCTCGAGCGGGTTCCGGGCGTTCGTGCCGGAGGACGTCCCGTTCGTCCAGGGCACCGTCCTCGACGGCACGCTCCTCGAGCGGACCATGCGGGAGCACGCGGTGACGGGCGTCGTGCACGTCGCCGGGTTCAAGTACGCCGGGGTCTCGGTCGAGCGGCCCCTGCACACGTACGAGCAGAACGTCACCGGCATGGCGACGCTCCTCCGGGCCATGGCCGAGGTCGGCGTCGACAAGGTCGTGTTCTCCTCGAGCGCGGCGGTCTACGGCACGCCGGACGTCGACGTCGTCGTGGAGGAGACCCCGAAGGCCCCGGAGTCGCCCTACGGCGAGTCGAAGCTCATCGGCGAGTGGTTGCTGCGGGACATGGAGGTCGCTCGCGGCTTCACCACGACCTCGTTGCGCTACTTCAACGTCGTCGGCTCCGGGCAGCCGGACCTGTACGACGCGAGCCCGCACAACCTGTTCCCGCTCGTCTTCGACGCCCTGCTCGCCGGTCGGACGCCGCGCATCAACGGTGACGACTACGCGACGCCGGACGGCACCTGCGTGCGCGACTACGTCCACGTCGCGGACCTCGCGCACTCGCACGCGGTCGCGGCCCGGAAGCTCGAGACCGGTGCACCGCTGCAGCGCGCCTACAACCTGGGCAGCGGTGACGGCGTCAGTGTCCGGCAGATCATGGACGCGATGGCGCGGGGGACCGGCATCGACTTCCGGCCCGAGGTCGCCCCGCGGCGCGCCGGCGACCCGGCCCGCATCGTCGCGACCGGCGAGGCCGCCGCGCGGGACCTCGAGTGGGCGATGCGGCACTCGCTCGACGACATGGTGACGAGCGCCTGGGAGGCCCGGCGGCACGCCGCCTGACCGGTCACCGCGCCGTCGGCCCCCGTGGTCGTCCTGGCCGCGGGGGTCGTTCCGTGTCCCCCGGAACGGGTCCGGACACGGCGCGACACGCCCGAATGGGGGACATGCGACCGCGGAACGCGGAGGGGCTCCTATGATCCGCGACTTGACTCCGGGGAATCACACCGCTGTAATTACACCGACGGCATCGTCGTCAGGGCCGCAACCGAGACGTCAAGGGGTGATCAGGGTGAGTGCATCCGACTTCGAAGCCGGAGTGCCGGACGACTGGCACGTCGACCCCGTGGCGCTCGGTGTGCCGGGAGTCCGTCGGACGACCGAGACCGACGACGAGAACCCGCTCTCCTGGCAGGTCGACTCGCTCTGCGCGCAGACCGACCCCGAGGCGTTCTTCCCCGAGAAGGGCGGCTCCACCCGCGAGGCCAAGAAGATCTGCACCTCGTGCGAGGTCCGGGCGCAGTGCCTCGAGTACGCGCTCGAGAACGACGAGCGGTTCGGGATCTGGGGCGGCCTCTCCGAACGTGAACGGCGGAAGCTGCGCAAGCGCGCCTGAGTCGCCGCCGGCCGGCGCCGGTCCGGCCACCTTCGCAACGCGCCGCCGCCGCCCACCGGAACCGAGCCTCCCGGCCCGTAGAGTGGCGCCGTCATGCAGCCCAGTGCCTCCTCACGCCGCGTCACAGCGATCCTCGTCGCCGCCGATGCGGCTGACCACCTCGACCGCACGCTGAACGCCCTCGCTGCGCAGACCCGTCCGCCCGAGGCGCTCGTCGTCGTCGACGTCGGGTCCACCGACGGGTCCACCTCGGAACTCTCGTTCGGCGGCAGCGCCCAGCTCTCCCGGATCCCGGCCGGCCGGCCGTTCGGTGAAGCCGTGCGGCACGGCGAGCGGGTGGCCCCCCGCGCCGAGGCCGAGGACGGCGTCGACGAGTGGCTGTGGCTCGTCGGACACGACAACACCCCGACGCCCGGGACGCTCGCGGCACTCCTGGCGGCCGTCGAGATCGCCCCGTCGGTCGCGATCGCCGGGCCGAAGCTCGTCCACGTCGACGACCCGGCGCGCATCGCCGCCTTCGGCGAGAGCATGACCCGGCTCGGGCGCTCCGTCACCCTGGTGCAGGACGAACTCGACCAGGGGCAGCACGACCGCCAGACCGACGTGCTCGGCGTCTCGGCCGGCGGCATGCTCGTCCGGCGGTCCGTGTGGAACAGCCTCGGCGGGTTCGACCCGGCGCTGCCGGACGTCGACGCCGCCCTCGACTTCTCCGTCCGCGCGCGCCTGGCGGGGCACCGCGTCGCCGTCGTGCCCGAGGCCCGCGCCACCAGCGCCGGGCCGATCGAGGAGTTCGGCCGCGCCAAGGTCGCCGAGCGTCGCCGCGTGCGGATGCACCGGCAGGCGCAGCTGCACCGGCGCCTCACCTACGCGCCCGTCGGCGTCCTCTGGCTGCACTGGCTCACGCTCCTGCCCTTCGCCGTCGGCCGCGCGGTCGGACACCTCGTCGCGAAGCACCCCGCGGCGGTCGCCGGTGAACTGGCGGCCGCGCTCGCGGTCGCCTTCAGCGGTGGCGTCCGACGTGCCCGTCGGACGCTGGCCGCGAACCGGAAGACCGGGTGGGCGGCGATCGAGCCGCTCCGCGTGAGCTGGCGGAGGGTGCACGAACACCGCACCACGTCGCGTGACGTCGAACTCGCGCGGGCGGAGGACGCACCGGTCGCCCGCGCGTCCTTCCTCGGGGACGGCGGCGTCTGGGTGGTGCTCGCCGCGGTCGTGCTGAGCGTCGTGACGCTGTTCCCCCTGCTCGGCTCGCCGGCGCTCACGGGCGGGGGACTCCTGCCGCTGAGCACCGACGTCGGCGACCTCTGGCGGAACGTCGGGTACGGCTGGCACTCGCTCGGGACCGGCTCCACCGGACCGTCGGACCCGTTCGCCGCGGTGCTCGCCGTCCTCGGGTCGATCACGTTCTGGTCGCCGTCCACCTCGGTCGTCGTCGTGATGCTGCTCTCGTTCCCGCTCGCCGCGTTCGGCGCCTGGGCGGCCGTGCGCAAGGTGACGACGCGGACCTGGGTCCCGGTCATCGGCGCCGTGCTCTACACGCTCGCCCCCGCGCTCGTCGGCGCGGTCACCTCGGGTCACCTCGGCGCCGTGATCGCACACGTGCTGCTGCCCTGGCTGTTCCTGACGCTCGTCGAGGCGCACCGCTCGTGGGCGTCCGCGTCGGGCGCCGCGCTGCTCTTCGCGGTCGTCGCCGCGTGCGCCCCGTCGCTCCTGCCGGTGCTGCTCGTCGGGTGGCTGGTCGCCCTGGTGGTCGGCTTCCGGCACGCGCACCGACGCGTCTTCGTGCCGGTCCCGGCAGCCGTGCTGTTCCTGCCGCTGGTCCTCGCGCAGGTGGGCAGGGGGAACCCGCTCGCCGTGTTCGCCGACCCGGGCGTACCGACGGCCACACCCGCGCCGAGCGCACTCCAGCTCGCCATCGGGCAGCCGCTGCCGGACTGGAACGGCTGGCTGTCCGCCACCGCGCCCCTCGGCCTCGGCAGCGCGGTGCTGCCCGTCGCGATGGCGGTCCTGGCACTCCCGGTCGCCGCGAGCGCCCTCGGCGCCGTGCTCGGACACCGGTGGACCCTCGCGGGCACCGCGCTCGTCGCCGCACTCCTCGGGTACGCGACCGCGTTCGGCGCGACCCACCTCGCCGTCACCGGTGTCGGGTCCACGACGACGATCGTCTGGCCGGGCAGCGCCCTGTCCGTCATGGCCCTCGCCCTCGTGGTCGCCGCCTGCATCGGCATCGACACCGTGCCACGTGCTGCCCCGGTCGTCGGTCT
The DNA here is from genome assembly GCF_003234475.1 of Curtobacterium sp. MCBD17_008. Lineage (NCBI taxonomy): Bacteria > Bacillati > Actinomycetota > Actinomycetes > Micrococcales > Microbacteriaceae > Curtobacterium > Curtobacterium sp. MCBD17_008. The sequence goes on along the minus strand of NZ_QKTK01000016.1, from coordinate 55,438 downwards.
CGTCGCGAGCGTCTTCGCGGCCGTCGCCGTCGCGCCTGCGTTCGGGGCCTTCTACCTCGACCGCGCGGCGATCCAGCCGACCTCGGGACGGGTGTTGAGCGCGTACGTCAACGCCGAGGCGCAGGCCAACCCGGACGTCGGCACCCTCGTCGTGCAGCCCCAGACCGACGGGTCCCTCGCGGTCTCCCTCGAGCGCGGCCAGGGCTCGACGTTGGACGACCAGTCCACGCTCGACGCGACCGCGCTGTCGCTCAGCCGGTCCGGTTCGCGGTTGGCCACGCTGGCCGGGAACCTCGCGAGCCGCAGTGGCTACGACCCCGAGCCGGCGCTCCGGGAACTCGGCGTCAGCTTCGTGCTGCTCGACGACGCGCCGGACGACCCCGAGGCCCGGGCGGTCCACGACCGCGCGGCCGGGGCGATCGGCCAGAACGCGCTCTTCACGAGCATCGGCGAGACGACGAACGGCGCGCTCTTCCACTACGAGGGCGACGTCGACCGCACGAGCACCGGGTCCGCCGCCGCGAAGGCCACGCACGTGCTGTACCTCGTGGTGATCGGGATCGTGTTCGGTGCCGCCGCACTGCTCGCCGTCCCGACCGCGCCGCGTCGACGCCGTGCCACCTCGAACGTGATCGAGGCCGACGAACCCGCCACCACCTTCGACGAGGAGCGCGACGAATGAGCACGAGCACCGCGCGCCGCTGGGCGCTCCGCGGCACCGCGACCGCCGTCGCCGTCGTCGTCGCGGCCGGCACGATCGCCGCCGCGCACACCATCGGCACCAGCGAGACGCCCGGGCACCCGGCGGGTCGGACCGTCACGCCCGTCCCCGCCGCGGCGGAACGGGTCTGCGCGGGGAGCGCGCTTCGGCTCTCCGACGACGCCGGCAACGACGCCACCCGGGCGAGCGCGGTCGGTTCCCCGGAGATCGCGAGCGCCACCACGGGTGGGACCGTCGAGCGCACGCAGCTCGAGGGGTCGAGCACCGGCAGCAGCGACCCGACCCTGCTCACCGCGCCCGCCGGGGACACCGCGCCGCAGGTCGCCGGCAGCAGCGTCCAGAGCGTCTCGGACGGCGACCTGGTCGGCATGGGGGCGGCGTCGTGCGACGACCCGTCGCAGTCGACCTGGTTGGTCGGCGGCTCGACGGAGACCGGCCGGACGAGCCTCGTCACGCTCGCCAACCCCACCGACGTCAACGCGACCGTGGACCTGGCGATCGCCGACGCGGAGGGCACCGTCAGCGCGCCCGGCACGACCGGCATCGTCGTCGCCCCGAACTCCCAGAAGGTCGTCCCGCTCTCCGGCTTCGTCACCGACCAGGGCGCGACGGTGGTCCACGTCACCTCGACCGGGGGCCAGATCGTCGCGCACATGCAGGAGACCGTCGTCCGGACGCTCACCCCCGGTGGGTTCGACATCGTCTCGGGCGGAGCCGCTCCCGCGCGCACGCAGGTCATCCCGGGTGTCGTGCTCGACGACGCCGAGGGGGCGCAGCGTGGCGAGGACACCGCGGACGCGGCACCCGCGCTCCGGCTCTACGTGCCGGGGGACCGGGCGGCGCGCGTGACGCTCGGCATCACGACGGCGGACGGCGGTGGCACCACCGTGGACGCCACCGCGGAGCCCGGCATCGTCACCGACGTGCCGCTCGACGACTTCCCGGACGGCCGGTACTCGTTCACGATCACCTCGACGGTGCCGATCGTCGCCGCGGCGCGCACGACCACGCCGACCGAGGACGGCCGGACGGACCTCGGCTGGTTCGCCTCGGCGGAACCGCTCGGCGCGTCGACGGTCACCGCCGTCGCCCCCGGTTCCGGTGCCAGGCTCAACCTCGTCAACCCCACGCGGGAGGACGCGACCGTCACGATCGCGTCCGGTGAGGACTCCCAGGAGGTCGAGGTCGCCTCCGGGTCGACCGCGACGGTCAGCGTGCCGAGCACGCAGCAGCTGCGGATCACCGGCGCGGCGGGACTGGTCGCCGGCGTCACGTACCAGGGCGACGACGGCATCGCCGGGTTCCCGGTCCGGCCGTCCACCGAGGTGTCCAGCCCCCTGCGGGTCTACCCCTAGCGGGTCTGCCGCTGGCGGGTCCGCGGCTGGCGGGTCTGCCGCTGCGGGTCTACCCCTGGCGGGTCTGCCGCTGGCGGGGCTGCCCCTGGTGCGTCCGCCGGGTCGGCCGGCGGTCGTCGCCTGCGCGCGGTGCCGGCCGGGAGGCCCGGGTCACCAGTGCCGGTAGCGGTCCGGCGCCAGGTCCCACGGGTCCTTGTCGATGAGCTCGGCCACGGCGCGGAACACCGCGGTCTCGACGACGATGCGCCGGTCCACGTCGTCCTTCTCCGGGCTGTGCGTCACGCGCTCCACCGGGATCCGGAACACCGTGACGCGGCGGCCGTCCCGGTCGATCCGCCACCGCGGCAGAGCGTCGGGGAGCGTCGCGTCGTGCGGCATGTCCGCGACCTGGAACACGACCCCGGCGAGCTCCTCCGGCCAGAGGCCGACCAGGTAGTGCGCGGTGTCGCCGACGACGCGGTCGAAGACCTCGGCGCGGGTCGTCACGGGTGCGAGCTCGGGACCGGTGACGCTCGAGCGGTACCCCCGGCCGTGCCGGGAACGCCCGCGAGCACGGTCGACCCGCGGGACGGGAGGGGGCTTGCGACGCATCCGCCCATCGTACGCGGCGGCCCCCACGGCGGCTGCCGGTAGGGTCGCAGACGGTATGGACGTACGGATCTGCAGCAAGGTCGCCTGTGGCGCGGGCGCCTCGGCGACCCTGACGTACGACTACGCCGACTCCATGGTGGTCGTCGGACCGCTGTCCACGCGCGTCGAACCGCACGGCTACGACCTCTGCGCCCGGCACGCCGCGACGCTCCGGGTGCCGCGGGGATGGCAGGTCGTCCGCCGGGACCCGCCGCCGAGGACCCCGGACCGCACCCCGTCCTGACCCGGGTCCGGAGACCGTGGGAGACTGGTCCCCATGCCGATCGAAACCCGCGCCGCCGTCCCGTTCCGCGTCGCCGACCTCACGCTCGCCGAGGCCGGACGCCACCAGATCCGCCTCGCCGAGAACGAGATGCCCGGCCTGATGGCCCTGCGCGAGGAGTTCGGCGCCTCACAGCCCCTCGCGGGCGCGCGCATCGCCGGCTCGCTGCACATGACCGTGCAGACGGCCGTCCTCATCGAGACCCTCGTCGCGCTCGGCGCCCAGGTCCGCTGGGCCAGCTGCAACATCTTCTCCACGCAGGACGAAGCGGCCGCGGCCGTCGCCGTCGGCCCGACCGGGACGCCTGATGCCCCGGCCGGCGTCCCCGTGTTCGCCTGGAAGGGCGAGACCCTCGAGGAGTACTGGTGGTGCACCACCCAGGTCTTCGACTGGAGCGCCGAGGCCGCGGCGGCCGGGGCCGACTGGACCGGGCCGAACCTCATCCTCGACGACGGCGGTGACGCGACCATGCTCGTGCACACCGGTGCCGACGCCGAGGCAGCCGGCCGGGTGCCCGAGGCCGGTGCGGACGCGAGCGCCGAGTGGAAGATCGTGCTGGCAACGGTCGCCGCCTCGCTCGAGGAGTCCCCGGACCGCTGGACCCGCATCGCGGCCGAGGTGCAGGGCGTCACGGAGGAGACCACGACGGGCGTGCACCGGCTGTACGAGCTGGCCCGGAACGGCGAGCTGAAGTTCCCGGCGATCAACGTGAACGACTCCGTCACGAAGTCGAAGTTCGACAACAAGTACGGCATCCGCCACTCGCTGCCCGACGGGCTGAACCGGGCCACCGACGTCCTCATCGGCGGCAAGGTCGCCTTCGTGGTCGGCTACGGCGACGTCGGCAAGGGCGCTGCCGAGGCCCTCCGTGGGCAGGGCGCGCGCGTCATCGTCAGCGAGGTCGACCCGATCTGCGCACTGCAGGCCGCGATGGACGGCTACCAGGTCGCCCGGTTGCAGGACGTCGCCGGCGAGGTCGACATCGTCGTCACCTGCACGGGCAACCTCGGCGTCGTCGGGGTCGAGGACATGCTGGCGCTGAAGCACCTCGCGATCGTGGCGAACGTCGGGCACTTCGACAACGAGATCGACATGACCGGGCTCGAGACCCTGCCGGGGGTGGAGAAGGTCGAGATCAAGCCGCAGGTGCACGAGTGGCGCCTGCCGAACGGCCGCTCGATCCTCGTGCTCAGCGAGGGCCGCCTCATGAACCTCGGCAACGCCACCGGGCACCCGTCCTTCGTGATGAGCAACTCGTTCACCAACCAGGTGCTCGCGCAGATCGAGCTGCACACCCGCCTCGACGCCTACCCCACCGGGGTCTACGTGCTGCCGAAGCACCTGGACGAGAAGGTGGCGCGGCTGCACCTCGACGCGCTCGGCGTGCGGCTCACCGAACTCCGTCCGGAGCAGGCGTCCTACATCGGTGTCGCCGTCGAGGGCCCGTACAAGCCCGAGCACTACCGGTACTGACACCGGCGCCGGTTCGCGGCCCCGCTGCTCAGCGCGGGAAGCCGGGCGGGCGGGCGCCCGCCACACCGGTGGCCGTGTCGAGCGCGCGCAGCCGGGAGCTGAACGCCCGGGCGTCGCGTTGTCGTCGGAGCGCCACGACACCGGCCAGGAACTCCTCCGGCGGCACCGGCGGGACCGGGTGCGCGTACTCGGCGACCTCGGCCGCGAGGGCGCGGGCTGCGGCTTCCCGGTGCGCCGGCTGCACGGACGCGGCCCCGCGGAAGAACGCCCCGAGCCGGTTCTCGAGCCGCTGGGGCAGCGCTCGGACGTCGGCCACGCGGGCCCAACCGGCCAGTGACGGCGGCAGGGACACCGACGGAGCAGCGGAGCGCGGGAGTCGTTCGTGCTGGACCACGGTGCCGGCGAGCAGGTCCCCGAGGCGGCGCGGTCGGGAGCCGAACAGGGCGACCACGAGCGCGAGCGACCCGACGGTGCCCCAGAGCTCGAGCAGACCGACCAGCGACCGGGTGAAGGCGTGGCGGAAGGACACCGCGCCGCCGTCGAGCCGGACCACCCTCGTCCCGAGCGCGTACCGCCCGACGCTCTTGCCCCGGGTCGCCGTCTCGACGGCCGCGGGGACGAGCACGAACACGGTCACGACGACGGCGATCTGCGACGCGGCCGCCCACGCGTCGTCGACGCCTGCCGGCCAGACGCGCGACAGGCCGATGAGCAACATCACGAGGAGCGCGCCGAGGCAGAGCGCGTCGAGGAGCGCCGCCGCGAGACGGAGCACGATGCCCGCCGGGACGACGTCGAGCGCCACCGCCTCGCCGACGACGAGTGCGTCGTCGGTGTCGTCGAGCGCGCGGACGAAGCGTCCGTCCGCCAGGTCGCGGGGCGTGCTGCGCTTCGGCATGGGATCATTCTGGCGGAAGCGTGCCACGAGCGGCAGGACGGGCTCGTCACGGTGACGGTGGAGGCGACGTCCCGGCCGACGCCGTGACGGCCGTCGGCGGCGGAGGACCGAGGGGGAGACGGATGGACCTGGACGCGTACGCGGACGTGCACCGCGAGCGGTGGACGGAGCTCGACCGGCTCGCCCGGCGCCGCCCGTCCTCCGGTGCCGACGTCGACCGCCTGGTCGCCAGGTACCAGGCCGCCGCGACCGACCTGGCGCGGATCCGGGCCGCCGCGCCCCGGTCCGCCACGGGGGACCGGCTGTCCCTGACCCTGCACCGTGCGCGGCTCCGGTTCACCGGGACACCGGCCGACCCGCTGACCGTGCTGACCAGGTTCTTCACACTGCAGCTGCCCGCAGCGCTGTACCGCATCCGCTGGGTGACCATCTGGGTCGCGGTCGCCACCGTCCTCGTCGCGGGCATCACGGCGGTCTGGATCGCCTCCACACCGGGCGCCGTCGCCACCTTCGGCACGGACGCCGCGCTCCGGCAGTACGCGACGCAGGACTTCGTCGACTACTACTCGGACCACGGCCTCGGTGCCTTCACCGCGCAGGTGTGGACGAACAACGCGTACATCGCGGCGAGCATGGTCGCGTTCGGGATCACCGGACTGTTCGTGCCGTACGCGATCATGCAGAACGCGGTCAGCCTCGGTGTCTCGGCGTCGATCATGCACTCGCAGGGGCGGCTCGGCGACTTCTTCCTCTACATCGCGCCGCACGGGCAGCTCGAGCTGTACTCGATCTTCCTCGCGGGCGGTGCCGGCCTCATGATCGCCTGGTCGTGGATCGCCCCCGGCGCCCGGACCCGCGCGCAGGCCCTGGCCGAGGACGGGCGGGCGCTCATCACGGTCGCGATCGGGCTCGTGCTCACGCTGCTGCTGTCCGGCGTCGTCGAGGGCACCGTGACCCGGCAGGAGTGGCCGTGGCCGGTGAAGATCGGCATCGGGACGGTCGCGCTCGCCCTGGTCCTGGCGTACCAGTGGGTGCTCGGCGGTCGGGCGTACCGGGCGGGGGAGCGCGGGGACCTCGACGAGTTCGACCGGGGCGCCGCGGCGATCGTCGCGGGCTGACCCGGTCTGCGGCCCGCGCTCGGCCACCGGCCACCGGCGGTCAGCGGCCCGCGACTGACCGCTCCGGGGCGGTGCACAGCGTCCGCCGCGACTGACCGCTCCGCGGCTGTGCGCCGCGCCCTGCCCGTTCTGGACCCGTGCGCCGCGTGCGCCGCGCCCTGCCCGTTCCGGACCCGTGCGCCGCGTCCGCCGCGCCCTGCTCGCTCCGGACCCGTGCGCCGCGTCCGTCGCGACCCGCCCGCCGGACCGGGTCAGAGCCTCCCGGACGCCTTCGCCCGGATGTACGCGTCCGCGGTGCGCGGTGGGACGTCCTCGGGCAGCCCCCGCACCACCTCGGCACCCGCGCGTCTGGCGACGTCCGCGACGCCGTCGGCGTCGAGGAGCGTCCGTTCCGCGGCGGCGCGTCGGTACACCTGCTCCGCGTCCTTCCGCGACCAGCCGTCCCGCACCGACCGGCCGTCCAGCACTGACCGGCCGTCCAGCCGTGACGAGCCGAGCCGACGCGACGACCCGGTCCGGCGACCCGTCGGGACTCCGTCTCCGTCCCGGTCCCTGGCAGCGCGCCCGGTCCGGTCTCGCTCGGTCCGGTCTCGTTCGGCGCGCCGACCCGCCGCGTCCGCCCCGCCCCCGTCCGTCGTCCCACCGGTCGCGGCCATCCGCACCACGGCGGGGTCCTCGACCGACGTGACGACCACGGCGTGCCGACGGCCGAGCACGGGCAGCACCGCGAGCAGGTCGCCGGACGCGCCCACGGAGTCGAGGCTCGTCGCGAGCACCACGAGCGCCCGCTGCGTCGTCACCGCGTCGACGATCGCCGGGACGGCCGCCCAGTCGGTGGCCCGGAGCCCGGGCTCGGCGGTGGCCAGGGTCTCCCCGAACCGCTGCACGACGTCCGCCCGGGTGGCGCCGTGCACGCGACCCCGGACGGTGTCGTCGAGCACCACGAGGTCGACCCGGTCCCCGGCAGCGGCGGCGAGCGCCCCGACGAGCAGCGCCGTCTCGATCGCGGTGTCCAGGCGGGGCTCGTCGTCGACCCGTCCGGCTCCGGCACGACCGGCGTCGACGACGACCACGACCCGGCGGTCGCGCTCAGGCCGCCAGGTGCGCACGACGAGGTCCTGCCGCCGGGCCGTGGCACGCCAGTCGATCGACCGGACGTCGTCCCCGCGGACGTAGTCGCGGAGGGAGTCGAACTCGGTGCCGTGCCCGCGCAGCTGCAGGGTCGTCTCGCCGTCGAGTTCCCGCAGGCGGGCCAGGCGCGACGGCAGGTGTCGCCGCGACCGGAACGGCGGGGTGACCACCAGGGCGTCCGGCGCCGCGACGACCCGTTGCCGCGCGGCGAGTCCGAGTGGGCCGGCTGCCCGGAGCGCGATCCCGGCGGTGGTGCGTCGGCCGCGACGGAAGGGTGCGAACCGCATCCGGGCGGTACGGCGCTCGCCTCCGGGCACGGTCATCGGGATCCGACGCGGTCCGTGGCCGGCCGAGGGCTCCCACATGTCCCGGACCACCGCCCGCAGCACCCGTCGACCGTCGTTGGCGAGCACCAGCGTCCCCTCGGCCGTGGTGTCGCGGCGGGCGAGGCGGGGCATCCGGCGTTCCACCCGCACCAGCCGCAGGTCGGCCGCCAGCACGAGGTCGACGGCGGCGGCGAGCACCACGAGGCCGATCCACGCGAGACCGCCCCACCCGCTGCCGAGCAACACGGTGGGGACGATCGCGACGGCGAGGAGCGCGACGAACCGACCGGTGACGGCCACTAGATCGGCACCCGGACCTGCTCGAGCACCTGCTGCAGCACGCCGTCCGCCCCGACGCCCTCGAGTTCGGCGTCGGGCGCGATGCGGAGCCGGTGCCGCCAGACGGGCAGGAGCATCGCCTGCACGTGGTCGGGTGTGATGGCGTCGTAGCCGGTCAGCCAGGCCCAGGCCTTCGCAGCGGCGAGGAGCGCGGTCGACCCGCGCGGGCTCACCCCGACGCGGACGGACGGTGCCTGCCGGGTGGCGCGGGCCAGGTCGACCACGTACGCGAGCACGTCGTCCCGGGCACCGACGGCCAGTACGGCGCGCTGCGCGGCACGGACCTCGTCGACGCCGACGACGGGCACGATGCCGGCGGACCGGACGTCCCGCGCCACGAACCCGTCGGCGTGCCGGCGGAGGACCTGCCACTCGACGTCGCGCGGTGGCAGGTCGAGCGTGAGCTTCATGAGGAAGCGGTCGAGCTGCGCCTCCGGGAGCGTGTACGTCCCCTCGAACTCGATGGGGTTCATCGTCGCCGCGACGAAGAACGGGTCGGGCAGCGGCCGGGCGGCACCGTCGACGCTGACCTGGCGTTCCTCCATGGCCTCGAGCAGCGCGGACTGCGTCTTCGGGGGCGTCCGGTTCACTTCGTCCGCGAGCAGCACGTTCGTGAACACCGGTCCCTCGCGGAACGGGAAGGTCCCGGTCGAGGCGTCGTACACGAGCGATCCGGTGACGTCGCCGGGCATCAGGTCCGGTGTGAACTGGATGCGCTTCGTGTCGAGCGACATCGCCGCCGCGAGGCTCCGCACGAGCAGGGTCTTCGCGACGCCGGGCACGCCCTCGAGCAGGACGTGTCCCTGCGCGAGCAGACCCACGATCATGCCGGAGACCGCGCCCTCCTGGCCGACGACGGCCTTGCCGACCTCGGTGCGGACGCGACCGAGGACCTCGCGCAGGGGGTCGCCGCCCGAGCGGGGCCCGGGTGCGGGTGTGGTGGGCAGGTCGGTCACGGTCGTCCTCCTGGTGGTGTGGGCGGGGTCGGTGTCGTGGACGGGGGTGTCGGCGGTGCGGCCCGGCCGGCGACGCCGTCCCGGGGACCGCGCCGCGCGCGCGCACCTGTGGGGGGAGTGCGGCTCGCGTCGTCGGTGGTCCTCGGCGGAGCCGTCCGGGAGGCTCGGCGCACGTCCCCGGACACGGCCAGGCCGACCGCGTCCTCGAGGTCGTCGAGGGCGGTCGCGCCGGCGACGAGCGCACGGTCGTCGCCGGTGGGCCCGCCGACGAGCACTGCTCCGACCTGCCCGACCGGTCGGCCGGTCACGGCGGCGGTCCGGCGCACCACCTCGTCGACGTGTGCGGAGCGGGGCAGGCCGAGCTGCCGCCCGATCCGGCGGACCGCGGCGATCCGGAGCGTGTCGAGCGTGTGCGTCCGGTCGCGGACCCGCACGGCGAGGCGCGCGCGTCCCTCGGTGGTCTCGGCGGCACGGACCACGACCGGCAGGTGTTCGACCACGAGGGGGCCGAGCCGTCGGCCGCGCCAGACCGCCGCGGCGACGGCCACGACGCCCAGCACGCCGATCGCGCTCGGGACCCACGGCGGAGCGAGGTCGCCGAGCGAGGGAGCGGCGTCGGCGCTCCCGGCCGTCGGCACGTACCAGACCAGGTCCTCCTGACTGCCGAGCAGTCCGAGCGCCAGGGCCGCGTTGCCCGCACGGGTCACGGTGTCGTTCCGGAAGGCCGCCGTCGTGCCGACGACGGTGACGTGCCCGGCCGGGGTCGCCGTGCGGAGGAGGCCCCACCGACGGTCCGCTCCGGTGCCGGACGGGACGCAGCGGACCACGTCGGGGTCGTCGGTCGCGTAGGTGACCCCGGCGGTGCTGACGGACCCGGCGTCGCGGGCGGCCGGGATCGCGCACGACGCGGTCGACGCCGTGGTGTCCGTCGAGGACGCGCCGGCCGGACGCGCGTCGAGGCCGAACGCCTCCAGGACGGCGGGGTCGGTGGTGACGAGGACCACGTCGGCCGCGGTCCTCGCGATGCGGCGGGCGACGGACGGGGCGAGCACCCCGGCCGAGTCGTCCACCAGGACGGTGCCCTCGCCGCTGCCGATCCGGTCGGCGTCGGAGACGACCGTGACCTCGGTGCCCTGCTCGCCGAGGACCCGCACCAGTGCCCGCGAGCCGCTGCCCGTCGTCGACGACGGGTCGAGCGGGACGTCCGACGGCTGCTGGCCGGGACCGACGGCGGCGGTCAGGACCGCCAGGAGCAGCCCGACGACGACCACCGCGGCCCAGGCACCGATGCGCAGGGCACGGTCACGCGGGGTCGGCCCGGTCGGGGCGGCAGCCGCACCGGCCGGTGCCGCCGGCGGCGCGGTGGTGCTCATGCGTGGACCCCCGGGTCGGCGTCCGTCCGGTCGCCGTCCGTCTCGTCCGCGTCCGTCCGGTCGGCGGGCCGTGCCGGGACAGAGGGACCCGCCGGGCCGGGAGCGCTGCCGGCGTCGGTGCCGGTCCCCGAGCCGGCGCGGTGTCCGCCCGGGCCGCCGGGGCCGCCCGTCGTGACCGGTCGGGCGGCGCGCACCGCCGCGGAGGCGTCGAGCACGCGGCGGGCGGTCTCCTCGTCGGCGTCGACCCCGAGGTACCGGACGGCGTCGAAGGCGTCCGACGCGTCCCGCAGCACGGTGCCGAGGGTGGGGAACGGCACCGTGGCGCGGTCTGCGATGGCGCGGGCGGTGGCCCCCGGGACCACCGTGACCAGGTCCCGTTCGGCGAGACCCCGGGCCAGCGCGCGGTACCCCTCGAGCACCGCGGTCGACCAGTCCCCGGCCCGGAACGCCGCGCTGGCCGCAGCGGCGACGGCGCTCGCCGAGCGGAGGTCGTCGTCGTCGAACACCCCGCCCGGGTCCTCGCCGCGCAGCCGTGCTCGTCGACGCGGCAGCCCGCGGGTGACCACGACGAGCACCACGACGGCGACGAGCACGACGACCGCGATCACGAGCAGGGTCCGCCCGAACGTGGTGGAGCCGCCACCGTCCGGCAGCAGGGACCCGAGCCAGTCGAGGAAGGCCCGGGAGGCGCGGTCCCACCAGGTCTCCTGCGCCCCGCGGTACTCGGCGCGGCCGAGCTCCTGCTCGAGCAGGCGGCGGGCCTCGTCCGGGTCGACCGCGGTCACGGGCGACCGCTCGGCGGGTCCTGCTGCTCGGGCCAGCGCTGCTCGGGCCAGCCCTGCTGCCCAGGCGAGCCCTGCTGCTGCCAGCCCTGCTGCTGGGGCCAGCCCTGCTGCTCGGGCGAGCCCTGCTGCTGCCAGCCCTGCTGCTCGGGCCAGCCCTGCTGCTGGGGCCAGCCCTGCCGGGGCGACCACGACTGCCGGTCGCCGGGGCTCGACGGCGCGAAGGGGTCGGCCGGCTGCCCGGTCTCCAGGTGCGCGGCGATGCGCTGGTCGAGCGCCTCGGTCCGGATGCGCCGGTCGATCGTCAGGAAGGTGGTGATCGACGCGGTCAGCACGTCCGTGACGCACTGCACCGCGATCACGAGCAGGCTGCCGATGGCGAGCGTGACGACGGCGCCGACCGAGGGCGGCCCTCCGGCGGTCGAGGATCCGGTCTGACCGAGCGGGTCGAACACGCCGGAGAACAGCGTGAGCCCGACGGTCAGCGGGATGCTGGCGATGCTCGCCGCGAAGGCCAGCACCACCTGCACGAGCAGCAGGATCCCGAAGGTCCGCCAGAACGCGCCACGGGTGAGGCGCCACGACTGCCCGGCGGCCGAGAAGACCCCGCGGCCCTCGAGCGCGATGGTCGGGACGGTGAAGGCGAACCGCGTGGTGAAGAAGGCGACGAGCACGGCGAACCCGAGGACCATCACGACGATCGTCAGGACGAACCACCCGACGGCACCGTCACCGGCGGACAGGGCGGCCACGAACGCGAGCACGACCAGGACGAAGACCGTCCCGAGCACGACCCCGCCGGCGAGCTGCAGCAGGATCCACCCGAGGACCGATCGCCGACGTCCGGCGAGCAGTGCCCACAGCCCACGGAACGTGCCGCGCCGTCCGAGGACGCGCTGCCCGGTGTCGACCGCGATCGGGGCGACGAGGAACCCGCGCGCCAGGTACGCCAGGAACGGGAGGCCGATCGACAGCACGGCGTACAACGTCACGGTGCCCGCGATGATCGTGTCGGCGTCACCCGTGCCGTCCACCGCCGCGAGCATGCGGGACTGCAGGGTGCGCTGCCCGAAGGCCGAGGTGAGCGTGGACACGAGGCCCAGCACGCCGGAGAGCAGCACGGCCCAGAGCAGCAGCACCCGCGCGTTGCGGCGGAAGACCGTGAAGGCGCCGGCGAGCACGTCGCCGAGGCCGAGCGGACGGAGCGGGATGACCGGGCGGACGGGCTGCGGACCCGGCCCTCCGACGGACGGGAGCGGTGGCGGCTGGTGCCCCGGACCTCCCGGCCCACCGACGGACGCCGGCCAGGCGGGGGAGTGCACCGGGCCTCCCGGGCCGCCGTGACCGCCCTGCGCGGGCCACCCTGGTGCGCCGGACGCGCGCTCGGGCCCGCCCGTGTGCTCCGGTGGCGTCCCCGCCCCCGGAACGTGCCATCCGCCGTCGACCATGCGCCGTCCCCCGTCGTCCGGTCGCCGCCGGACGCGGCGACCGTGTCCATCCTGTCGGAAAACGTGCGCCGATGAGGGCTCGGCTATCGTGAGCGGAGCGTGCCCGTCCCCGGGCACCCCCGCCCTGCCCCTCGGAGTCCCGATCCCATGACACCGCGCATCCTCGTCGTCGACGACGACCATGCCCTCGCCGAGATGATCGGCATCGTCCTCCGCTCGGAGGGCTACGAGGCCGACTTCAGCGCCGACGGCAACGACGCCGTGGACGCGTTCCACGCCACGAAGCCCGACCTCGTGCTGCTCGACGTCATGCTGCCGGGCATCGACGGCATCGAGGTGTGCCGCCGGATCCGCGCCGAGAGCGGCACGCCGATCATCATGCTCACGGCGAAGGGCGACACCGCCGACGTCGTCGCGGGACTCGAGAACGGCGCCGACGACTACGTCGTGAAGCCGTTCAACCCGAAGGAGCTCGTCGCGCGCATCCGCACCCGGCTCCGGCCGTCCGCGTCGGACGCGACCGTCCTGCACGTCGGCGACCTCGTCGTGGACGTCCCCGGACACGAGGTCCGCCGCGGAGACCGGCCCATCGCGCTCACCCCGCTCGAGTTCGACCTGCTCCGTGCCCTCGCCGAGAAGCCCAGCCAGGTGTTCACCCGCGAGATGCTCCTCGAGCAGGTCTGGGGCTACCACTACAAGGCGGACACCCGGCTCGTGAACGTGCACGTGCAGCGCCTCCGCGCGAAGATCGAGCACGACCCGGACAACCCGCGCATCGTGACCACCGTCCGCGGCGTCGGGTACCGGGCCGGCGCGCAGAGCTGACGGCCGTGCCGTCGACGTCGGTCCCGGTGCCGCTCCGCCGGGTGCGCCGGCGGGCCCGGTACTGGCTCCGCCGCGTCTGGCGCGGGATCGCCTACCTGTGGCGCCGCTCGCTCATGGTCCGGTCCGTCGCGATCACCGTGGCGACCACCGGTCTGGCCGTCGCGGTCATCGGCACCGCCGTCATGGTCAGCATCTCGAACAACGTGTACGCGCAGCGTCGCGACCAGATCGAGGCCGAGTCGGCGCGCGCCACCATCGTCGCGCAGGGGATCTTCGACGCCGCCACCGCGGCCGAGGACAACAACCAGACCGAACTCGAGTCCCTGCAGAGCGAAGCGCAGAACGCGATCCTCTCGAACACGACGAGCCCGGGCGGCACGAGCATCGCGATCGAGCGGACACCCGGCGAACCGACCCCGCAGATCCTGCAGAACGTCGCGAGCACCCGGTTCCCCGACGCCGTCATCACGGACGAACTCCGGAAGCGGGTCGCCGCGGACACCGGCGAACTCAGTCTGCAACCGGTGCGGCTCGACGGGCCGGACGGACGCGGCCCCGGTCTCGCCGTCGGGTCCACGCTGCAGATCCCGAGCGCCGGCCAGTACGAGCTGTACCTGGTCTACGACCTGTCCGACGCGCAGCAGACCCTGGACTTCGTGTCGCAGACGCTGTCCATCGGCGGTGTCGCGCTCATCGTCCTCATCGCCCTCGTCACGTCCCTCGTGGTGCGGCTCGTCGTCCTGCCGATCCGCGGTGCCGCCGAGACGAGTCGGAAGATCGCCGCGGGGCGCCTCGACGAACGCATCCCGGTCCGGGGCGAGGACGACATCGCCACCCTCGCCCGGAGCTTCAACGACATGGCGGACGCGGTGAGCCGGCAGATCACCCAGCTCGCCGAACTCTCCCGCGTGCAGCAGCGCTTCGTGTCCGACGTCTCCCACGAGCTGCGCACCCCGCTCACCACCATCCGCCTCGCCGGGGACCTGCTGTACGACGCCCGGCACGCCTTCGAACCCGCCGCCGCCCGCTCCGCGGAGCTGCTGCACGCCCAGGTCGACCGGTTCGAGCTGTTGCTCGCCGACCTCCTCGAGATCTCGCGGTACGACGCCCAGGCCGTCGAGCTCGAGACCGAGCCGGTCGTCCCGGCCGCGCTCACGGCCGACATCGTCGACGAGTTCCGTCCGCTCGCCGAACGGGTCGGCATCGAACTCCGCTTCGCCAGCCCCGGCGGGCACACGCCGATGCAGCTCGACGGCCGCCGGATCCGTCGGGTGCTCCGCAACCTCGTCGGCAACGCGGTCGAGCACGGTGACGGCCGCCCGGTCGACGTCGTGGTCGACAGCGACTCGCGCTCCGTCGCGATCGCGGTCCGGGACCGCGGCGTCGGGATGCCGCCCGAGGACACCGCCCGGGTGTTCGACCGGTTCTGGCGGGCCGACCCCAGCCGCAAACGCACCATCGGCGGCACGGGGCTGGGCCTCGCCATCAGCCTGGGCGACGCGCAGCTGCACGGCGGCCGCATCGACGTCTGGTCCCGACCGGGGGAGGGATCGGCGTTCGTGCTCGTCCTGCCGCGCCGTACCGACGAGGCTCCGGCGACCTCGGCCATCCCGCTGCCCGCACTCGACGAGTCGTACGACGGACCCACCGCACCGGAGGACCGACCATGACCAGGACCGCTCGACCCGGAGCCCGGCGACTCCGACGCCTGCTCGCGACGGCGCTCGCCGCCGTGACGCTCCTCGGCGTCACAGCCTGCGCTGCGATCCCCGAGGAGGGGCCGGTCCGCGCGGGGCGGTCGATCACGGACGAGTCGCAGTCCGGCGGCGTGGACTACCGCCCCTCCGGCCCCGAGGCCGGATCCGACCAGACCGAGCTGCTCACCCAGTTCATCGACGCCGCGACCGGCGCCCAGAACGACTACGCCGTCGCCCGGGAGTTCCTCAGCGCCGGCTTCTCGCAGAAGTGGAACCCGCGCCAGGGCGTGACGATCCGGCAGGGTGACGGGCAGGTCGAGCGGGTCGGGACGCGTGAGCTCACCTACACGCTCAGCGCGAGCGCCTCGGTCGACGCGGACGGCGAGTACACCCAGGCGGTCCGCCCGACCTCGTCGACGTTGACGTTCCAGTTCACGCGGGAGGACGGTGAGTGGCGGATCGCCTACGCCCCCGACGGCATCATCCTGTCCCCGATCAACTTCGTCTCGGTGTTCCAGCCGCACGCGCTCTACTTCTACGACCCGACGTACCGGTACCTCGTGCCGGACGAGCGGTGGTTCCTCGCCCGGTCCTCGACGAGCACGCGGATCGTCAGCGCGCTCCTCGCCGGCCCCGCCGAGTGGCTCGAGGGCACCGTGGTCTCGTCCTTCCCCGAGGGCACTCAGCTCTCGCTCAACGCGGTGACGATCGAGAGCGGCAGCGCCCAGGTCGACCTGTCGAGCGAGGCGCTGCGCGCGACCACCGTCGACAAGGTCCGGATGCGGGAGCAGCTCACCGACTCGCTGTCCTCCATCGCGACCGTCTCCTCCGTCGACCTCACCGTCGAGAGCGTGCCCGTGCCCCTACCGGACTCGAGCGGCACGAGTGCCCAGCGGAACCCCGACGTCGACGCGAGGCCCCTGGTCGTGCAGGACGGCGCCGCCGGCTTCGCGACGCCGAGCACGGGGGACGTCACCGGCCTCGGCGGCGGGATGAGCGGCCGGATCGCCGCGCTCGACCCGCGGTCGCTCGCGCTGTCCGCCTCGGGCACGCTCGCCGCGGTCGGCAACCGCGACGGCGTGTTCGTCGTGCGCAGCGGCAAGGACCCGCTCCGGGTCGACACCCGGGACGACCTCGTGCCCCCGTCGATCGACGACCAGGGGTTCGTGTGGGTGGCGGAGCGCTCCGACGCCCGGTCGATCACGGCGTACGGCACCGGCGGCGACCCGCACCAGGTCACCTCGACCCTGCCGGAGGGGGAGCTCGTGTCCTTCCAGGTCTCCCGTGACTCCACCCGTGCGCTCGCGCTCCTCGACACCGACGACGGTGCTGCCCTGTACGTGGTCGCGATCACGAGGGGTTCGGACCGCGCCCCGACGTCCCTCGGTCCGCCGGTGCGCGTCCAGGCCGCGGCTGGCGACCCGGTGAGCGCGACCTGGGTGGACGAACTCGACGTCGCGTCCGTCGGTCGGACGAGCACGGGGGCGAGCGTCGTCCGGACGACGGTCGGCGGCCAGCCGGAGACGCTCGCGAAGCCCGGCGGCACGGCGACGACCATCGCCGGGGGGAGCGGTGGTGCGCTGCTGCTCCGGATGACCGACGGGTCGGTGCTGCAGTCGACCGGCGGAGGGTGGGACACCACCGGCGTCGACGCCGAGGTCCTCGGCATCCAGCGCTGAGCGCCTCCCCGTCACGGCGGGGCCGGCCGGGAGGCCCGTCCACAGTCCGCCGGGCGGCGCACCCCGACGGCACTCCGCCGGGCGAGCATCGGGTCATGTCGTCCCCACAGCTGCCGTCCGTGGTACCGCACGCTCCTGGACCTGGACCTGGACCTGGACCTGGACCTGGACCTGGACCTGGACCTGGACCTGGACCTGGACCTGGACCTGGACCTGGACCTGGACCTGGACCTGGGCCCGTGCCCGTGCCCGGGCCCGCGCCTGCTCCTGACGTCGGCCGTGCCTCCGCCCCGGATCCGGCCGAGCCCGGTCCGGTCGCCGGTCGTGTCCCCGGTCGTGTCCCCGGCGCGGACCATCCATGGCGTGACGCCGTCGGCGCGGTGCTCGCCGTGCTCCTGCCCGTCGACTGCGTCGGGTGCGGTGCGCCCGACCGGGCGCTGTGCCACACCTGCCGGGGGACGCTCGCGGCCCTCCCCGGACGGACCCGGCTCGTCGCGGGGGTCCGACTCGACGCGGCGTACGAGTACGAGGGACTCGTACGGACGCTCGTGCTCGAGTGGAAGCTGCGCGGCCGGGTGGACGTCGTCGCACCCCTGACGGACCGGACGGCCGACCTGGTGCGGTCGGCGCTCGCCGCGGCGCCGGGCGCGGTCGTCCTGCGGGTGCCCCCGTCGGCGCGCGGGCACCGCCGTCGTGGGTTCGACCCCGTGGTGACGGTGCTCCGCCGCGCGGGCGTGCGGCGAGCCCCCGCCCTCCGACGGGTCGCCGTCCCGGCGGCGCTGCCGGGTGCGGACCGGGCGGCGGGGACCGTTCGCGGGGGCGCCGACCCGCACGGGGGCGGTGGCGGACAGAAGGAGCGCACCGGCATCGAGCGCGTCGCCGCCACGGTCGGCACCCTCAGCGCCCCCGCGCTCGTCGCCGGGCGGGACGTCGTCGTGGTGGACGACGTCGTGACGACCGGGGTGACCATGGCCGAGGCGGTCCGAGCAGTGCGGGCCGCGGGCGGACGTGTGGTCCGGTGCGTCGCGGTTGCGAGCGTCGAGGTGTGAACGCCGAGTGTCCCCTGGGCATCCGGTGGGTGTCCCCGCCCGACCGCCCGACGCGAGCACCCGCTCGGGCGGCAGGGTCTAGCCTCGCGGCAAGGCGTTGGTGTTCGCCGGACGGAGGCGAACCGCCGAAAGTGGATGGGAGCCGCCATGGACGTGACGATCACGGGCCGGAACGTCGGAGTGACCGACCGATTCCGGACCTACGTGGAGCAGAAGTCCGAGAAGATCGACGCCCTCGCCGACCGGGCCCTCGCGTTCGAGGTGCGGTTGAGTCGGCACCACGAGAAGAGCAGCGGGGCGCAGGGCGAGGACCGCGTCGAGCTGACCATCATCGGACCCGGACCGCTCGTCCGGGCCGAGTCCGCCGCGTCGGACAAGTACGCGGCATTCGACCTGGCCTTCGCGCGCATCGCCGAGCGCCTGCGCCGGGCTCGAGACCGCAAGAAGGTGCACCGCGGGCGCCACCGCCCGACGTCCGTCGCCGAGGCCGCCGGTGCCGGCTTCGAGGGCATGGGGGTCGAGCCCGCCGACGGCAAGCTCATCGAGGAGGTCGCCACGGGCGCCGTTCCCGTGGTCGACGTCGACCAGGCAGCGGACCACGAGGACGACGACCAGGCGTACTCGCCCGTCGTCATCCGTCAAAAGGTGTTCGAGGCCGCCCCGATGACGGTCGACGACGCGCTGTACCACATGGAGCTCGTCGGACACGACTTCTACCTGTTCGTCGACTCCGAGACCCACCGGCCGAGCGTGGTCTACCGCCGCAAGGGCTGGGACTACGGCGTCATCGGCATCGACGAGAACCCGGGCGCCGACGCCCGGGGGAGCGAGCACGTCCTGGTCGAGGAGACGACCTCCGCGAACGCGTGACACCGATCCCGAGTGCGCACGGTCCGGTCGGACCGTGCGCACTCGTGCTGTCCGGCGTGCACTCGTCCTGCTCCCAGCGCCGGGCTGCGGCGGGTTGCTAGCATGACTGGCTGATCGGGCGCGCGGACCGCGCACGACGACTTCGTAAGGAGCTCACGTGGCAAACGTGCTGGAGAAGGTCCTCCGCATCGGTGAAGGGCGGACCCTCCGTCGGCTGAAGGCGTACGCCTCGGCGATCAACGACCTCGAGGACGACTTCGCGAGTCTGACGGACGAGGAACTCCTCGAGGAGACGACCGAGCTCCGCGAGCGGTACGCCAACGGCGAGACCCTCGACGACCTCCTGCCCGAGGCGTTCGCCGCCGTGCGCGAGGCCTCCAAGCGGACCCTGGGCATGCGGCACTTCGACGTGCAGCTGATGGGCGGCGCGGCGCTCCACCTCGGTAACATCGCCGAGATGAAGACCGGCGAGGGCAAGACCCTCGTCGCGACGACCGCGGCGTACCTGAACGCCATCCCGTCGCGCGGCGTGCACGTCATCACGGTCAACGACTTCCTCGCGTCGTACCAGTCGGAGCTCATGGGCCGCGTCTTCCGCGCCCTCGGCATGACCACGGGCTGCATCGTCGCGGGCCAGTCGCCGGCCGAGCGCCGCGAGCAGTACGCCGCCGACATCACCTACGGCACGAACAACGAGTTCGGCTTCGACTACCTGCGCGACAACATGGCGTGGCAGGCGTCGGACATGGTCCAGCGCGGCCACTTCTTCGCCATCGTGGACGAGGTCGACTCGATCCTCATCGACGAGGCCCGGACGCCGCTCATCATCTCCGGCCCGTCGTCGGGCGAGGCGAACCGCTGGTTCACCGAGTTCGCCTCCATCGCCACGCGGCTCACCCCGGGCGAGGACTACGAGGTCGACGAGAAGAAGCGCACCGTCGGTGTGCTCGAGCCCGGCATCGAGAAGGTCGAGGACTACCTCGGCATCGACAACCTGTACGAGTCGGCGAACACCCCGCTGATCTCCTTCCTGAACAACTCCATCAAGGCCGTCGCCCTGTTCAAGCGCGACAAGGACTACGTCGTGATGAACGGCGAAGTCCTCATCGTCGACGAGCACACCGGCCGCATCCTGATGGGCCGCCGCTACAACGAGGGCATCCACCAGGCGATCGAGGCCAAGGAGGGCGTCGAGGTCAAGGCCGAGAATCAGACGCTCGCCACGATCACCCTGCAGAACTACTTCCGCCTGTACCAGAAGCTCTCCGGCATGACCGGTACCGCCGAGACCGAGGCGGCGGAGTTCATGTCCACGTACAAGCTCGGCGTGGTCCCGATCCCGACGAACCGCCCGATGCAGCGCATCGACCAGACCGACCTCGTGTACAAGAACGAGCAGGCCAAGTTCGAGCAGGTCGCGAACGACATCGAGGAGCGTCACCAGAAGGGCCAGCCGGTCCTGGTCGGTACCACGAGCGTCGAGAAGTCCGAGTACCTGTCGAAGCTCCTCGCCAAGAAGGGCGTGAAGCACGAGGTCCTCAACGCGAAGAACCACGCGCGCGAAGCCGCGATCGTCGCCCAGGCCGGTCGCGCCGGCGCCGTCACGGTCGCGACGAACATGGCCGGTCGTGGAACCGACATCATGCTCGGTGGCAACGCCGAGTTCCTCGCGGTGCAGGAGATGCACGCGAAGGGCCTGTCGCCGACGGAGACGCCGGAGGAGTACGAAGCCGAGTGGGACAAGGTCTTCTCGGCGATGAAGGCCACCGTCGAGGAGGAGAGCGAGAAGGTCCGGGAAGCCGGCGGTCTCTACGTCCTCGGGACCGAGCGGCACGAGTCCCGCCGCATCGACAACCAGCTGCGTGGTCGTTCCGGTCGTCAGGGCGACCCCGGCGAGAGCCGCTTCTACCTGTCGCTGACCGACGACCTCATGCGGCTGTTCAACTCCGGTGCCGCCGAGAGCCTCATGGGCCGCGGCAACGTGCCGGACGACCTGGCGATCGAGAACAAGCTCGTCGGGCGCGCGATCCGCTCCGCACAGGCGCAGGTCGAGGGCCGGAACGCCGAGATCCGCAAGAACGTCCTGAAGTACGACGACGTCCTGAACCGCCAGCGCGAGGCCATCTACAGCGACCGCCGCCACATCCTCGAGGGCGACGACCTGCACGAGCGCGCGCAGTCGTTCCTGAAGAGCGTCGTGGACGACGTCATCGACACCCACACCGGCGAGGGTTCCCCGGACGACTGGGACCTCGACGCCATGTGGACCGAGCTCGGCACGCTGTTCCCGATCTCGATCACCATCGACGAGGTCATCACCGAGGCCGGTTCGAAGGGCAAGGCCACGCGGGACTTCCTCGCGCGGGAGATCCTGTCCGACGCCCAGCTCGCCTACCAGAAGCGCGAGGAGACCCTCGGCGAAGAGGCGATGCGTGAGCTCGAGCGTCGCGTCGTCCTCTCGGTGATCGACCGCCGCTGGCGCGACCACCTGTACGAGATGGACTACCTCAAGGACGGCATCGGCCTCCGCGCAATGGCGCAGCGTGACCCGCTCGTCGAGTACCAGCGCGAGGGCTACGCGCTGTTCCAGACGATGATGGGCCAGATCCGCGAGGAGTCGGTCGGGTTCCTCTTCAACCTCGAGGTGCAGGTCCAGTCGGACGGCGACAACGCCGTCATCGAGGCGAAGGGCCTCGGCGAGGAGGGTGAGAACGCCGGACTCGAGTACTCGGCGCCGTCCATCGACGGCGAGGTCGAGGTCCGCGACGAGGCCGGGCGCCTCGAGCAGGCAGCGACGGCGCGCGCGCAGCGTGAGCAGGCCGAGCAGGAAGCGGCGGGCCCCGAGCGGGGTTCGGCCTTCGGCTCCGCCGCGACCGCCACCGGGCAGGCTGACGCGAACAACCGCGCCGAGCGCCGGGCGGCCGCCAAGAAGGGCTGACGCTCCGCACGACACGACGGGAGGCCCGGTACCAGCTGGTACCGGGCCTCCCGTCCGTCATCCCGGTGCCGGTGACGGTGCCGGTGCCGGTGCCGGTGCCGGTGCCAGCGCCCGCACCGGCACCGGCAGGGCGGCCGACACCCGGACCGGTGCCGGGCGTTGGACCGGCACCGGGACCGGGAGCGGGGAGCGGGAGCGGGGTCGTCGTCGGGGACCTGCAGCGGCGTCGGGCCCGGCAGGAAGATCGACGTCGACCCTGCTCGACGGGCCCGGCTCCGCGCACTCAGAGCACCCCGATCGCGGTCGCCCGCCAGCGACCGTTGCGGACCTCGAGCCGGATGGCGACCGCCCGGGCGCGACTCCGGGTGTGGACGACCACGGCCGCCTCGGCGACGCCGTCCCGGGGCCCGTCGAGCACGACGCCGCCGACCCGGATGACCGCACGCTGCCGTGCGTGGCGGGACACCGACCGGGCACGCGCCGCGACCGCCGCCCGGTGCTGCAGGTGTCGGTGCACCTCGTCGGTGATCCACCGCGAGATGGTGTCGACCTCACGGGCGCCGGTGAGGATCTCGGCGACGCACAGGGCGAGGGACCGCGCGGTCTCGCCGGCGTCCGGGAGGTCCGTGCCCGCGCCGCCGCCACCCGCACCGACAGCCGACTGCGTCTCGTCCGGGCCCGGCGCAGCCCCGGTCCCGGACGGATCCAGGACCGCCGCGGGTCCGGACGGATCCAGGGCCGCTCCGGTCACGGACGGACTCAGGACCGCCCCGGTCCCGGCCGTGCCGACGGCCGCGCCGGTCCCGTCCGTGCCGACGGCCGCGCCGGTCCCGTCCGTGCCGACGTCCACCCCGGGGTCGACCGTTCGGACGACGCTCGAGGAGGATGAGGGCACGGCGTGGGTGCCGCCCGTCCCGTCGTCCTCGGCGCGATGGCGGTCCCTCCGGTCCTCCTCGGTCTGGTCGTACCTCCCGACCGGCTCCTCGTCGATCCGTTGCGCCGTGTCCGTCACCCCGGCCCCCTTTCTCCAGGGCTGAGCGTATGGGCCGTGCAACATCACATTTCGCCGAGCGGTGTTGCCTGTGGAGAGTGCGCCGTCTCCACACAGCGGCGGACCTAGACTTGGCGGGTGTCGACCCTCAGTGACCTCGTCCTCGCACAAGGCCGTTCCTCCGAAGCCGACGTGGAATGGCTGCACCTGCTCGTCGGCGACTGGCAGCTGCTGGCCGACCTGTCCTTCGCCGACATGGTCCTCTGGGTACCGACCGCCGACGGGTCGTCCTTCGTGGCCGTCGCCCACGCCCGGCCGTCCTCGGCGGCGACGCTGTTCTACCGCGACATCGTCGGGCAGGAGATCCGCGAGGAGTGGCGCGACCAGGTCACCCAGAGCTTCACCGGGAGCCGCGTCGTCGACTCGGCCGAGCCCGACTGGTACGAGGACACCCCGACCCGCGTCCGCGCCATCCCGGTGCTCCGCCGCCTGACCGCGAAGAGCGCCGAGACCACCGAGCGGCCGATCGCCGTCGTGACCCGCCACTCCAACCAGGACGAGTCGCGCACGCCGAGCCGTCAGGAGCTCAACTTCACCGCGAGCGCGAACGACCTCTTCGGCATGATCGCCACCGGCGACTTCCCGGACCTCGGCGCACCCGCTGGCCCCCGCCGTGGTGCGCCGCGAGCCAGTGACGGTCTCCTCCGCCTCGACACCGACGGCGTGGTCACGTTCGCGAGCCCGAACGGTCTCAGCGCGTTCAACCGGATGGGCTTCGAGGGCGAACTCGAGCGCAAGTCCCTGGCTGAGGTCACGACGGAGCTGCTCGGTGCGCAGCTCGACGTCGACGAGTCCCTGCCGCTCGTGGTCACCGGCCGCGCTCCGTGGCGGGCCGACATCGAGGCGAAGGGCGTCACCGTGACCCTCCGGTCGATCCCGCTCCGCGACCAGGGTGCCCGCATCGGCGCCGTCGTCCTCTGCCGCGACGTCACCGAGATGCGGCACCAGGAGCGCGAGCTCATCACCAAGGACGCGACGATCCGTGAGATCCACCACCGCGTCAAGAACAATCTGCAGACGGTGGCGTCCCTCCTGCGGATCCAGGCCCGGCGCACGCACTCGGACGAGGCGCGGACCTCCCTGCAGAACGCGATGCGGCGCGTGGCCGCCATCGCCGTCGTGCACGACACCCTGTCGACGGGGCTCAGCCAGACCGTCGACTTCGACGAGGTGTTCGACTCGGTCCTCAAGCTCGTGACCGAGGTCGCGGCGTCGCACAACACGACCGTGCACCCGAAGAAGACGGGGGAGTTCGGTGTGCTGCCGTCCGAGGCCGCGACCCCGCTCGCGCTCGGTCTCACCGAACTCGTCACCAACGCCGTGGAGCACGGGCTCGACGGGCGCGACGGCGAGGTCGAGATCGTGGCGAACCGGCACGACGACCACATCGAGATCCAGGTCCGCGACAACGGCGTCGGCCTGCCGGAGGGCAAGGTCGGGTCGGGGCTCGGGACGCAGATCGTCCGCACCCTCATCCAGGGCGAACTCGGCGGCACGATCGACTGGCACACCCTCACGGGCAGCGGCACCGAGGTGACCATCTCGATCCCGTTCCGCTGGCTCACGGCGGCACCGGCAGCGACCGCCTGACCGCTCGCGGTCGTCCGCGACGGCCTGGAGGCCCGCACCCGGTCGACCGTACGTCATCCTCTCCGTACTCTTGCACCATGACCGACGACCCGATGCGCGACCTCCTCGAGGAGGCGACCACCACCGTCGCAACCGGCGGCGACGTGAGGCGAGCGGTCGGCCTCGCCAGCCTCCTGTCCCTCGTCACTGGGAGCGTCGCCACGGTGACGGCCGCGACCATCGCCCTCGTCGTCTTCCTCTTCGTCTTGTCGCCGTTCGCCTTCCTTCTCGGTTTCGGACTACTGCTCGGCTGAAAGCGGTACGGCACCGGCGTGAGTCCGGCAGCAAGATCGGCTACGGAGACGCCGTTGTCTGGCGGCGGTAGTGGAGAGGCGATCGGCCGACTTGGCGTTCGAAGGCATTGCTGAATGCGCTTTCCGAGCCGGAGCCGAGGTCGGTGGCGAGAGCCATCACGCGGACGTCAGGGTCGCGGAGTGCGCGCTGAGCGAGGACCATCGCCAGTGCGTCAGGTAGGACGATGGCGTGCTGCCAGAGACCCTGCGGAATCGCTCCGCGAATCGGTGTGCGACATCTCGGCGGGGCTTTTCAAGCTCTCCGGCGACGCATCCGCTACGCGCCTACGTGGGCCCGAACACGGTGAAGGTCAGCGCTCCATCTCACGACGTGGATATCACCAAGTAAACTGGCCCGCCGCCTCCGGCGGTCGCACCGGACATCGTCACGGACACGGGCTCGTCGCCCACCTGAGTGAACCAGGGCTCCCCGTTCTCGCCGAATCCGGCGGCTTCCATCCGCTTGCCGACCCGCGCCTTCCAGTCTGGCGTCGCCGCTGCGTCGAACGCGTAGTTGATGGATGGACCCGGCCCCGCGCCCAGGGGCCTGACCGCGACACCGGTCTCGGTGCGTCTCGCATCCGGAATGACGCTCCGAAGATCGATGCGCTGATCAACGACGCGCATCGCGGTGAGGGCCGCGTCTGTCTTCTCACGCTGATTCGTGTCGTACCAGACACGCACCCCTACAGCGGCTCCGACGATCGTCAGCAGCGCGATCGATGCAACCAGCACGATGCGCGTTCGCTGCCTCATCCCCACGAGTGGAACCTAGCCGAACCCGACCCCATCTACCTCGTGTCTCGGGGATCGGGGTCGCCCGACCTCTCGTCCCGTAGGGCGGGTCCTGGTTCCCGCTGGACGACCAGCCGTTGAGACGACCGGTACTGTGTCGTCGCGGTCGCCCGACTGCTCGAATCAGGGAGAGCTGCTGACCATGTCTGATGCAATGGAGACGCAGCTCGACGCGATCTTCGCCGCCCGGAACCGCGAGGACATGCGACCGACCATCGACGCGTTGCTTCCCATCTACGACGAGCACCCGGAGAACCCTCGGGTCCTCTACGAGCTCGGTGGCGCGTACGACACGGCGGGGGACGAGGCGACGGCGCTCAGCTTCTACCAGCGAGCGATGGAAAGAGGGCTCGCCGGAGACGTTCGTCGCCGCTGCTACCTCCAGTACGGGAGCACCCTCCGGAACCTCGGCCGGATCGACGACTCGCTACGGGCCTTCGCGCGGGCGCGGGCTGAGTTCCCTGAGTCCGTCGCCCTCGGGGCCTTCGAGGCCTTGACGTTCTTCGCCGCTGGCCGGCCGAACACCGCACTCGCGAGCCTGCTCGTGCTCCTCGCGGAGCACGTGCACGCCCCGGAACTCGACCGGTACAAGCCGGCCTTGCGCGGCAACGCCGACTACCTGGCCTCGCTGGACGCAGAAGACGACGCTCACTCGGACGCCCGGTAGGGGATCGGCTACCGGGACGGGTGAGGCGCCATCGTTGCTGTGAGAGCATCACCGGATGCACGACGACGTTGCAAGAGACGTGCGGAGCGAACCGTTCCGTGTTGGTGAATCCGTAGCCCTCCGTAGTCTGCACACCTTCGGCTCCCGGGGCCGGGCGGTTTCGTTCGCGGTCGCGGGTCGAGTGCTCGTCGATGACGACGACGTCTCTGTGGTCACGAGTTCGGTCGGTGCCGCAGTTCGCCGTCGAGCTGGTGTCGGGAGCGGGCCGAACGCAAGGCTCGTCCTCCCCGCCGACTGGGATGGTTCCTACGTCGAGGACAGCTGGTTCGGAGCGCCGGTGGTTCGCGTGCATCCGAAGGGGGCAGCGTGGTCGGTGTGGCGCTGGCACGACGGGAAGCAGTGGCTCCCGGACTGGTACATCAACCTCGAGCTGCCGTGGGTGCGAACCTCGATGGGCTTCGACAGTCAGGACTGGACTCTCGATGTCGTCGCACGTCGGCACCCTGAGGGTCGCTGGTCGGTTCGGTACAAGGACGAAGACGAACTCGCCTTCTACGCCGACCAGGGCCTGGTCTCCGAAGCAGACCGCCTGATGATCGAACGCACAGGCGAGAAGGCCACCGCTGCCGTGCACGCCGGCTCGTTCCCGTTCGATGCGGATTGGTCCGAGTGGCCGCCGCAACCGAGCTGGGTCGCCCCGCAGCTGCCAGCCGGGTGGGATGCAGTCCGGTAGACGATCCCCCTACGGACGCTTCGTCAGACCTGTTCGGCGCTGTGATCGAAGGCAAGCGGCAGCAGGTCGCTCGCGGTCACGCTCCCGTCAGGCCCGGGCAGGATGACGCGCACGTGAGGGTGGTAGTCAGCGAGGACCTGGCGGTCGCGACCACACGGCCTCTTGACGCCCCGGCCGTGGTCGCCCACGGCGACCACGTGTGTCAGTTCGGTGTCTGTGAGGACGGCGGCAGAGGGCGGAAGGGCACCGAACATGCTTCGACACCAGGGCGCGCGGGCGTTCCGGTAGGGGATCGGCATCCGGGATCTCCGCGGTCTAGCGAGGATGTATACATGAGCACCCACGTCAGATTCGTCGCGCTGCTGTTCCCGAACGTGACACAGCTCGACTTGACCGGTCCGGTGCAGCTCTTCTCACGGCTGCCCGGTGCGACCATCGACCTGGCCTGGCACGACCGCGAACCGATCGACACCGACGCGGGATTCGCGATCGTGCCGACCGCGACGTTCGACGAAGCACCACAGGCGGACGTGCTCTTGATCCCGGGAGGGCAGGGTGCGTTCGACTTGCTCGACGACGAGCGAGCCATCGACTTCGTCACGCGGCAGGCTGAGCACGCACGCTACGTCACCAGCGTGTGTACCGGAGACTTCGTGCTCGGTGCCGCAGGGCTGCTGATCGGCAAGAGGGCGACGACGCACTGGGCGTCCCACTCGCTGCTCGAGACCATCGGAGCTGTGCCCGAGCATGCGCGGGTGGTCCGTGATGGTCGAGTCATCACGGGGGGCGGGGTGACCAGCGGCATCGACTTCGCCCTCACTGTCGCCGCTGAGGTGTACGACGAAGCCACAGCCCGTGCCGTTCAACTGACCATGGAGTACGACCCTCACCCTCCGTTCGACGCTGGATCACCAACGCGTCCGGAGGCCGATCCGGCTCAGGTTCAGCGCGCCGTTGCAGACGCTCGACTCCGACGAGGACCAGTCGTCGCCCAAGCGGCATCCCGACTAGGACTGGCGTCGCGATAGCCGATCGTTCCACACGACCTACGCCGAATGGTCGATGCGTCGGGTCGTCTGTGCCCGTACCGTCGGAAGATGCTCCAGCGAACCGCCGCCGTCACCGCAGCCCTCGTGATCACGCTCGTCTCGGTCACGGGGTGCGCAGCCGGGCCGGGAGGCACAGCCTCCTCCGCGACGGCGGCGGCGGCGGTCCCGCAGCTGGACCCGCAGGTCGCGTCCACGCTCGACGACGCGCTCCGCACCGTGCGGGCGAGCCCCGGCGTCGCGAGCGCGACGAACCGGATCGAGCTGCACCAGCGCTACACCGCCGCCGACGGAACAGACGTCACGCCCCCTGGCCTCGACGCATGGTAAAACCGCGATGCCGGCCCGGCCGCACCGCCGCCGATGGGCGGTGTCTCCCCGGACGATCTCACGCTCCCGCCGGTACCCACGCCCTCGGCTCGTCCCACACCCCCAGTCGGTGCGACCGAGACGCACTCGTTCTCGAGCGCCTTCGTGGTCACGATGGACCCGGACGCAACCCCGTCGGAAGCGTCCGCGGTTCCGGTCGCGATGGCGGAGCGGATTGCCTGGACCGGTGTCACCCTCACGCTGCAGGTGCCGGAGGGGCCGGGACACGTTCTCTCCACCGTCACCTACTCGGGCACGTTCGACCAGCGGATCCCTGACGAAACCGCCCTCGGTGTCGCGTCCGGATCGGCCACGCTCGCGGCCACTCCAGGCGTGACCGGAGTCGAGGCGAGCATTCCGCAGACGATGCGCATCGACTACGGCTCGCTGACGATCGGGGTCTCCCCGGCGGACGACGCCACGCTCGCGCGGGTACACGGTGTTGTTGACGGAACCGTGTTCGCCGGGACGACGCTGCACGGGTCGTTCGGGAACGGGGCGAAGCCCTAGTCGGAGGCATGACTGCACGCTCAACCAGCGGCCGCACATTCACCTGCACCTGTCGCCGTCGAATCCGGCTTCCGTGTGGTCTGAGGTCCGAGTAGTACACCGTCCCGTCAGCCGATTCCCCACCGGAACGATCAAGAGCGACCGAGCCAGCGTTCGGTGGTCCAACGGCCATCGGGACGGAACTCTGGGATTGCATGCCCCTTGTCGCCCGCCGATAGCCTGACCCTGTGAACAACCCGCAACAGCAGGGAGCCGCCGACCTCGTGGGCCTGCTCATCGGTGCCCCACTCGCCATCATCGGTGTGTTCGTGCTTGTCAGCGCCGGGAGTACACCGGTAGCCATCCTCGGCGGCACTCTGCTGCTTTCGGGAGTGATGCTGGTGTCCACCGCGCTGCTCATCCGAGGGCTACGCCGACGGTGAGGCGGCTCACTCGCCGATCGTCCATCGGACGGGACAGTGCTCAGCGGCCGGAGGCAAGAAGACCTCCCAGAGAACTTCGCCGTCGATGACAGCGGTCGTGGGTGCAAGCCCGGTCCGGCGCGCGACGTGCTCGGAAGCTGTGTGGTCGGGATGGATGGAAGCCCTGATGTGCCGCACGTCGACCGAGCGCAACCAAGTCACGACGGTGGATGGACTGGCGGCCGTACCGTGCGCCCAGTTCGTCCAGGGTCGGTGGCTCGCCGCCGGTGAAGAGGTAAAGCTCTGGTGGAGCCAGGGTGGTGACCATCTCGCTTGCGTGTTCGACGGCAAGCGGTTCCAGGGCGAGACGATCCGAGTCCAAGGGATCAGCCTGTGGCCATGACATGACCCGAGCTTTGCAGATCGCTCGGTCGACCGCTCTACCGGGACGCTGCTCCGTCAGGACAAGTGATCTGGCAGCGGTGCCGGACATCGGCGTTGTGGCGGGCGCAGCGCAGGTCGGGACAGACTGGTCGGCAGCCGACAACGAGGTGCGGGCCTCCAGGCGTTCCGCGGTGTCCCTGCGGCACAGTGTCACGGGCCGGACGCAGGAGAGCCCGCCACCCGGAGGGATGGCGGGCTCTCCCGTCAGGTGTGCGCGGTCAGGAGGCGCGGCGGGCGCGGGCTGCGCGGCGCTTGAGCGCGCGACGCTCGTCCTCGCTGAGGCCGCCCCAGACACCGGAGTCCTGGTTGTTCTCGAGGGCGTACTGCAGGCACATCTCGGTCACGGTGCACCGAGCGCAGACCGACTTGGCCTTCTCGATCTGGTCGACGGCCGGGCCGGTGTTCCCGACGGGGAAGAAGAGCTCGGGGTCTGCGGTGAGGCAGGCAGCCTGGTCACGCCAGTCCATGTGTGGTGCTCCTTGCGGTAGATGCTCGAACGGCAGGCCGCGGCCGTGGCTCGGGGGATCGGGACTCTGCACATGCTCATGTGACGTACGGGAGGCTTCCTGTGGGGGAGGAGCCCGCGCGGGGAGAGTTCGACGCCCGCGGAACGCTCGGGGGAGGAGCGTCGAACCACGGGAGACGTACACCACATCGTGCCGTCCAAACGACCTCGGACATCGTTCCATACTGGTATGGCCAAATCAAGGGTTTCACTGCTGGAGGATCGCTGTGCCTGACACCACCACGGACGACGAACTCGTCCCCCGGAGGCGGCCCGCTGCACTCCTCGTGCTCGTCGCCGTCGTCGGGCTCGAGTTCCTCGCGATGGCCGCCGTGACGGTCTACCTGCTCGTGGAACTCCTCACGACCCCGGCAGCGGGCATCGCGTCCGGGATCGCCCTGCTCGTGCTCGCGGTCCTCGCGACCGTCTGGCTCGGCGCGATGGTGGCCGGGCTCCGCCGCGGACGCGCCTGGGTGCGCAGCGGTGTGGTCGTCTGGCAGGTCCTGCAGGGTGCCCTTGCGATCGGGGCGTTCCAGGGCGAGTCGCGGGTGGCGTCCGTCGGGTGGGCGCTGCTCATCCCGGCGCTGCTCGGCATCACGCTCGTGCTCAGCCGGCCGGTGACCGCGGCACTCGTGCGCCGGGACTGAGCGGCGACGGGCCCGAGCAGCACCGGGCCCGAGCAGCACCGGGAGGCGGGCCGTCAGACCAGGCCGAGCTTCTTCCGCAGGCTCGCCACATGGCCGGTGGCCTTGACGTTGTAGAGCGGCAGCTGGACGCGGCCCTCCTCGTCGACGACGATCGTCGACCGGATGGTGCCGGTGACGATCTTGCCGTAGTTGTTCTTCTCACCCCATGCCCCGTACGCGCGGTGTACGGCGAGATCGGGGTCGCTCAGCAGCGGGAAGCTCAGGGCCTGCTCGGAGTGGAAGCGCTGCAGGGCGGGCAGCTCGTCCTTCGAGACGCCGAGGACCTCGTAGCCGGCGGCCTGGAGCGACGACATGTTGTCGCGGAAGTCGCAGGCCTCGGTGGTGCAGCCCGGGGTGGACGCCGCGGGGTAGAAGTACACGATCACCTTCCGTCCGCGGAGGTCCGCGAGCGCGTGCTCGGTGCCGTCCTGGTCGGGGAGGGTGAAGTCGGGGGCGGTGTCGCCGGCGGCGAGACGGTCGCTCAAGTGGGGCTCCTGTTCGTCCGTGCCGCGAGTGGTCAACGGCACGCAGAAGTCATGCTATTGTTGATTCCCGTCGCGGGGCGCACGCCGAAGCGGCAGGACAACTTCACACCACGCACCTCTAGCTCAATTGGCAGAGCAACTGACTCTTAATCAGTGGGTTCTCGGTTCAAGTCCGAGGGGGTGCACCAACCGAAGACCCCGACCGATCCGGTCGGGGTCTTCGTCGTCGTACCGGCGTTCCACGCACCGTGCCTCGCGAGACCGTCGTGCCCGACACGCCCGACCCGGTTCCGGTCACCATCTCGACCGGACGGCCCAGCCGCCGGCGCTGCGTCACCCGTCGGACAGCTCCACCACTCGCTCCTCGCCGACCACCGCATCGAGCCCGCCCGACGACACCGCCGCCAACTCCGCCCGGAGTTCTGCGATCCCGTCGGTCGGCACCCACACCTCGAACGTCGCCTCCGCGCCGTAGACCGTCGCGCCGGAGGTGGCGTCGTGCCGCTGCACCCACGCGCGCAGGGCGTTGTCCACCCGTCCCGCGTCGGCGTGCGGGACCGCTACGGTCACCTGCGTCCGGGCGGCGCGGCGGACGACCTCCGCCCGGTCAAGCGTCTCGGACACCGAGGTCGAGTAGGCCCGGACCAGCCCACCGGCACCGAGCTTCACGCCGCCGAACCACCGGCTGACGACCACGACGACGTCGGTGAGGTCCCGCCGACGGAGGACCTCGAGCATCGGGACGCCCGCGGTGCCCGAGAGTTCACCGTCGTCGGAGGACCGGGCCTGGTCTCCGAGGACGCCGGTGACCATCGCGGTGCAGTGGTGCCGGGCGTCCCACGAGCGACGGCGGACGTCCGCGATGACGGCCTCCGCCGCCGCCGGGTCCGCGGCGGGGTGCGCGAGGGTGACGAACCGGGAGCGCGACACGACGATCTCGTGCTCGACCGGGCCGGCGATGGAAGCGGGGTACCGGCGGGGCACCCGTCCGAGGGTAGTGGCGCAGTAGGGTGGTCGGGCACGGGATCGAAGGGGGCGACGATGACGGGATCGGTGCCGAAGGGCGGCGTGCTCGACGCGGGGGAGCTCGCGCGACGGCTCAACCTGCTGCTCGACTTCGAGGAGTCGCAGCGTGGTGCACCCGTGCCCTTCGCGGAGATCGAGCAGTACGTGGCCGACGGCGGCGGTTCGCTCTCGCGCGCGAAGTGGACCTACATGGTTTCCGGTGACGGGCGGCGGAACAGCGACACCCAGCTGCTGCGCCTGCTCGCGGGCTTCTTCGAGGTCGACGACCGTTTCCTGCTCGAGGACAGCGAACTGCCCGAGCGCATCGGCGCGCAACTCGCCCTCGTGCGGGCCGTCCGTTCGGCCCGGGTGAGCGGTTTCGCAGCGCGGACCTTCCCCGGTGAACTCTCGCCGGAGGCCCTCCGCCGCATCGCCGAGGTCATCGAGCAGGAGTCGCGCAGCGGCGGTGCGGTGTGACCGCGCCGACGCTGGTCGACCGGTTCTGGCAGCTGGGCGAGGACGCGGGCTGGACCGGGATCGACGACGCCGTCGCGGCGGCCGAGGACCTCGTCGGCAAGCCGATCACCGTCCGTGAGGAGTCGTTCCTGGCCGACGAGCCGGTGTGCGGCTTCGTCGCGACGCTGGAGCACCGTCACCTCGTGATGATCTCCCCGACGCCGTCCCCGACCTTCCGCGCGTTCGTCATCGGACACGAGCTCGGCCACGTCCTGCACGGACACCACGAGACCGCGCCGCAGGCCGCCGCCATCCGGAGCCTCATCCCGGACCTGCCCGAGTACAAGGTCGAACGGGCCCTCGCCCGCGGCCTCTTCGAGAACGAGTACGAACGCGAGGCCGAGCTCTTCGCCGACCGGCTCGCGCAGCTGATCCGCGGCCACCGCGAACGTCCCAGTGCGTTCCGCGGGGTCTTCGGGTGATCCTCGCCGTCGTCCAGGCGGTCCTGCTCGTCGTCGGGGCGGTCGTCCTCTCCGTCGTGCAACGCGGGCAGGACCGGACGCTGGCACTGACGTTCCTGCTGTTCTCGGGCACGGTCGTCGCCGGCGTCGACCCCCTGTACCGCGCCGTCGACCCGCTGCTCGGCGGACGGAACGTCTTGACCCTCGTGTGCGACGTCCTGATGGCGGCGGGGACGAGCACGCTGCTCTGGGGCGTCGCGAAGGCCGTGGGAGCGGCACGGCCGTGGATGCGCAGGGCGGTCGTCGCGTCGTGCTCCGTCGTGGTCGTCGCCGTCGTGACGGCGTTCGTGCTGCTCGACCCGGTCCCGACGACCACGACGTTCATGCTCGCCGTCGGTGCGCAGCCCCTCGCGGCGGTCTACTCGATCGTGCAGACGACGTACCTGGGCGTCGCCCTCGGCGCCACCGGGCTCATCTGCGTGCTGCGCATCCGGGAGGCCCGGACCGGTCCGGACCGAGTCGGCCTGTGGGCGCTCGTCGCCGGCGGGGTCTTCGGCGTCGTCCGCATGGTGGTCGTCGCGGTGATGGACCTGGCCCACGTCGCCGGCCGGGTCGACGTCACGCGGGCGCTCGCCCTGCCGTACGACGTGACGACACCGGGCGCGGTGCTGCTCGTCGCGTCCGGCATGCTCCTCCTCGTCCTCGGCCACCGGCTCTGGCAGAGCAGACGGACCCGGGCGCTGCAGGATGCCCTCCGCCGTCTCGAACCGGTCC
This sequence comes from Curtobacterium sp. MCBD17_008, assembly GCF_003234475.1. Classification (NCBI taxonomy): domain Bacteria; kingdom Bacillati; phylum Actinomycetota; class Actinomycetes; order Micrococcales; family Microbacteriaceae; genus Curtobacterium; species Curtobacterium sp. MCBD17_008. Next base: position 21,237 of record NZ_QKTK01000016.1, on the reverse strand, counting down.
ACGCCCGACTCGGCACCGACAACGAGTACCCCGACTCCGACGACCCCGCGACCCGGCTCAGCCGTCTCATCGTCGAGGTGAACGACGGCGCCCGTCGACACCGCACACCGCTCAGCCCGGCCGACCAGGCAGCGCTCGCAGAGGCGGAAGCGGTCCTCGCGGGCACCTGACCCCGGGCCCGACCACCCGGTCGTGTACGCTCTGTAGCACGTGCTACACCCGGTGTGGTCGCGGGTCTCGGCCGGTCGTGGGGGGCGGCCGAGGCCCGGGCGTAGGATCGTCGGGTGCTCGTCTTCGCTGCAGTGGTCCTGATCGTCGGCGCCGTCTTCAACGTGGTCGCGTGGCCGCGCTTCTTCCAGCGCGTCGCGAAGGACTCCCGCGCCCGGGACGCCGCGGGCCGCCCGACGACGTTCTGGCGCGTGCACTTCGTGCTGCTGCTCATCGCGCTGGTGATCGCGGTGGCCTCCGTGCTCGCCGCGGTGCTGCTGCTGGTCTGACGCCCGCCCGCCGCTGCCGGCGACGTCGCTACGACGCGGGCGGGAGTGGCGCACCGAGCGCCGAGCGCAACGCGACGTCGGCGACCGCCTCGTCGGCGGGGGAGAGCAACACCCGCCAGACGTCGTCCGGCGTGACGAACTCGACGCAGACCGCGTCGTCGTCGCACTCCTCGATCCGCCACCCCTGCACGGCGTCCATCGGGACCGGGAGCAGCGCGTCGCGCTCGTAGCTCGTCTCCGCGGTGACCCGGTCACGGAACACCCGCACCCGGCACGTGGCGCCACGCCAGGTGTGCTGCAGGTCGAGCGTCGGGAGAACAGGAGAGTCCGGCACCCGCTGATCGTACCGGCGGGTGCCGGACCCGTGCCACGTCGGGGAGGTCAGCTGCGGCCGTCGCCGTCCCTGTGCTCGGTGGACCGCCGCACCTGCGCGGCCGGGTCGCGGCCGGTGATCGGGTACGGACCGGTGACGCCCTGGCGCAGCGAGGCGATGCGGAGGATCCGGTCACGCTGCAGGAACCAACCGACGACCAGCAGCGGGATGACGACGACCAGCGAGGCGATCGTGTACGTCCCGACCGGGTAGTCGATCGCCATGAGGACGATCACCGACGCGAGGAACGCCAGCGTCAGCCAGCTCGTGACGGGAGCCCCGGGCAGCCGGAACGTCGGTTCCTTCGCCAGCCCCTGCTTGGCCCACTGCCGCAGCTTCATCTGGCAGAGGATGATCGTGCCCCACGCCGTGATGATGCCGAGGCTGGCGATGTTCAGGGCGATCTCGAACGCCTGGCCGGGCACGAAGTAGTTCAGCACGACACCGGCGACGGTGAAGGCCGCGGTGAGCAGGATGCCGGCGTACGGCACGCCGCCCTTCGACATCTTCGTGGTCCACTTCGGTGCCGAGCCGTTCATGCCCATCGAGTGCAGCGCGCGGCCGGTCGAGTACAGCCCGGCGTTCAGGGACGACAGCGCCGCGGTGAGCACGACGAAGTTCATGATCGACCCGACGACGACCCCCACCTGCGGGTTCCCGATCGACGAGAAGAACGTGACGAAGGGGCTCTCGCCCTCCTTGTACGCCGTGTACGGCAGCAGGATCGACAGGAGGACGATCGAGCCGACGTAGAAGACCGCGATGCGGAAGACGACGGAGTTGATCGCGCGCGGGATGACCTTCTCGGTGTCCTGGGTCTCGCCGGACGCGGTGCCGACGAGCTCGATCGCGGCGTAGGCGAACACGACGCCCTGGATGACGAGGACGGCCGGCAGGACGCCGTTCGGCAGGAGCCCGCCGTTGTCGCCCCAGATCGAGAAGCCGGTCCGGACCGCCTCGCCGCCGGTCTCCACCGGGAACGCGAAGACGAGCCAGACGATCGCGACGACCAGGAACGCGACGAGCGCGGCGACCTTGATGAGCGCGAACCAGAACTCGAGTTCGCCGAACACCTTCACCGCGACCATGTTCGCGGCCAGGACGACGACCAGGGCGATGAGTGCGAGGAGCCACTGCGGGGCCGCGGTGAACGCCGACCAGTACTTCAGGTAGACCGCGACGGCCGTCGTGTCCACGATCGAGGTCATCGCCCAGTTGAGGAAGTACATCCACCCCGCGGCGTAGGCGAACTTCTCGCCGTAGAACTCGCGGGCGTACGAGATGAACGACCCGGAGGAGGGCCGGTGCAGCACGAGCTCCCCGAGTGCCCGGAGGATGAAGAAGGCGAACACGCCCGCGATCAGGTACGTCACCGCGAGGGCGGGACCGGCGGTGTGGAGCCGGCCACCGGCACCGAGGAACAGGCCCGTCCCGATCGCGCCACCGATGGCGATCATCTGCAGTTGCCGGGGCTTCAGCCCGTGCTGGTAGCCCTCCTGCTCGTGCGAGAAGTCGTTCGCCGGAGCGCGGTCGACCCCCGTGTCGTTCTTCGCTGTCATGGCCGACACGCTACCGCCGGACGTCCGACCCGGGCGCCCGACGGCCTCCGCACCTCGTCCCACCGCGCCCGATGGCCTTCCCGGGCCCGCTCCCTGGCCGCCGCCTGGACGACGAGCGACGCGGGACCCACCACGATGGACGGATGGACATCTTCCTCCGACTCCTCGTCGCGATCGGGATCGCCCTGCTCGTCACGGCCGTCGCGTCACTCGTCCTGCACCTGGTCTTCCGGGCGCTCGGTCGGCGGGAACGCTGGGCGGCCGCGCTCTCCCGGCGCACGAAGCACCCGACCCGCACCACCCTGCTCCTCGCCATGCTCTGGACGGCGTTCAGCTCGAGCATCCCGCGCGACGCCGAGCGGTTCCCGTGGCGGGACGAGGTGTCGCACGTCTTCCTCATCGCGATGATCGGTGTCGGGTGCTGGTTGGCCTGCGAGCTCGCGATCTTCCTCGAGAGCCTCGGGCTGCACAAGTACCGCGTGGACGTCCCCGACAACCGGGTCGCCCGCCGGGTGCGAACGCAGGTGCTCATCATCCGGCGACTCACCGTCGCCGTCCTCGTCATCATCGCCGTCGGTGCGATCCTGCTCACCTTCCCCGGGGTGGAGGCCGCCGGCGCGAGCGTCCTGGCGAGTGCCGGGCTCCTCTCGGTGATCGCCGGTCTCGCCGCGCAGTCGATGCTCGGGAACGTCTTCGCGGGCATGCAGCTCGCCTTCTCCGGCTCGATCCGGGTCGACGACGTCGTGGTGGTGGAGACGCAGTGGGGCCGGATCGAGGAGATCACCCTCACCTACGTGGTCGTGCACCTGTGGGACGACCGGCGGTTCGTGCTGCCCTCGACCTACTTCACGAGCACCCCGTTCGAGAACTGGACCCGCACGGGCAGCGAGCTGCTCGGTGCGGTCGAGTTCGACCTCGACTGGCGGGTGAGCCCGTCGGAGATGCGCGAAGAGCTCGACCGCATCCTCGAGACGAGCACGATCTGGGACGGCCGCACCAAGGTGCTGCAGGTCACGGACGCCGTCGGGGGACTGGTGCGCGTCCGCATCCTCGTCACCGCGCCCGATGCCGGCGGCCTGTTCGACCTCCGGTGCTACGTCCGCGAGGAGATGGTGGAGTGGCTGCAGCGCCAGCACCCGGAGGCACTGCCGCTGCAGCGCGTCCAGCTCACCGACCCGGTGCAGGAGCCCGCGGCACCGCGCCGGCCGCGGAGCGAGAACGACTCCCAGCTGTTCGGTGAGGGCGACGAACGCTCCGCCCTGTTCACCGGCCCGATCCAGACCTCGGGCATCCGCGCCGAGGACGTCCCGCCCGAGCGGCGCTGACCAGCTGCCCCATGACGGACGGGAGGCCCGCTACCAGCTGGTAGCGGGCCTCCCGTCCGTCGTGTGGTGCCGTCAGCGCGCGGCGCGCTGCTTCGCCTTCACCGCACGGTCGTCCTCGACGACCGTGCCGACCGCCACGATCGTGGTCGAGAGCCAGGCCACCCAGGTCAGGGCGAGCCGCCAGTCACGCGGTCCACGCCTGGTCGTCTGCAGCACGCTGTAGCCGCTGATGAGCGAGCCCCACACCGCACCGCTGAACATGAACTTCCGCACGGGTTCCTCCTGTCGTCGTCCGGCCCACGTTACCGGGCGGTACATTGGAGCGCCGCCGGGCGCACAGGGACCGCCGGCCATCCCAGCAAGGAGTCGCATCGTGCGCCAAGCCGTCATCGGAGCCGTCCTGCTCGCCGTCGGGGCGGTGTGCGTCGCCCTCGGGTTGCTGCCGCTGCCCGAACTCGCGGCGCTCGCGGAGCGGGTCCTGCCGGTGCTCGGCTTCGTCCTCGGGCTGACGATCGTCTCCGAGCTCGCCGCGGACGCGGGCGTCTTCGACCGGCTCGCCGACCTCGCCGCGCGGATCGGCGGCGGACGGACGATCGGCCTGTGGGCCGCGGTCGTCGTGCTCGCCGTGGTGTGCACGGTGTTCCTGTCGATCGACACCACCGCGGTCCTGTTGACACCGATCGTCATCACGCTCGCGCGCCGGGTCGGGCTGCCGCCGATGCCCTTCGCCCTCACCACCGTCTGGCTCGCGAACACGGCATCGCTGCTGCTGCCGGTGTCGAACCTGACGAACCTGCTCGCGGTGGACGGCATCGGACTCGACGGGCCGCTGCCGTTCGCCGGGCTGATGGTGTGGGCGGCGCTCGCCGGGGTCGTCGTGCCGTGCGCGGTGCTGCTCGTGGTGTTCCGTCGCTCGCTGTTCGGGCGCTACACGCCGGTCGGGCTGCGGAAGGCGTCCGATCCGGTCTTCTCCTGGGCGGCGTCCGTCGTCCTCGTCGCCCTGGTCGTGGCCCTGACCGCGGGGGTCGAGGTCTGGGTCGCCGCCGTCCTCGCGGCGCTCGTGCTCATCGGGGTCGCGGCGTGGCGGGCACCCGCGGAGCTCAGGCCGTCCCGCGTGCCCTGGTCCACGCTCGTGTTCGCCGCCGGGCTCTTCGTCGTCGTCGAGACCCTGCACGCCACCGGGGTCACCGATCCGATCGTCCAGGCGGTCGGCGGGGGCACCGGGACCGGTCCGCTGCTGCTCCTCGGCGGGGCAGGGGCCGTCGCGGCGAACGCGATCGACAACCTGCCCGCCTACCTGGTGCTCGAACCGGCCGCGGGGCACGAGGCCCTGCGGTACGCGGCGCTGCTCGTCGGCGTGAACGCCGGGTGTCTCATCACGCCGTGGGCCTCGCTCGCGACGCTGCTGTGGCACGCGCGGCTCACGGCCGAGGGCATCCACCTGTCGTGGGGGCGCTACATCGCCCTCGGGTGCGTGGTCGCGCCACTCACCGTCGTCGCGGGCGTGCTGGCGCTGCAGATCTGATCCGTCGTGCCCGGCGCGCTCGCGGTGCCGGCACTCAGAGCCAGTCGCGGTGCTTGAACGACCGGTAGAGGACCAGCGACGTCACCACGGTGAGCGCGAGCGACGCCCACAGCCCGCTCCACTCGCCCTCGCCGGGGAACTCCACGTTCTGCCCGAAGAAGCTCGTGATGCCGGTCGGGATGGCGATGATCGCCGCCCAGCTCGTCACCTTCTTCATGACGGTGTTCTGCCGGTTCGACGCCAGGTTCAGGTTCGTCTCCAGGACGCTGGAGACCGCGTCGCGCTGCTGCTCGACGGTGTCCGCGATCGACACGAGGTGGTCCTCCACATCGCGGAAGTACGGGCGGACCCCGTCGACGATCGTCTCGGCGTCACCGTGCAGCAGCGACCCCACGCTGTCCCGGGTGGGGACGACGAGCCGGCGCAGCACGCCGAGCGCCTTCCGGAGCCGGAACGAGCGCCGCTGGATCTGCTGCTCGCGCGGGTCCCCGTTCTCGAACAGGTCGTCCTCGAGCGCGTCGATGTCCCGCTCGATCGTCTCGAGGACGCTCGTGGCGTGGTCGACGACCGTGTCGAGCAGGCCCCACAGCAGCCACGGGACCCCGTGGTCGGCGAGGTCGCTGTTGGCGTCCCACCGGCGCTGGACCGCGGAGGTGTCGAAGTCGGCGCCGTGGATCGTCACGAGCGCGCGGGAGGTGACGAACGCCTTCACCTCGTGGGTGACGAGTCCACCGTCCTCGCCGGGGCCGTGCGCGTCGTAGACGACGAGGAACAGGCTGTCCCGGTACCGGTCGAGCTTCGGGCGTTGCCCGCGCTCCACGGCGTCCTCGACGGCGAGGGCGTGGATGCCGAGCTCGCCCTCGACCTGCTCGAGGTCGGCCGGTGTCGGATCCGTGAAGTCGACCCAGACGAAGGCGCCGTCGCGGGCGACCAGTTCCGACACGTGTCCGACCGGGAAGTCCTGCTCCGCCGGCGACCCGTCCTGCCAGCAGCGCGTGCTCACCATGGGGCGAGCCTAGTGAGGCGGTCCGGTGGCACCCGACGGTCTGGGCGCTCCGGTGCCCGTCCGTGAACATCCGCTCAGCCCGGTCGACCGGTCGCTGGTAGTTTCGGGGTCGACGCCCCGGCAGGCCGCCGGGCAGGAACGGAGCACCCGCCACCCATGCCCGCAGACCGCACGGACAGCACCCGGTACGCATTCATCGTCGCCTCGAACCGACTGCCCGTCGACCGGGTGGTCGAGGAGGACGGTTCGGAGGGCTGGCGGCACTCTCCCGGCGGCCTGGTCACGGCGCTCGAGCCGGTGATGCGCCAGAACGACGGGGCCTGGGTGGGGTGGGTCGGCCAGCCGGACGTCACGGTCGAGCCGTTCGACAACGAGGGCATCCACATCGTCCCGGTCCCGCTCAGCGCGGACGACGTGCAGGAGTACTACGAGGGCTTCAGCAACGACACACTGTGGCCCCTGTACCACGACGTCATCGAGCACCCGAGCTACCACCGCGACTGGTGGAACGCGTACAAGCGTGTGAACCAGCGCTTCGCGGAGCAGGTCGCCGAGATCGCCGAGCAGGACGGCATCGTCTGGGTGCAGGACTACCAGCTGCAGCTCGTGCCGGCGCTCCTGCGCACCCTGCGTCCCGACCTGACGATCGGGTTCTTCAACCACATCCCGTTCCCGCCGGTCGGCATCTACGCCCAGCTGCCCTGGCGCGCGCAGATCCTGGACGGCCTGCTCGGTGCGGACGTCATCGGGTTCCAGCGGCAGGACGACGCGAGCGACTTCCTCCGTGCGGTGCGGCACATCAAGGGCTACACGACGAAGGGCTCGATCGTCGACGTCCCGGTGGACGACCCGCAGGCACCGCGGAGCCGCAAGGGCGTCACCGTCCGGCACGTCGAGGCCCGGCACTTCCCGATCTCGATCGACGCCGAGAGCTTCGAGGAGATCGCCCGCCGTCCCGAGGTGCAGCAGCGCGCGAAGGAGATCCGCGACGGTCTCGGCAACCCCACGACCGTCCTGCTCGGCGTCGACCGGCTCGACTACACGAAGGGCATCCGCCACCGCATCAAGGCGTTCGGCGAGCTCGTCGAGGACGGCCGCCTCGCGGTGGAGGACGCCGCGCTCATCCAGGTCGCCAGCCCGAGCCGGGAACGCGTCGACACCTACCGGATGCTCCGCGACGAGATCGAGCTCACCGTGGGACGCATCAACGGCGACCTCGGCGTCATCGGCCACCAGCCGATCTCGTACCTGCACCACGGCTACCCCCGCGAGGAGATGGTGGCGCTCTACCTCGCCGCCGACATCATGCTCGTCACGGCGCTCCGCGACGGCATGAACCTCGTCGCGAAGGAGTACGTCGCGAGTCGCTTCGACAACGACGGCGTGCTCATCCTCTCCGAGTTCGCCGGTGCCGCCGACGAGCTCAAGCAGGCCGTCATCGTCAACCCGCACGACATCGGGGCGCTGAAGGACTCCATCCAGCGCGCGATCGAGATGCCCCGACGGGAGCGCTCGACGCGCATGCGGGCCCTCCGCAAGCGCGTGCGGGACAACGACGTGGCGCGCTGGTCCCGCTCGTTCCTCGAAGCGCTCGACCGCCATGCGCCGAAGAGTGCCCAGATCGACCCGGACGCAGCCGACCAGGGGGAGCCGCACCGCGAGGCACCGACCGACGGCACGTCGATCTTCGACCAGGACGCCCAGACCGCGCGCGCCGCCGAGGACACCCGGGAGGACCGCGATGCCTGACCGGACGACGGAGACCGGTCTCGTCCAGGCGCTCGAGACGCTCGCGGCTGCGCCGCGACTGCTCGTGGCGCTCGACTTCGACGGCACGCTCGCGCCCTTCGCCGACGACCCCGCACGGGTGGGTGCGCTGCCCGGCAGTTGGGCCGCCGTCCTCACCCTGCAGCGCGCGCGGGACACGGAGGTCGTGCTCGTGTCCGGACGGCCGCTCGGCAGCCTGGCAGCGGTGTCCCACGCGCCGGAGACCATGGCGCTGATCGGCTCGCACGGCGTCGAGTGGCGTGTCGACGGCCACGACGAAGCCGCGCTGACCGAAGAAGAGACCGCCAGGGTCGCCCGGATCGGCGCTGCACTCGACGCGGTCGGTGCCCGCCACCCCGGCGTCGTCATCGAGCACAAGCCGGCGGGCCACGGTGTGCACACCCGGCGGGTGAGCGCGGAGGAGGCCGCCGCGACGAACGCCGAGGCGAGCCGTGCCGCGCACGACGCCGACCCCGGCGTGCTCGAGCGCGGGGGCAAGGACATCCTCGAGTTCGCGGTCCGCCACGTCACGAAGGGCGACGCGATCGACCGCCTCCGGGAGCTCCGAGGAGCGGACGCGGTGTTCTTCGCCGGCGACGACGTGACCGACGAGGACGGCTTCCGGGTGCTCCGCGACGGCGACGTCGGCGTGAAAGTGGGGGAGGGGGACACCCTGGCCGCCCACCGTGTCGCCGATCCGGCAGCCCTGACCGACGTGCTCAAGCAGCTCGGACGACTCCGGGCCACGCGCTGACCGAGGGCGCAACACGATGCAGACGCATGGTGTTGCGCCACTGGTATCCCAAACGGTCCTAGACTCTGGACATGCCTGACATCGACGTGAAGCCGCGCAGCAGGGTCGTCACCGACGGGATCGAAGCAACCACTTCGCGTGGCATGCTGCGGGCCGTCGGGATGGGCGACGAGGACTGGGAGAAGCCGCAGATCGGCATCGCCTCGTCCTGGAACGAGATCACCCCCTGCAACCTCTCCCTCGACCGCCTCGCCCAGGGCGCCAAGGAAGGCGTCCACGGCGGCGGTGGGTACCCGCTGCAGTTCGGCACCATCTCCGTGTCGGACGGCATCTCGATGGGCCACGAGGGCATGCACTTCTCGCTCGTGTCGCGTGAGGTCATCGCCGACAGCGTCGAGACGGTCGTCAGCGCGGAGCGCCTGGACGGCACCGTCCTGCTCGCCGGCTGCGACAAGTCCCTGCCGGGCATGCTCATGGCCGCCGCGCGCCTCGACCTGGCGAGCGTGTTCCTCTACGCCGGGTCGGTCATGCCGGGCTACGTCAAGCAGGCCGACGGGTCGATGAAGGAAGTCACGATCATCGACTCCTTCGAGGGTGTCGGTGCGTGCAAGGCCGGCACCATGACCGAGGAAGAGCTCAAGAAGATCGAGTGCGCGATCGTCCCCGGTGAGGGCGCCTGCGGTGGCATGTACACCGCGAACACGATGGCGAGCCTGGCCGAGGCGCTCGGCATGTCGCTCCCCGGCTCCGCCGCGCCGCCGAGTGCCGACCGCCGCCGCGACTACTACGCGCACCGCTCGGGCGAAGCCGTCGTGAACATGCTCCGCCTGGGACTGACCGCCCGGCAGATCCTGACGCGCGAGGCCTTCGAGAACGCCATCACCGTGCTCATGGCCCTCGGTGGGTCGACGAACGCCGTGCTGCACCTCCTCGCGATCGCCCACGAGGCCGAGGTCGAGCTCACCCTCGACGACTTCAACCGCATCGGCTCGAAGGTCCCGCACCTCGCCGACATGAAGCCCTTCGGCAAGTACGTCATGGTCGACGTCGACCGCAACGGCGGCATCCCGGTGATCATGAAGGCCCTGCTCGAGGCCGGCCTGCTGCACGGCGACTGCATGACCGTCACGGGCAAGACGGTCGCCGAGAACCTGGCGGCGATCGACCCGCCCGAGCTCGATGGCGAGGTCTTCCGGAAGATCGACAACCCGATCCACGCGACCGGTGGCCTGACGATCCTGCAGGGCTCGTTCGCGCCGGAGGGTGCCGTCGTCAAGACGGCCGGCTTCGACGCCTCCGTGTTCGAGGGGCCCGCGCGGGTGTTCGACCGCGAGCGTGCCGCGATGGACGCCCTCACCGAGGGCCGCATCCAGAAGGGCGACGTCGTGGTCATCCGCTACGAGGGACCCAAGGGCGGACCGGGCATGCGCGAGATGCTGGCCATCACAGCGGCCATCAAGGGCGCAGGCCTCGGCAAGGATGTACTACTGTTGACGGACGGTCGATTCTCAGGCGGCACAACCGGCCTCTGCATCGGCCACATCGCACCGGAAGCCGTGGACGCAGGTCCAGTGGCATTCGTGCGCGATGGCGACCGCATCCGTGTCGACATCGCGGCTCGCTCGCTCGACCTACTGGTCGACGACGCCGAGCTGGAATCCCGCCGAGCAGGCTGGGAACCGTTGCCCCCGCGCTACACCCGCGGAGTCCTCGCGAAGTACGCCAAGCTCGTCCAGTCCGCCGCCCTCGGCGCGGTCACGGGCTGACGTCGACACCCGACACATCGCCATCCCTCCAGGCAAGGAACCGTTCATGCCCACGGAAGCCACACCGCTGTCCGCTGCCGGAGCACGTCGCTCACCAGAGGTCCTGACCGGCTCGGGAGCCGTCCTCCGGACGCTCGAGCACCTCGGGATCACCGACGTCTTCGGCCTGCCCGGCGGCGCCATCATCCCGTTCTACGACGAGCTCATGGCGTCCACGACCATCCGCCACATCCTGGTCCGGCACGAGCAGGGCGCCGGCCACGCCGCCGAGGGCTACGCGTCCTCGTCCGGCAAGGTCGGCGTCGCGATCGCGACGTCCGGCCCCGGTGCGACGAACCTCGTCACCGCGATCGCCGACGCCTACATGGACTCCGTGCCGTTCATCGCGATCACCGGGCAGGTCTTCTCGACCCTGATGGGGACGGACGCCTTCCAGGAGGCCGACATCGTCGGGATCACGATGCCGATCACGAAGCACTCGTTCCTCGTCACGAAGCCCGAGGACATCCCCGCCACGATCGCCGCCGCGCACCAGATCGCGACGACCGGCAGGCCCGGCCCGGTGCTCGTGGACATCACGAAGGACGCGCAGCAGATGTCGGCGCCGTACATCTGGCCGCCGAAGATCGACCTGCCGGGCTACCGTCCGGTCACGAAGGCACACGGCAAGCAGATCACCGCCGCCGCGCAGCTGCTCGCCGAGTCGAGCCGCCCGGTCCTGTACGTCGGCGGCGGCGTCATCCGTGCCGGTGCCTCCCCGGAACTCCTGCGCTTCGCCGAGGCGACGGGCGCGCCGGTGGTCACGACGCTCATGGCGCGCGGAGCGTTCCCGGACTCGCACCCGCAGCACCTCGGCATGCCGGGCATGCACGGCACCGTGCCCGCGGTCCTCGGGCTCCAGGAGAGCGACCTCATCATCGCGCTCGGCGCCCGCTTCGACGACCGCGTGACCGGGAAGGCCGACGAGTTCGCCCCGGACGCCAAGGTCGTGCACGTCGACATCGACCCGGCCGAGATCTCGAAGATCCGCTTCGCCGACGTGCCGATCGTCGGGGACGCGAAGGTCGTGCTGGCGGACCTGCTCGAGGCGTGGGCCGCCGTCGACCAGTCCGAGCGCGCCTCCACGGCCGACTGGTGGGCGCACCTCGACAAGATCCGTGCCGACTTCCCGCTCGGGTACGTCGAGCCGCAGGACGGCCTCATCGCACCGCAGCACGTCATCCGCCGCATCGGCGAGATGACCGGACCGGAGGGCGTGTTCGCCTCCGGTGTCGGGCAGCACCAGATGTGGTCGGCACAGTTCATCCAGTACGAGCGCCCGAACGCGTGGCTCAACTCCGGCGGCGCCGGCACGATGGGCTACTCCGTCCCGGCAGCGATGGGTGCCAAGGTCGCCCAGCCGGACCGAGTGGTCTGGGCGATCGACGGTGACGGCTGCTTCCAGATGACCAACCAGGAGCTCGCGACCTGCGTCATCAACGACATCCCGATCAAGGTCGCGGTGATCAACAACTCGTCGCTCGGCATGGTGCGGCAGTGGCAGACGTTGTTCTACGACGGCCGGCACTCGTTCACCGATCTGCAGACCGGGCACGGCACCCGCCGCGTGCCGGACTTCGTCAAGCTCGCGGACGCCTACGGAGCCCTCGGCATCCGGGTCGAGCGTCCCGAGGACATCGACGCCGCGATCCAGCTCGCGCTCGACACCAACGACCGCCCGGTCGTCATCGACTTCGTGGTCAGCCGCGACTCGATGGTCTGGCCGATGGTCCCGCAGGGTGTCGGCAACTCCTCCATCCAGTACGCCCGCGAACTCGCGCCCACCTGGGACGACGAGGACGCCGACATGACGGGGGAGCCCGCATGAGCCACGTCCTGTCCCTCCTCGTGGAGGACAAGCCGGGTCTGCTGACCCGTGTCGCCGGGCTGTTCGCCCGACGCGGCTTCAACATCGAGTCGCTCGCCGTCGGCAGCACCGAGGTGGACGGCCTGAGCCGCATCACCGTGGTGGTCGACGTCGAGGACCTGCCGCTCGAGCAGGTGACGAAGCAGCTCAACAAGCTCGTCAACGTCATCAAGATCGTGGAGCTCGACTTCCCCCAGTCGGTGCAGCGCGAACACATGCTCGTGAAGGTGCGTGTCGACAACCAGACCCGGTCCGCGGTGCTCGACGCCGTGACGCTGTTCCGGGCGCAGGTCGTCGACGTCGCCACCGACTCGCTCGTCGTCGAGGTGACCGGTGACCCCGGGAAGATCCAGGCGATCCTGCGCGTCCTCGAGCCCTACGGCATCAAGGAGCTGGCCCGCGCCGGCCTCCTCGGCATGGGCCGCGGACCGAAGAGCATCACCGACCGGGTGCGCTGAGCACCGGTCAGCCAGAGACCACCGAACCAAGGAGATCACGCACCGTGACTGACATCGTGTACGACGCCGACGCCGACCTCAGCCTCATCCAGGGCAAGAAGGTCGCGGTCATCGGCTACGGGTCGCAGGGCCACGCCCACGCCCTCAACCTCCGCGACTCCGGCGTCGAGGTCAAGATCGGCCTCAAGGAGGGTTCGAAGAGCCGCCAGAAGGCCGAAGAGGCCGGCTTCGAGGTGCTGACCCCGGCCGACGCCACCGCGTGGGCCGACGTCGTCGTCATCCTCACCCCCGACCAGGTGCAGCGGATCGTCTACAAGGACGACATCGCCCCGAACCTCAAGCAGGGTGCGACGCTCGTCTTCGGTCACGGCTTCAACATCCGCTACGGCTACATCGAGGCGCCGGAGGGCGTGGACGTCTCGCTCGTCGCGCCGAAGGGCCCGGGGCACACCGTCCGCCGCGAGTACGAGGCCGGCCGTGGTGTCCCGGTCATCGTCGCGGTCGAGGTCGACGCGTCCGGCAGCGCCTGGGACCTCGCCTGGTCCTACTCCAAGGCCATCGGCGGTCTGCGCTCCGGCGGCATCAAGACCACGTTCACCGAGGAGACCGAGACCGACCTGTTCGGTGAGCAGGCCGTCCTCTGCGGTGGCACGTCGCAGCTCATCCAGTACGGCTTCGAGACCCTGGTCGAGGCGGGCTACCAGCCGCAGATCGCCTACTTCGAGGTCCTGCACGAGCTCAAGCTCATCGTCGACCTCATCTGGGAGGGCGGCCTCACCAAGCAGCGCTGGTCGATCTCCGACACCGCCGAGTTCGGCGACTACGTCTCCGGCCCGCGCGTGATCTCCCCCGAGGTCAAGGAGAACATGAAGGCGGTCCTCGCCGACATCCAGGACGGCACCTTCGCGAAGCGCTTCATCGAGGACCAGGACGCCGGTGCCCCGGAGTTCCAGGCCCTCCGCGAGAAGGGCGAGGGGCACCCGGTCGAGGCGACCGGCCGCGAGCTCCGCAAGCTCTTCGCGTGGAAGCAGGCGGACTCCGACTACGTCGACGGTTCGGCCGCGCGGTAGTCTGCCTGAGACAAGCTCGACCCGCGAGGCGGCGGTGCAGTGCACCGCCGCCTCTCGATGTGACCCGGACACGATGCAGCAGCTCCTCCAGAACCCCGACGTCTCCGGACGTCGACACAGCGCGACGACGCCCGACGTCGTGCCGGTCGTCGCGCCCACGGCGTGGCGCGGGCCCGCCGCCGGACATGGGATGATCGTCGGATGGCGGTGACGAGACGAGCGGTCCACATCGGCGCCGGCAAGATCGGGCGCGGGTTCGTGGGCCAGTTCCTCGTGGCGAGCGGCTACGACCTGACCTTCGTCGACGTCGACGAGCGTGTGGTCGCCGCCCTGAACGAGGCCGGCCGGTTCGTCGTGCACGAGGTCGGCGAGATGCCGGTCGAGCACACCGTCGCCGGGTTCCGCGCGCTGAACAGCAAGACGGACCGCGACCGCGTGGTCCGGGCGATCGCCGAGGCCGACGTCGTCACCACCGCCGTCGGGGCCCGCACCCTGCCTCTCGTGGCGCCGCTCATCGCGGAGGGCCTCGCGGCCCGTCCGCTCGACCGCGGCGAGGTGACGATCGTCGCGTGCGAGAACGCGTTCAACGCCACCGACTCCCTGCACGCGAGCATCCGCCGTGCCCCGATCCTCGAGGACCGCGACATCGCCGCGGTCTTCGCGAACTGTGCGATCGACCGCATCGTCCCGGACCAGTCCGGCGTCCTCGGCCAGTCCGGCGGTCTCGACGTCGTGCTCGAGCCCTTCTACGAGTGGGTCATCGAGCGCACGCCCTTCGCCGGGACCGCCGCCGAGCACCCCGTCATCGACGGCGTGACCTGGGTGGACGACCTGCAGCCGTTCGTCGAGCGCAAGCTCTACACCGTCAACACCGCGCACGCGACCGCCGCCTACCACGGCTGGGTGCGCGGCATCCGGCTGATCCGGGAGGCCCTCCAGGACCCCGCCGTGCGCGCCGAGGTCGACGGGGTGCTCGCGGAGACGACCGCACTGCTCGTCGCGAAGCACGGCTTCGACCCGGAGGAACACGCGCGGTACGTCGCGGCGAACCTGACGCGCATCGCGAACCCGCTCCTGCCGGACACGACGCTGCGCGTCGGCCGGAACCCGCTGCGCAAGCTCGGTCGCCGCGAGCGGTTCATCGGCCCGGCCGCGCAGCTCGCGGAGCGGGGCCTCCCCGTGGACCACCTCCTCGGCGCCGTCCGCGTCGCGCTCGAGTTCGACGACCAGGACGACCCGGAGTCGTACGAACTCCACGCGCTGCTCCGCTCCGGTGCGACGGCGCACGCCCTCACCGAGATCCTCACCGGACTGATGGAGGGCCACCCGCTGTTCCCCGCCGTCCGCGACGTCGTGGCCGGTGTGCTCGAGACCCAGCCAGCCCAGGCATGAGCGGCGACCCTCGTAGACTCGACGGCATGACGGAGGCACGCGAACCCGACGACGACGACGCCCTGTCGTGGGGTGACGCGGACGACGCCACGCACGTGGACGCCGCGCACAACCCGATCGCCGTCCGGGAGCGCGACGAGCGTGACCCCGACGCGCCCGAGACCTCCGGGGCGCTCATCGGGTTCGGCGTGTTCGGCGGGCTGTACCTGCTGTACACCGTGGCGTGGCTGCTCACCGCCTCGACGACCTACGTGTCCGGCGTCGACCGGGTGCTGAGCGGCTACGTCGAGGTCCTGCGCTTCCTGTCGATCGTCGCCCCGGCGCTGTGGTTCACGGTGGTGCTCTGGGCGGCCCGCGGTCGGAGCACCCGCACCCGCCTGCTGTGGATGCTCCTCGGCGCGGTCGTCCTCTTCCCCTGGCCGTTCCTCATGACGCGGAGCTTCGGGTGACGGCGGTCGACGGCCGTGCGGGCCGGGCGGCACGGTCCCGCACCGGACTCCTCGGCCGGATCGCGATCTGGGCCGTGTTCGCCGTGTTGCTGGCGTACATGACCGTGCAGAGCGTCGGGAACCTCGTCACCGTGTCGCGCTCGGTGCAGGAGTTCAACGCGTTCATCGCGAGCTCGTCCGGAGGCGACTCGCTCCGACGCGCCGTGCCGTGGGTCTGGCTCGTCCTGGACATCGTGATCGCGCCGCTGGCCTTCGTCGTCGCGCTGTGGGTCACCCGCCGGTCGACGCTCGCGGTGACGGCAGCGGTGTTCCTGCTCGCGTTCGCGGCGGCCGGGGCGCTCTGGCTCGACCTGCAGCTCTTCGTCCCGCGCCTGCTCGACTTCTGAGCCGGGCGGACCGTCCGGGTCGGCGACGCTGACGGCGTCGTAACGACCCCGCCGCGTCGGTAGGGTGGTGGTACACCACCCGTCTCGTGTGAGGAACAGCAGTCGTGTCGAAGCCGGTCGTCCTGATCGCCGAAGAACTCTCGCCCGCCACCGTCGACGCCCTCGGGCCCGACTTCGAGATCAGGAACGTCGACGGCACCGACCGTCCGGCCCTGCTCTCCGCGCTGTCCGACGCGCACGCGATCCTCGTCCGGTCCGCGACGAAGGTCGACGCCGAGGCGATCGCCGCGGCACCGCAGCTGCAGGTCATCGCCCGCGCCGGCGTCGGGCTCGACAACGTGGACATCAAGGCGGCCACGACCGCCGGCGTCATGGTGGTGAACGCGCCGACGTCGAACATCATCTCGGCTGCCGAGCTGACCGTCGGGCACATCCTGTCGCTCGCGCGCCACATCCCGGCGGCGCACGCGTCGCTGGCCGCCGGCGCGTGGAAGCGGTCGTCCTACACGGGCGTCGAGCTGTACGAGAAGACCGTCGGCATCATCGGCCTCGGTCGGATCGGCGCGCTCATCACGCAGCGCCTCCAGGCCTTCGGCGTCTCGGTCATCGCGTACGACCCCTACGTCACGACGGCTCGTGCACAGCAGCTCGGGGTGGAGCTCGTGTCCCTCGAGGACCTGCTCCGCCGTGCCGACTTCACCACGATCCACATGCCGAAGACCCCGGAGACGGTCGGCATGATCTCCGACGACCAGTTCGCGCTCATGAAGCCGACCGCGTTCGTCGTCAACGTCGCCCGCGGCGGCCTCATCGACGAGGACGCGCTGTACCGCGCCCTGACGTCGAACACGATCGCCGGTGCCGGGCTCGACGTCTTCGTGTCCGAACCGCCGAAGGACTCGCCGCTCGTCTCCCTGCCGAACGTCGTCGTGACGCCGCACCTCGGTGCCTCGACCGACGAGGCGCAGGAGAAGGCCGGTGTCGCCGTCGCCAAGTCGGTCCGCCTGGCACTCGGGGGCGAGCTCGTGCCCGACGCGGTCAACGTCGCCGGCGGGGTCATCGACCCGTACGTGCGGCCCGGCATCCCGCTCGTCGAGAAGCTCGGCCAGGTCTTCACCGCGATGGCGACCTCGCCGGTCACGAGCATCGACGTCGAGGTGCACGGCGAGCTCGCCGAGTACGACGTCAGTGTGCTGAAGCTCGCCGCGCTCAAGGGCGTGTTCACCGACGTCGTCAGCGACCAGGTCTCCTACGTCAACGCGCCGCTCATCGCGGAGCAGCGCGGCGTCACCGTCCGGCTCATCACCGACGGCGACAGCCCCGAGTACCGCAACCTCCTCACGATCCGCGGCGCGCAGTCCGACGGTCCGGCGATCAGCGTCTCCGGCACGCTCACCGGCTCGAAGCAGGTCGAGAAGCTCGTCGAGATCAACGGCTACGACGTCGAGGTCGCGCTCGACAAGCACCACGTGGTCATGGCCTACACGGACCGGCCGGGCATCGTAGCGGTGTACGGCAAGGAGTTCGGCGACGCGGGCATCAACATCGCCGCCATGCAGATCGCCCGCCAGTCGGCCGGTGGGGAAGCGCTCAGCGTGCTGACCGTCGACTCGCCGGTCCCGGACGAGGTGCTCGAGCACGTCCGTTCCACGATCGACGCGGCGTCGCTCCGCGAGATCGACATCACGCTCTAGGAGACCCATGTCGCAGACGCTCAAGCTGGCGGTCATCCGCGGGGACGGCATCGGCCCCGAGGTCGTCGACGAGGCCCTCAAGGTCCTGCACGCGGTGGTCGGTGCGGAGCTCGACGTGCAGGAGACCGCCTTCTCGCTGGGTGCGAGTCGCTTCCTCGAGACCGGGGACGTCCTCACCGAGGACGACATGGCGGCGATCGCCGAGCACGACGCGATCCTCCTCGGAGCCGTCGGCGGTGACCCGCGGGACCCACGGCTCGCCGGCGGGATCATCGAGCGCGGGCTGCTCCTGAAGCTGCGGTTCGCGTTCGACCACTACGTCAACCTCCGGCCGACGACCGTGCACGACGCCGTCGCGTCACCGCTCGCCGCACCCGGGGACGTGGACTTCGTCGTCGTCCGCGAAGGCACCGAGGGTCCGTACGTCGGCAACGGCGGCGCGATCCGCGTGGGGACGCCGCACGAGATCGCCACCGAGGTCTCGCTCAACACGGCGCACGGCGTGGAGCGCGTGGTGCGGTACGCGTTCGACCTGGCCTCGCGGCGACCCCGGCAGCACCTCACCCTCGTGCACAAGAGCAACGTCCTCGTGCACGCCGGGTCGCTCTGGCAGCGGACCGTCGCCGCGGTGGGGCAGGAACACCCGGACGTCACGGTCGACTACCAGCACGTCGACGCCGTCATGATCCACATGGTGCGGGAGCCGTCGCGGTTCGACGTCATCGTGACGGACAACCTCTTCGGCGACATCATCACCGACCTCGCCGGGGCGATCAGCGGCGGCATCGGTCTCGCCGCCTCCGGGAACATCAACCCGGACGGCACCTTCCCGAGCATGTTCGAGCCGGTCCACGGATCGGCGCCCGACATCGCCGGCCAGCAGCTGGCCGACCCGACCGCCGCCGTCCTGTCCGTCGCCCTCCTGCTCGACCACATCGGCCGACCGGACCTCGCGGCGGCGGTGACGCAGGCGGTCGAGGCCGACCTCGCCGACCGGGGCACCACACAGCGGTCGACGGCCGAGATCGGTGACGCCATCGTCGCCGCGGTCACCGCACGCACCACCACGGCCTGACAGGAGCCATCCCATGAGCAACGACACCAACGACGGCAGCGACAGCAGCGGCGCCGACTTCGCACTGGACTTCGCGACCACTCCGTCCCCGGAGCGTCGTGCCGCGGCGGAACGCGAGGAGATCCTCGCCGACCCCGGCTTCGGCAAGCACTTCACCGACCACATGGCGTCCGTCTCGTGGACGATCGACCACGGCTGGCACGGCGCCTCGGTCCACGCGTACGGACCGCTCTCCCTCGACCCGAGCGCGAGCGTCCTGCACTACGCGCAGGAGATCTTCGAGGGCATGAAGGCGTACCGGCACGCCGACGGGTCGGTGTGGTCGTTCCGTCCGGACGCGAACGCGCGACGGTTCGCCCGTTCGGCGCGACGGCTCGCGCTCCCGGAACTGCCCGAGTCGGTCTTCGTCGAGTCCGTCCGGCAGCTGGTCCGCGCGGACGAGGCCTGGGTGCCGTCGGCCCCGGAGACGAGCCTGTACCTCCGCCCGTTCATGATCGCGACCGAGGCCTTCCTCGGCGTCCGCGCCGCCCACGCGGTCCAGTACCACTGCATCGCGAGCCCAGCTGGGGCGTACTTCACCTCGGGGCCGGAGCCGGTGTCGATCTGGCTGTCGACCCGGTACGCCCGCGCAGCCCGGGGCGGCACCGGTGCGGCCAAGACCGGCGGCAACTACGCGGCGTCCCTGCTCCCGCAGCAGGAGGCGTACGAGCACGGCTGCCAGCAGGTGATGTTCCTCGACTCCGAGAAGGGCGAGTACCTCGAGGAGCTCGGCGGCATGAACGTGGTCCTCGTCCGCGCCGACGGCACGCTGATCACGCCCGACTCGGACTCCATCCTCGAGGGCATCACGCGCGACTCGATCCTGCAGCTCGCGGTGGACCGCGGCCTCCGGGTCGAGCGTCGTCCGGTCAGCCTCAGCGAGTGGCGGGACGGCGTCGCGGACGGCACCATCACCGAGGCCTTCGCGTGTGGCACCGCGGCGGTCGTCACGCCGATCGCGGAACTCCGTGGCGACGGCTTCACGATCGGTTCGCCGACCACCGGTGCCGGCGAACTGACGATGTCGCTGCGTACGGAACTGACGGACATCCAGTACGGACGCCGTCCCGACCCGCACGGGTGGATGGTCCGGTTGACGGAGCCGACGACCACCACGAGTGCTGAGTAGGGTCGACGCGTGAAGATCGCACGGTTCAGCACCGAGGGGGAGGACCCCCGTTACGGCATCCTCGATGAGCGCGCACTGGTGGTGCTCGCTGGCGACCCGATGTACCAGGGCTTCGAGACGACGGGGGAGCGGGTGCCCCTCGCGGACGCGAAGCTGCTCGCCCCGGTCATCCCGCGGTCGAAGGTCATCGGCGTCGGGCTCAACTACGCCGAGCACGTCTCGGAGATGGAAGAGCACACCGCCGACGACCCGGTGGTGTTCCTCAAGCCGAACACGTCGGTCATCGGTCCCGAGGACCCGATCCGGCTGCCCGCCGACATCGGCCGCGTCGACCACGAGGGCGAGCTCGCCATCGTGATCGGGTCCCTCGCCAAGAACGTCGCGAAGGAGGACTTCGCGAGCGTCATCCTCGGGTACACGATCGCGAACGACGTGACCGCCCGTGACCTGCAGGCGCGCGACGGCCAGTGGGCCCGCGCCAAGGGCTTCGACACGTTCTGCCCGCTCGGTCCGGTGATCGAGACCGAGATCGACCCGTCGGACATCCGCATCGAGACGCGCGTCGACGGGGACCTCCGTCAGGCCGCGTCCACGAACGAGATGGTGCACGACATCCCGACGCTCATCGAGTTCATCTCGTCGATCTGGACCCTGCTCCCGGGCGACGTCATCCTGACCGGCACCCCGGCGGGCGTCGGCGCGATCCGCGACGGCGAGGTGGTGGAGGTCACGATCTCCGGCATCGGATCGCTCCGCAACCCGGTGATCGCTCGGCACTGACCGGCGGCGGCACTGACCGGCGACGTCGCCGACCTGGAGGCCCGACACCGTCACGGTGTCGGGCCTCCGTCCGTCCCGGGGTCGGCCTCGTGCGCGCTGGCCGCGATCCGCGGTGGCGCGGACGACACGCCCGGGATGGACCCCGGTTGGCAGGTCCTCGCAGGCTGTGTAGAGTAATCACTCGTTGCCGCTGAGGCGGAGAACGGATCGGCCGAGACGCTGACGGAGTTCGACTCCGGGAGATGCAGTCTGGCTCCGGTTCTTCCCCGGGCAACGAGCCAGCCTCT
>NZ_QKTK01000015.1:0-82108 GCF_003234475.1 Curtobacterium sp. MCBD17_008 | reverse complement strand
CCAGGCACGAGGTCAATAAAATTGGCATTGACAATGTGCACGCTGTTGAGTTCTCAAGGACCAGACGCACTCCCCACTCCACACCACCAGGATGCTTCGCCAGAGAGGCTGTCGCTCTCGATCCCACCGATGTCGTCGAACCCGCCAACACAAACCGTGCAGTCAGATCCAGTGGCTCATCCCGAAGGAGAAAACCGGTGGAGTAGTCATCCTAAGCGTCGGAGCGACCCAGCACAAGGCCAGATCTGAACTCCAGTGGAGGATGGTCCCGCTTGAGGGCCGACGTGCTCTGGGCTTCCGCTCCAGCCGCTCCGCCGCACCTTTGGGGTGACGAGGGATTACTTTACGCAGCCCCCACACCCACCACCAACCCACCCCACATCCCGGGCGTGTCGCACCATGCAACACCGGCGCGACTCCCCGAGACGCCGAACGCCCGGCCCCTCTCGGGACCGGGCGTCGGGACTGGTCGGGACCGGCTGCGTCAGCCGAGCGTGACGCCGGCCAGCGTCTTCTTCCCGCGACGGAGGACGAGCACGCCACCCGGCATGGCCAGGGACGCCAGCGTCGCGGCCGCGTCCTCGGCACGCTCGTTGTTGACGTAGACGCCACCCTGGTCGACCGCACGCCGTGCTTCACCGAGGGACTTGACGAGTCCGGTCTCCACGAGGGCTCGCGCCACATCGGCATCCCCGCCCAGCGACACCGTCCCGGGCAGTTCGGCGATCGCGGCGCGCAGGGTGTCGGCGTCGAGCGCGGTCAGGTCGCCGTTCCCGAACAGCGCTGCCGACGCGTCGATCGCGGCCTGTGTCGCGGCCTCCCCGTGGACCAGTGCGGTGACCTCGAAGGCCAGGGTGCGCTGGGCCTCCCGGCGGAACGGCTCGTCGGCGACGGCCTGCTCGAGGCGCTCCACCTCGGCGCGGGACAGGAACGTGAACTCGCGCAGGCGCGCGACCACGTCGGCGTCCGCCGTGTTGAGCCAGAACTGGTAGAAGGCGTACGGCGAGGTCATCGTGCCGTCGAGCCAGATCGCGTTGCCCTCGCTCTTGCCGAACTTCGTGCCGTCCGAGTTCGTGATGAGCGGCGTCCCCAGCGCGTGCGCGGACACACCCTCGGTCCGACGGATGAGTTCCGTGCCCGAGGTGAGGTTGCCCCACTGGTCGGAGCCACCGGTCTGCAGCGTGCACCCGTACTGGCGGTAGAGCTCGCGGAAGTCCAGGCCCTGCAGGATCTGGTAGCTGAACTCGGTGTAGCTGATGCCGGCGTCCGAGTTCAGCCGGGCGGCGACGGCGTCCTTCTTGAGCATCGAGTTGACGCGGAAGTACTTGCCGATGTCACGCAGGAAGTCGATCGCGGACAGCGGCGCGGTCCAGTCCAGGTTGTTCACCAGCCGGACGCCGTTGTCACCGTCCGCGCTGAGGAACCGGGACACCTGGCCCTGCAGCCGTCCCACCCACTCCTCGACGGTCTCGCGGGTGTTGAGCGTGCGCTCGGCCGTGGGACGCGGGTCCCCGATGAGACCGGTCGACCCACCGACGAGCGCGAGCGGCTTGTGCCCGGCCAGCTGCAGTCGACGCATGGTCAGCAGCTGGAGCAGGTTCCCGCAGTGCAGCGACGGGGCGGTCGGGTCGAACCCGCAGTAGTACGTCACCGGTCCGGCGTCGAGGGCCTCTTGCAGTGCGGTCTCGTCGGTGGAGACGTGCACCAGACCACGCCAGCGCAGTTCGTCCCACACCGAGGCGAAGGTGGGGTCGTTCTGCTGGCGCGTCAGGACGTCGGGATCGGTATCGCTGGACACCCCGTCATCGTACCGGCGCGCTCGGCGTCCCCTCAGCCGATCGCGCCCTTGTGCCGGCGGTACGCCGACACGGTCGGGTCGCCCGG
This sequence comes from Curtobacterium sp. MCBD17_008, assembly GCF_003234475.1. Lineage (NCBI taxonomy): Bacteria > Bacillati > Actinomycetota > Actinomycetes > Micrococcales > Microbacteriaceae > Curtobacterium > Curtobacterium sp. MCBD17_008. The sequence goes on along the minus strand of NZ_QKTK01000015.1, from coordinate 80,224 downwards.
CAGCCAGAACCGCCACGGGAACGCCGCTCCCCCGGCCACCCCGCCCACGCCGGTCCGCGGACCGCTCGCGACCAGGCCGCCGGACAGGAGGTCGTCGACGACCTGCGCCACCGGGGCGGAGGCGAGCCGGGCCTCCAGGGCGGGAGCCAACCGCAGCGTGTACGGACCGGAACCGTCGAGGACCGAGGTGCCGTCGTCCGCGCCGAGGACCGCGCCGAGCGCGACGCCGAGGTTCCCCGGTCCGCGCGCGAGCGCCACGTCGGCCACGGTGGGTCCGCGACGCTCGCGGGCGATGTCCGTGCCCGCCACCACCGCAGCCCCGCGGAGCAGGGACCCGGACGACTGGCCGGCGGGGCCGCTCACGACGTTCACGCACGTGTGGATGCCGTACGACCGGTAGGCGTACAGCGTCCCGGGCGGACCGAACAGGTGCCGGTTGCGCGGTGTCATGCCGCGGTGTCCGTGCGAACCCGGGTCGACCGCGCCCGAGTAGGCCTCGACCTCGGTGATCCGCAGGGTCACGCCCTTGCCCGTGATCGTCGCGCCGAGGAGCGCTGGTGCGCACACCGGCGCGGGCTCGCGCAGCAGCGCGAGCAGCGCATCTGACGGCGTCGGCGTCGGCGTCGGCGTCGGCGTCTGCTCAGGGGACACGGTTCACCGGGTGAAGGGCGTCCCGGCCGCGATCTCCCGGACGGACCGGGTCAGGGCGGCGAGTTGCTCGGCGACCCGCTCGGGTGCCGTGCCGCCGACGCCCCGACGGGACGCGACGCTGCCCTCGATCGTGAGGACCGTGCGGACCTCCGGGGTCAGGTGCTCCGAGACCGCGGCGTACTCCGCGTCCGTCGGGTCGTCGAGGTCGATGCCGCGCTCCTCGCAGTACCGGACGAGCGCGCCCGAGACCTCGTGCGCGTCACGGAACGGGACACCCTGTCGGACCAGCCACTCCGCGACGTCGGTCGCCAGGGAGAACCCCTGCGGTGCGAGCTCCGCCATCCGGGCGGTGTCGAAGGACAGGGTCGCGATCATGCCGGTGAAGGCGGGGAGCAGGACCTCGAGCGTCGCGACCGAGTCGAAGACGGGCTCCTTGTCCTCCTGCAGGTCGCGGTTGTACGCGAGCGGCAGGCCCTTGAGGGTGGCGAGGAGGCCGGTCAGGTTGCCGATCAGCCGGCCGGACTTGCCGCGTGCGAGCTCGGCGATGTCCGGGTTCTTCTTCTGCGGCATGATGCTCGACCCGGTCGAGAAGCCGTCGTGGAGCCGGACGAAGCCGAACTCCTTCGTGTTCCAGAGGATGACCTCCTCCGCCAGGCGGGAGACGTCGATGCCGATCTGGGCGAGGACGAAGGCGAACTCGGCGACGACGTCCCGAGCGGCGGTCGCGTCGATCGAGTTGTCGGCGGGCCGGTCGAAGCCGAGCTCCTGCGCGATGGCGGCCGGGTCGAGTCCGAGCGAGCTGCCCGCCAGGGCACCGGCGCCGTAGGGGCTGACGCTCGCGCGGCCCGCCCAGTCGCGGAGCCGCTCGAGGTCCCGCACGAGGGGCCAGGCGTGCGCGAGCAGGTGGTGCGCGAGCAGGACCGGCTGCGCGTGCTGCAGGTGCGTCCGGCCGGGCATGATGGCGCCCTCGTGTTCGGACGCCTGCTGGCTGATCGCGTCGACGAGGTCGATGACCATCCGGCCGATCCGACGGCCGTGGTCGAGCATGTGCATCCGGCCGAGGGTCGCGATCTGGTCGTTGCGGCTGCGGCCGGCGCGGAGCTTCCCGCCCAGCTCCGGGCCGACGTCGGCGATGAGCAGGCGCTCGAGCGCGCCGTGCACGTCCTCGTCGGACTCGTCCGGCTGCAGGGAGCCGTCGGCGTGCGCGTCCTCGAGGCGGTCGAGGCCGGCGAGCATCCGCTCGAGCTCGTCGGCCGTCAGGTACCCCGCCACCTGCAGCGCCCGGGCGTGCGCGCGGGAGCCGGCGATGTCGTAGGGCGCCAGCTGCCAGTCGAAGTGCGTCGACTTCGACAGGGCGGCGAGTTCCGCGCTCGGACCGTCCGCGAACCGGCCACCCCACAGGGCGCCCGTGTTCGTCGCGTCGGTCTTGCTGCTGCTGTCGTCCGGCCGGGAGGCTCGGGGGGCGTCCGTCATGAGGGTCCTGCGTCGTCTCGGGTCGGGTCGGTCGGGGGGTAGGGGACCGGTGCGGTCCGGGGTCGGCGCGGTCCGGGCGGCACGCCTGCCGGACCGCGCCGACGGGACGGGCGCGTGCCGCGCCTCCCGTCCGGCGAGGACGGCGGGACCGACCGGTCCCGCCGCCCTCGGTCGGTCAGTTCGCCAGGTCGCGGCGGGCGGAGATCTTGCTCGGCAGCGACCACAGTTCGATGAAGCCCTTGGAGAGCGACTGGTCGAACGTGTCACCGGTGTCGTACGTGGCGAGGTCGAAGTCGTAGAGGCTCTGCTCGGAGCGACGACCGGTCACCGTGGCACGACCGCCGTGGAGCTGCATGCGGATGTCGCCGGACACGTACTCCTGCGTCGAGTCGATGAAGGCGTCGAGGCTGCGCTTCAGCCCACCGAACCACAGGCCGTCGTAGACCAGGTCGGCCCACTCCGACTCGACACCGCGCTTGTAGCGGTTGACGTCGCGCTCGAGGGTCAGGCTCTCGAGCTCCTCGTGCGCGGCGATGAGCGCCATCGCGGCCGGGGCCTCGTAGACCTCGCGCGACTTGATGCCGACCAGGCGGTCCTCGACGACGTCGATGCGGCCGACGCCGTGCTTGCCGGCGAGGGCGTTGAGTTCCTGCACGACGCGCAGGACGCTGAAGCGCTGACCGTCGATCGCGACCGGCACACCCTGCTCGAACGTGATCGTGACCTCGTCGGCCTCACGGTCGACGGCGGGGTCCTGCGTGTACGCGTACAGGTCCTCGATCGGGGCGTTCCACGGGTCCTCGAGGAACCCGGTCTCCACCGCGCGACCCCAGACGTTCTGGTCGATCGAGTACGGCGACTTCTTGCTCTGCAGGATCGGCAGGTCGTGCTCCTGCGCGTAGACGATCGCCTTGTCACGGGTCAGCGCGAGGTCACGGACCGGGGCGACGCTCGTCAGGTCGGGGGCGATCGCGGCCACGGCGGCCTCGAAGCGCACCTGGTCGTTGCCCTTGCCGGTGCAGCCGTGCGCGACGCTGTCCGCGCCGAGCTGCTTCGCCGTGGTGGCGAGGTGCTTCGCGATGAGCGGGCGGCTCAGCGCCGACACGAGCGGGTAGCGCTTCTGGTAGAGCGCGTTGGCCTTGAGGGCCGGGACGAGGTAGTCGTCCGCGAACTCGTCCTTGGCGTCGATGACGACCGACTCCACCGCGCCGCAGTCGAGCGCGCGCTGACGGATGGCGTCCATGTCCTCGCCGCCCTGGCCGACGTCGACGGCCAGCGCCACGACCTCCTTGCCGGTGGCGTCCTTGAGCCAACCGATCCCGACGGAGGTGTCGAGCCCTCCTGAGTACGCGAGTACGACGCGGTCTGCCATGGGTTCTCTCCTGTGTGGTGGTGGTTGTCAGTTGCCGGGGGTGGCCACGTCTGCGGCGGTCGCCCCGTCTGCGGCGGTCGCCCCGTCTGCGGCGGTCGCCCCGTCTGCGGCGGTCGGGGCGTTGGCGGCGAGGAGCCAGGCGAGCAGGGCCTTCTGGGCGTGCAGGCGGTTCTCCGCCTCGTCCCAGATGATGCTGCGCGGCCCGTCGATGACCTCGGCGGTGACCTCGTAGCCGCGGTCGGCGGGCAGGCAGTGCATGAACACGGCGTCGTCCGCGGCATGCGTGAGCAGGTCGTCGTCGACGCGGTACCCGGCGAAGGTGGCGAGCCGCTGCTGCTTCTCGTCCTCCTTGCCCATCGAGACCCAGGTGTCCGTCACGACGACGTCGGCACCCGCCACCGCGGCGACCGGGTCGGTCACGACGAGCACGGACCCGCCGGTCTCGGCGGCGCGGTGCTCCGCGTCCGTCACGACCTGCGGTGCGGGCGAGAACGCGACCGGCGACGCGACACGCACATGCATCCCGGCAGTCGCGCAGGCGAGCAGGTACGACTGCGCCATGTTGCTCGCGCCGTCGCCGACGAACGCGATGGTCTGCCCGGCCAACGCGCCGCGGTGCTCGCGGATGGTGAGCAGGTCGGCGAGGAGCTGGCACGGGTGGAAGTCGTCGGACAGCGCGTTGACGACCGGCACCGTGGTGCTCGCTGCCATCTCCTCGAGCCCGGCCTGGCCGTAGGTGCGCCAGACGATCGCCGACACCATGCGCTCGAGCACGCGGGCGGTGTCGGTCGGGGTCTCCTTGCCGCCGAGCTGGCTGTTCGCGGTCGAGATGATGAGCGGGCTGCCGCCGAGGTCGCTGATGCCGACGTGGAAGGACACCCGGGTGCGGGTGGACGACTTGTCGAAGATCACGGCGACGCTCTGCGGACCGGCGAGGGGCTTGGCGCCCCACCGGTCGCTCTTCATCTCGACGGCGAGGTCGAGGATCGCGGACTGCTCGGCCTGCGTGAGGTCGTCGTCCCGGAGGAAGTGGCGGGTCATGCGGAGGTCTCCTGGTCGGCGCCCTCGACGGCCGCCATGCTCTGGGCGAGGATCGCGAGGAACGCGTCGATCTCGGCGTCGGACACGATGAGCGGCGGCGCGATGCGCAGGCTCGACTCGTTCGGTGCGTTGATGATGAGACCACGCTCGAGCGCGGCGGCCGACACCGCGGCGGCGACCGGGCGACGGAGGCCGACACCGATGAGCAGGCCGCTCCCCCGGACCTCCTCCACCAGGTCGGAGCCGAGTGCGCTGATGCCGGCGCGGATGCGCTCGCCCTTGACGACCGCTCCGGCCACCAGGTCCGCGCGCTCGATCTCGGCGAGCACCGCGTTCGCGACGCGGGTGCCGAGCGGGTTGCCGCCGAAGGTCGAGCCGTGCTGGCCCGCCGAGAACAGGTCGGACGCCCACCCGAAGGTCACGAGCGCCCCGATCGGGAAGCCACCGGCGATGCCCTTGGCCACCGTGATCGCGTCCGGGACCACGCCCGTGTTCTGGAAGGCGAACCAGGCGCCGGTGCGGCCGATGCCGGTCTGGATCTCGTCGAGGACGAGCAGTGCGCCGTGCCGCTCGGTCAGGGCCCGCGCGGCCTGCAGGAAGCCCTCGGGCAGGTCGACCACGCCGGCCTCGCCCTTGATCGGCTCGAGGATGAGCGCCGCGACGGTGTCGTCGACCGAGCGCTCGAGGGCCTCGATCGACGTCTCGATGTGCTCGACGCCCGGGATCATCGGCAGGAAGTCCTGCTGGAGGGCGGGCTTGCCGGTGAGCGCGAGCGCGCCCATGGTGCGGCCATGGAACGCCTGCTGCAGCGCGAGGATCTTCGTCTTGCGCCCGTCCGCGCCGCGGTTCAGCCGAGCCAGCTTGAACGCCGCCTCGTTGGCCTCTGCGCCGGAGTTGCCGAAGTACACGCGGCCCGCGTCGCCCGCGCCGGAGATCCGCTTGAGGCGTTCCGCGAGCTCGAGCTGCGGCGGCGTCGCGAAGTAGTTCGACACGTGCACGAGCTTCGCTGCCTGGTCGCTGATCGCCTCGACGAGCGCCGGGTGGGCGTGGCCGAGCGAGTTCACCGCGATGCCGGCGAGGAAGTCGAGGTACTCGTTGCCGTCGACGTCCCACACCCGGCAGCCCTCGCCGCGCTCGAGCATGATCTTCGGCGGGGTCAGGGATCGCATGAGCGACGCCCCGAACCGGTCGTTCCAGGTCTCGGTCTGCGTCTCGGTGCTCACCGTGCTGTGCCCTTCTCGTCGTCGTGCGGAGTCGTGGAGTCGTCGTCACGCCGGGCGACGTGCTGGCCGCCCGGGACGTCGTCGTGGCCGCTGCCCGGGGCGTGGACCGCCGCGCGTCGGCCGATCTCGGCGTGGGTGTTCTGGTTCTCGGTCCGGCGACTCGGGTCCGGGATGACCTCGGTGCCGGCGCCGCGGAGGGTGAAGACCTCGAGCAGGATCGAGTGCGGGATGCGGCCGTCGATGATGGTCGCACCACCGACGCCGCCGACCACGGCGTCGAGGCACGCGGTCATCTTCGGGATCATCCCGGACTCGAGCGACGGCAGCAGCTGGCGGAGTTCCTCGACCGCGATGAGGTCGATGATCGAGTCGCGGTCCGGCCAGTTGCGGTACAGCCCGGGCACGTCCGTCAGCATCATCAGCTTCGACGCGTTCAGCGCGATCGCGAGCGCGGCCGCCGCGGCGTCGGCGTTCACGTTGAGCGCCTGGTCCGGGTGGGCGTCGTCGATCGCGATGCTCGACACCACGGGGATGCGGTCGGCACGGATCGCGGCGAGGACCCCGGACGGGTCGACGTGGGTGATGTCGCCGACGTGGCCGAGGTCGAAGTGCTCGCCGTCGACGACGACGCCCTTCTTCTCGCCGGTGAACAGCGACCCGCCGTCGCCGAACACCCCGACGCCGAGGCCGTCGCCGTGCTCGTCGATGAGGTCGACGATCTCGCGGTTCACCTCGCCGGCCAGGACGTCGCGGACGACCGTGATCGCCTCGGTCGTCGTGACGCGGTAGCCGCCGCGGAACTCGGACTGGATGCCCTGCTCCTTCAGCGCCGCCGAGATCTGCGGACCGCCGCCGTGCACGACGACCGGGTGCAGGCCGGCGTACCGGAGGTAGACCATGTCCTCGGCGAACGCCCGCTTGAGGTCGTCGTTCACCATCGCGTTGCCGCCGAACTTGACGACGACGATCTTGCCCGAGAACCGCTTCAACCACGGCAGGGACTCGATGAGGGTCGCGGCCTTGACGGTCGCGAGCTCGTGCTCTTCTTCCTTCGAGAGGTCCGCGTCGCTCATCAGCTGGAGTACGCGCTGTTCTCGTGGACGTAGTCGTGCGTCAGGTCGTTCGTCAGGATCGTCGCCGCGGCGGTGCCGACCCCGAGGTCGATGAGCACGTGCGTGTCCCGCGGGCTGAGGTCGACGTCGTCGCTCGGCTGGTCCGGGGCACCGGCGTGGCACACCCGCACCCCGTTCATGGACACGTCGACCGCGTACGGGTCGAACTCGGCGTCGGTCGTCCCGATCGCGGCGAGCACCCGCCCCCAGTTGGGGTCGTTGCCGAAGACCGCCGCCTTGAACAGGTTGTTGCGGGCGACGCTCCGGCCGACCGTCACGGCCTCGTCCTCGCTGACCGCGCCGACGACCTCGATCGTGATGTCGTGCGCTGCGCCCTCGGCGTCCTGCTGGAGCTGACGGGCGAGGTCGGCGCAGACGCCGGTCAGGGCCCGCTGGAAGGTCTCGGCGTCGGGGGTCGTGCCCGATGCACCGGAGGCCATGAGCACGACGGTGTCGTTCGTGGACATGCACCCGTCGGAGTCGACGCGGTCGAAGGTCACGCGGGTCGCCGCGCGCAGGGCCCGGTCGAGCTCGTCCGCGGGCAGTGCCGCGTCGGTGGTGATCACCACGAGCATCGTCGCGAGGCCGGGCGCGAGCATGCCCGCGCCCTTCGCCATCCCGCCGACCGTCCAGCCGTCGACCGAGACCACGGACTGCTTGGGCTTCGTGTCGGTGGTCATGATGGCGGCCGCGGCGTCGGGTCCGCCGGCACCGTCGAGGGCGTCGGCGGCGAGCGTCACGCCGCGGAGCACGCCGTCGCGGAAGGTCTGGTCGCCGACGCCGATGAGCCCGGTGGAACACACGACGACGTCACCCGCTCCGATGCCCAGCGCGTCGCCCACCGCCTCCGCGGTGAGGTGGGTCGTCTGGAAGCCGAAGGGACCCGTGAAGCAGTTCGCGCCTCCCGAGTTGAGGACGACGGCACGGGCGATGCCGTCGCCGACCACCTGGCGGGACCAGATGACCGGGTGCGCCTGCGCACGGTTCGTGGTGAAGACGGCGGCCACGGCGTCCGCGGGGCCGTCGTTGACGACGAGCGCCACGTCCGGCCTGCCACTCGTCTTCAGGCCAGCGGTGACGCCGGCGGCACGGAAGCCGGCGGCGGCGGTGACGCCCTGCAGGGCGCCGTCGATCGCCGGGAGGCCCGTGGTCGCGTCGGCGCTGTCGTTGCGGTCGGTCACGGGGCGACTCCGTCCACGCTGAGGCCCAGGGTCTCGGCGAGCCCGAGCGCGATGTTCGCGGACTGCACGGCGGCACCGCCGGTCCCCTTGGCGAGGTTGTCGAGGGCGGAGACGGCGACCACCCGGCCGGCGGCCTCGTCGACCGCGATGCCCACGAGAGCCGTGTTCGCCCCGATGGTGTCGGCAACCCGGGGGAAGACGCCCTCGGGCAGCAGGTGCACGAAGGGCTCGTCGGCGTAGGCCTGCTCCCAGGCGAGCCGGACGTCGTGCGCGGTCACCCCGGGGGCGAGCCGAGCGGTCGTGGTCGCGAGGATGCCGCGGGCCATCGGCACGAGGACGGGCGTGAACGAGACCCGGACGTCCGACGCACCGGCCACGCGGAGGTTCTGCTGGATTTCCGGGACGTGGCGGTGCTTCCCGCCCACGGCGTACGCGCTGGCGGACCCCATGATCTCCGCCGCCAGGTAGGTGGACTCGAGCTTCTTGCCGGCACCGCTCGGTCCGACGCTGAGGACCGCGACGATGTCGTCCGACTCGACGAGGCCGGCCTGCACCCCGGGCTGGATACCGAGCGTGACCGCGGTGACGTTGCACCCGGGAACGGCGATCCGCTTGGTGGCCGCCAGTTCGGTGCGCTGCCGGCCCTGCGGCACGATGTCGTCGACGTCCCGCCACTCGTCCGCGGCACCGGGGGCGGGCGGCGCGTGCAGGAGCTCGGGCAGCCCGTAGGTCCAGGCGCCGTGGTACTCGCCGCCGTAGAACGCGGCCCACGCGGCCTCGTCCGTCAGACGGTGGTCGGCGCCGCAGTCCACGACGAGCGTGTCCGCGTCGAGCTCCGCCGTGATCGCGCCGGACTGGCCGTGCGGCAGGGCGAGGAACACCACGTCGTGCCCACGGAGGTTCTCCGGGGTCGTCTCCACGAGGGTCAGGTGCGCGAGCGACCGCAGGTGCGGCTGCGTCGCGATGAGCGGCTGTCCGGCGTTCGAGAACGCCGTCACCGTCCGCACGTCGAACTCGGGATGAGCGGAGAGGATGCGCAGCAACTCGCCACCCGCGTAGCCGCTGGCACCAGCCACGGCGACGGATACGGACATGGGTTCCACCTTTGGTCGGACTGTTCGTCGAGGGAGTCGGAGGCGGCGACCCCGGGCGGTGATCCGTCGTGGATCAGTCGCGCAGGGTCGCCCCGAATCGCTCGCCGGCACGTCGGACAGCGCCGTCACGGGCCTCGGAGGCCTCGGCAGCGGTCAGCGTGCGGTCCGTGGCGCGGAAGCGCAGCGCGAACGTCAGGGACTTCTGTCCCTCGTCCAGGCCGGCGCCGCGGTAGTCGTCCACGAGCCGAGCATACTCCAACAGCTCCCCGGCACCAGCGCGCACCTCGGCGAGGACGTCGCCGGCCGGGGTCGCGACGTCGACCACGAGGGAGAGGTCCTGCGTCGCCGCCGGGTAGGAGACGATCGCCCCGACCTCGACGACGTCCGGCGCCGCGGCCACGAGGGCGTCGAGGTCGAGCTCGACGACCGCGACCACCCGGGGCAGGTCGGCGTCCGCCGCCAGCTCCGGGAGCAGCTCGCCGGCGACGCCGACGACGGTGTCGCCGACCCGGAGCGACGCCGCACGCCCGGGGTGCAGCGAGGGGTGGGTCGTCTGCGCCACGGCGAGCTCGACCCCGACGGCCCAGGCGACGGTCCGCGCGACGTCGAGGGCGTCCGCGATGCCGAACGGTTCGGCGACGACACCCGGCTGCTTCACGACCGCGTTGCCGAGCAGGAGCGCGCTCAGGTGGAACGGCTGCGCGGGCAGGGCGGCGTCGAGCGCGGCGAGGGTCTCGGATGTCGGACGCTGCGCGCCGACCGGTACCTCCGCGGTCCCGAGCGCGACACCCTGCTCGGGCAGGAAGACACGGGACGTCTCGTACACGGCGAGGTCGACGAGTCCGCGCGACACGTTGCGACGCGCCACGTCGACGAGGGCCGGCACGCCGCTGCGGCGGAGGTGGTCCTGCGCGCTGTCGAGCGCGTTCGCGAGCACGACGCTCGGTCCGCCGTCGGCGTCGATGCCCGGGTACGCGGCAGCGGTCGCGGCGGAGACGAACGGAGCGGTCACGACCTCGGTGAGCCCGGCGGCCGCGAGGGCTGCCGAGACCCGACGGCGGGCCTGCTGGTGCAGCGTGAGACCACGGCCGGGAGGCGCGACGGGCAGCACGCTCGGGATGCGGTCGTACCCGACGATGCGCGCGATCTCCTCGACCAGGGAGACGTCGTCCACCAGGTCGGGGCGCCAGGTCGGCGGCGTGACGGCGAGCACGTCGCCGTCGACCTCCACCGTGGCGCCGATCGCCCGGAGCGTGTCGAGGACCTCGGCGTCGGTGTACGGGACACCGATGAGCTCAGCGGCCCGACCGGCGCGCATCGCGACGGTCGGACGGGGGCGGTCGTCGACCAGGGTCGACCCGAGCGGGTCCGGTGTACCGCCGGCGAGGTCGACGAGGAGCTCGACGGCCCGGTTCGCCGCGGCCTCGGCGACGAGCGGGTCGACGCCGCGCTCGAACCGGCGCGAGGCCTCGCTGGGCAGCTTGTGTCGCCGAGCCGAGCGGGCGATCGACACCTGGTCGAAGCCGGCGGCCTCGATGAGGACGTCGGTGGTCGCCGCGGTGATCTCGGTCCGGGCACCGCCCATGACGCCCGCGAGACCGACGGCGCCGGCGTCGTCCGCGATGACGAGGTCCTCGGCGTCGAGCGTGCGTTCGACGTCGTCGAGGGTGGTCAGGCGCTCCCCGGGGGTGGCCCGACGGACGGTCAGGCCGCCCTGCAGCGTCGCGAGGTCGTACCCGTGCAACGGCTGCCCGAGTTCGAACATGACGTAGTTCGTGATGTCGACGGGCAGCGAGATCGAACGCACGCCAGCCAGGGTCAGGCGGGCGACCATCCACGCCGGGGTCGGCCGGGTCGCGTCGATGCCGCGGACGACCCGGGTGACGAAGGTGTGCGCGCCGACACGACCACGGATCGGGGCAGCGTCGTCCACGGTCACCGTGAAGCCGTCGCCGGTGCGCGGCAGGACCCGGTCGACCGGGTCGGAGAAGGTCGCACCGGTGGCGTGCGCGTACTCACGGGCGACGCCGCGCATGCTCATGGCGTAGCCGCGGTCCGGCGTCACGTTGATCTCGACCGCGGCGTCGTCGAGGCCGAGCAGCGCGATCGCGTCCGCCCCGACCTCGGGCTCCATGCCGAGGTCGGCGAAGCGGAGGATGCCGTCGTGCTCGTCGCCGAGACCGAGCTCCCGTGCGGAGGCGATCATGCCGTCCGACACGTGGCCGTACGTCTTCCGGGCAGCGATCGGGAACGGACCGGGGAGCACGGCGCCGGGCAGGGTCACGACGACGAGGTCGCCGACGTCGAAGTTGTGGGCACCGCACACGATGCCGCGGGGCTCGGACTCGCCGACGTCCACCTGGCACCAGTTGATGGTCTTGCCGTTCTTCTGCGGCTCGGGCACGCGCTCGAGCACCCGACCGACCACGACGGGCCCGGTCAGGTCGAAGGTGTGCACGGACTCCTCCTCGAACCCGACCGACACCAGGGCGGCGTGGACGTGCTCGAGCGAGACGTCGTCGGGCAGGTCGACGGACTCGCCGAGCCAGCGGAGTGGGACGCGCATCAGACCACCGTTCCGAACTGCTGCGAGAAGCGGATGTCGCCCTCGAGGAAGTCACGCATGTCGTTCAGGCCGTTGCGGAACTGGAGCGTCCGCTCGATGCCCATGCCGAAGGCGAAGCCCTGGTACTCGTCCGGGTCGATGCCCGCGGCGCGCAGGACGTTGGGGTTGACCATGCCGCAGCCACCCCACTCGACCCACCGCGCGCCGCCCTTGGCGTTCGGCTGCCAGACGTCCATCTCGGCGCTCGGCTCGGTGAACGGGAAGTAGTTGGGGCGGAGCCGGATCTGCGCTTCGGCCCCGAAGACCTGACGCGCGAAGTGCTCGAGCGTGCCGCGCAGGTGCGCCATCGTGAGGCCCTTGTCGATCGCGATGCCCTCGACCTGGGTGAAGACCGGCAGGTGCGTGGCGTCGAGCTCGTCGGCGCGGTACACACGACCCGGCGCGATCACGTAGAGCGGGAGCGCACGCGTGAGCAGGGAGCGGATCTGCACCGGTGAGGTGTGCGTCCGCATGAGCAGGTGCCGGTCGACCGGCTCGACGAAGACGGTGTCGGCCATCGCCCGGGCCGGGTGGTCCTGGTCGAAGTTCAGGGCGTCGAAGTTGAACCACTCGTGCTCGAGCTCCGGCCCCTCCGCGACCTCCCACCCCATACCGACGAAGACGTCGGCCACGGTCTCGTTGAGGAGCGAAAGCGGGTGGCGCGAGCCCGGCGTCCGGCGAGACGGCAGCGCGGTCACGTCGACGCGCTCCGACTCGAGCCGCGCACGTTCCTCGGCCTCGGCCAGCACGGACTCCTGCGCGGCGACCACCTGGGCCACCTGTCCGCGGGCCTGTCCGACGAGCTTGCCCGCCGCGGCCTTCTGCTCTGGCGGGACACTGCGCATCGACGCGTTCATCCGGGCGAGCGTCGACTGCTCACCGGTGTGCTCGGCACGGGCCTGCTTCAGCTCCGCGACGGTGGTCGTGGCGCGGACGGCGGCGAGGGCCGCGTCCACGGCGTCGGCGACCGCCGATTCGCTGATCTCGAGAGGTTCTGACACGAGACCCAAGCCTACCGGCCGTCGGGATACCGCCGTCCTGCACCAGGCGGACGGTCGCCGTCAGTCCGTGGCGGTGGAGGGACGGGTCCGCTGTGCGAACGCGCTCTCGTAGAGGCACACCGACGCCGCGGTCGCGAGGTTCATCGACTCGGCCCGCCCGTAGATCGGCACCTTGACCGCGCGGTCGACGAGCGCCAGGTCCTCCGCCGTCAGTCCGCGGGCCTCGTTGCCGAACACCCACACGGTCGGTCCGTCGAGCATGCCGTCGGCGCGCACGTCCGGCAGGTCGTCGCCGGAGACGTCGGCGGCCAGGATCGTGTAGCCGAGCCCGCGGGCACGCTCGACCGCGTCGGCCAGGGTCACCCCGACGGAGACCGGGACGTGGAACAGCGACCCCGTGGTCGAGCGCACGACCTTCGGGTTGTACGGGTCGACACTGCGTCCGGTCAGCACCACGGCGTCCGCGCCGGCGGAGTCGGCGGCCCGGATGATCGTGCCGGCGTTCCCCGGGTCACGGACCTCCTCGAGGATCGCGACCAGTCCGGGCAGGGCCTCCGACGCGTCGGCGTCGACCCGGGCCTCCGCGCGGGCGTCGGGGAAGACGTCCTTCACGGACGTCGGGAACTGCTGGCACACGGCGACGACGCCCTGCGGCGTGACGGTGTCCGCCATCGCGTCGAGCACCTGCTCGGTGACGAACCACGTGTCCACGGGAGCGTCGTCCAGCCCGTGGCGCGCCGCAGCGGTCGGGGTGACGTACAGCTCGCGGAGGAGCTCGGGGCGGTACTCGATCGCCTCGCGCACGGCCTGCGGCCCTTCGAGCAGGAACAGCCCGGTCTCGGCGCGGACGTCCTTCTTGGCCAGGGCGGCCACGGCCTTGACACGGCCGGCACGGGGGTTCTCGAGGAGATCGCTCACGTGCTCAGTCTAGGAACGACCCGACCCCGGGAACGACGGGACCCCCACTCCGACGGAGTGGGGGTCCCGGTGCACGGTGACGTGGCTCAGGCTGCCTTCGGCGCCGAGGTGTCGGCCGGCAGGGCCTTCTTGGCGGTCTCGACGAGCGCCGCGAACGTCTCGGCGTTGTTCACCGCGAGGTCCGCGAGGATGCGACGGTCGACCTCGACGCCGGCCAGGTTGAGACCCTGGATGAGGCGGTTGTAGGTCAGGCCGTTCGCACGCGACGCGGCGTTGATGCGCTGGATCCACAGGCGACGGAACTCGCCCTTCTTCGCGTGACGGTCCCGGTACGCGTAGACGAGGGAGTGGGTGACCTGCTCCTTCGCCTTGCGGTACAGGCGCGAACGCTGGCCGCGGTAGCCCTCGGCGCGCTCGAGGATGACGCGGCGCTTCTTGGCGGCGTTGACCGCTCTCTTCACTCTTGCCATTGATCTGTTCCTTTACGTTCCGGGACGGCTCAGTGGCCGAGGAGCTTCTTGACGGCCTTGACGTCGGCCTTGGCGAGGACCTGGTCCTCGTTGAGGCGGGCCTTGCGCTTGGCGGACTTGACCTCGAGGTTGTGGCGCATACCGGCCTGCTGCTTCATGATCTTGCCGCTGCCGGTGACCTTGAAGCGCTTCTTCGACCCGGAGTGGGTCTTCTGCTTGGGCATCGTGTGCCTTTCCGTGGGGTGGATGGGGGCCGCGCGAGCGCGGGATCGGTCTGGGAGGACCTATTCGGCCGAGGAGTCGGCCGGAGCTGCTGCGGCGGTCCCGGACGTGGTCTCGTCCGCCGGCTTGGTCTTCGCGGAGTGCTCGGAGGCCTTGCGCTCCGCCTTCTCGGCGGCACGCTTGGCGTTGAGCTCGCCCTTGACGTCCGACTTGTTCTTCAGCGGCGCGATGATCATCGTCATGTTGCGGCCGTCCTGGGTCGGACGCGACTCGACGACGCCGAACTCGGCGATCTCCTCCGCGAACTTCTGGAGGAGTCGGACACCCTGCTCGGGACGCGACTGCTCGCGACCGCGGAAGAGGATCATCGCCTTCACCTTGTCGCCACCGAGGAGGAACCCCTCGGCGCGCTTGCGCTTCGTCTCGTAGTCGTGCACGTCGATCTTCAGGCGGAAGCGGACCTCTTTCAGGTCGGTGTTGACCTGGTTGCGGCGGGCTTCCTTGGCCTTCTGAGCGGCTTCGTACTTGAACTTGCCGTAGTCCATGATCTTGGCGACGGGCGGCTTCGAGTTCGGCGCGACCTCGACCAGATCCAGCTCGGCTTCCTGCGCGAGGCGCAGTGCGACGGCGATGGGGACAACGCCGACCTGCTCGCCCTGGGGACCGACGAGTCGGACCTCGGGGACGCGGATTCGGTCGTTGGTACGGGGATCGGTGATGCGGAGCTCCTTCAATCAGGTGGTGGCCGTCCGGGGCGTGTGCCCGGGACGACGGCACGAGAGAGGAGATCTGACGCACGGATCGCAGACCCGTCCGGCAGCCGCCCGACGCCGACCCTTGCGGTCCGGCCGACCGGGGCCCACGTCGTGAGCACCGGCGGAGCGGTGGTGACCCGGTAGCCTTGGTGCAGCCACGGGTGGGAGGAACTCCTCTTTCGTGACACCGTCCTGACTCCCGGAAGGATCCGGGCGCGCGGACAGCGTCTGCCGTCGGCGAGTCTAGCAGAGGAGCACCGTGACCGACACCCCGAGCAACCAGGCCCCCGGATCCGACGAGGACGGGCTCGACGGCGCGGGCGATGCCGCCAGGGACATCTCCGAGGTCCCCGCGATCGAGCTCGTCAACACCGTGGCCGTCCACCTGCTCAGTGCCGCCGCCGTCAAGGTCGGCCTGGCGGACGACCCCGAGCGACAGACCGACCTGGACGAGGCCCGCAAGCTCATCACCTCGCTCGCCGGCCTGGTCACCGCTGCGGCCACCGAGATCGGCGACCAGCACGCCCGTCCGCTGCGCGACGGGCTGCGCTCCGTGCAGCTCGCGTTCCGCGAGGCCTCGGCCATCCCGGACGCGCCGGGCAAGGGGCCGGGCGAGAAGTACACCGGTCCCGTCAACTAGCCCCGGACCTCCCCGGTCGGGCCCGGGCACGGCCCGGACGCGGACGGACCGGACGCAGACGGACGGGAGGCCCGTGGCGGTGTCGCCACGGGCCTCCCGTCCGGTGTGCGGTCAGCCCGCCGAGCGGGCGACCAGTCGGTCCACGGCCGCGACCGGGATCCCGACCCACGTCGGACGGTTGCGCGCCTCGTACACGACCTCGTACACGGCCTTGTCGAGCTCGAACGCGTCGAGCAGCGCCCGGTGCGCGCGCAGGTCCGCACCGCTGCCCCGCGCGTAGCCGTCGAGGAAGGCGTTCCGCGCCTCCTGCGCCCAGTCGCCGGTGTCCACGGGATCGTCGTCGTGTGCGAGCGCACCCGCGACGTAGTCGAACGAGCGCAGCATGCCGGCGACGTCCCGGAGCGCGACGTCCGGACGCGAGCGTTCGGGCATCGGGCGGAGCGGCTCGCCCTCGAAGTCGAGGAACACCCAGCCGCGGGGCTCCGGGGCCGACAGGACCTGCCCGAGGTGCAGGTCACCGTGGATGCGCTGCATGGTCGGCCACGGCACGGACGCCGCACGGTCGTACACGCGGGCGACGGCGGCGGCGTGGTCGGCGACCTGCGGCACCTCGGCCGCGGCGGTCTCGAGTCGGCGGCGCATGGTCGCGACGGCCACGTCCACCTGCTCCGGGCCGGCGGTCGCGGTCGGCATGGCGTCGGCGAGGACGGTGTGCACCTCGGCGAGGGCCGCACCGAGGCGGTCCGCGGCGCTCGCGAAGGACTCGCCGCCACGGGCCGCGGTCAGGGCCACGCGCCAGGCGTCCTCGAGGCCGGGCAGGAACTCCTGCGCGAAGGCCAGGTGGCCGTGTGCGGTGCCGCCCGGCTGCCCGTCGTCCGGCCACTCCCCGGCGAGCGCGCCGAAGGTCCGGGGCACACGCTCGGACCCGGCCGCCGAGAGCGCCCGCTGCGTGGTCACGTCGGGGTTGGCGCCGTCGTGCAGCACACGGAAGACCTTCGTGATGACCTGGCCGCTCTCCTCGGTCCCGCAGATCACCGAGGTGTTCGACTGCTCGCCGCTGAGGACACGGGCGTCGGTGGCGGGGCCGATGTGGTCGCCGTCGGCCTCGATGCGTCCGAGCAACCAGCGTGCGTAGGCGACGTCGTGCGGGCCGTCGTAGACGTGTGCGCCGTCGACCTCGGCCACGAGGGCGTGCGCGAGCTCGGGGACGGGCGTCTGCCGGATCGTGAGCGGCACCTGGTACAGGACCGGTCCGGTCGGGGCGTCGTCGAGCACGTAGAGGGTGCGGATGCGGGCGTCGGCGGTGTCGTCGCTGTCCTCGGCGAGGACGCGGACCTGCGGGGTCCCGCCCTTCGCCGCGTACCAGCGTTGGTCGGCCATCCAGCCGGCGACGGCTGTCTCGAGGGGGTCGGCGTGCACGGCGTCGGTCATGTCGGGGACGGTACCCGTCGCGGCTGCACCGGTCCGGGGGTTCGGCCACTCCGTGCCGTCCGTCCGCCACTCCCGGGCGCTGTCCGGTCTGCATGCGCCGCCTTTACATCGATGTACCGCACGACCAGCATGGAGCCATGAACGCGTACCCCGGCAACGACGCCGCACCCGCACTCCCCGTCGCGACCCGCCAGGACGGCGAGTACCCGCGGCCGCAGATGATGCGGTCCCACTGGGCGGACCTCGACGGCACCTGGTCGTTCCGGAACACCGGGGACGACCCCTCGTGGCGGGACGGGTTCCCCGACGCCCGGGACATCATCGTCCCGTTCCCGCCGGAGTCCGTGGCGTCCGGCATCGACGAGCCCGGGTTCCACCCCGTGGTCTGGTACGCGCGGACGATCACCGCCGCCGACCTCGCGGCCGCCGGCCACGGCACCGACGCCCCGCGCCTCCTCCTGCACTTCGGCGCCGTGGACCACCGCGCACGCGTCTGGGTCGACGGCCGGTTCGTCGGCGACCACGAGGGCGGCCACACCCCGTTCACCCTCGACGTCACCGACGCCCTGACCGGCGACGGCACCGGCACCGACGGCGACCACACGCTCGTCGTCCGCGCCGAGGACGACCCGCACGACCTCACCCAGCCCCGCGGCAAGCAGGACTGGCACGAGCAGCCGCACGACATCTGGTACCGCCGGACCACGGGGATCTGGCAGACCGTCTGGCTCGAGGCGGTCCCGACCACGGCCGTCCGGTCCGTCCGGTGGACGAACGTCGACCACGAGACGATGCGGCTCACCGTCCGGCTGGCGGGCGCGCACCCGGCCGGGACGCGGCTCCGGGTCGAGGCGCACTGGGCGGAGCACGACGAGCACCTCGCCACGGTGGAGGTCGCCGTCCAGCCGACCGCGCACGAGGTCGACCTCGTCGTGCCGATCGCCCGGCAGGCGAACGGGCAGGCCGAGCAGGAGCTGCAGTGGAGCCCGGACGCACCGCACCTCGTCGACGCGGTGGTGTCCCTGGTGTCCGCCGACGGCGCACCGCTCGACGCCGTGAGCTCGTACTTCGGCATCCGCACCACCGCGGTCGGCAGCGGCCGGTTCCTGCTCAACGACCGCAGCATCGACGTGCGCAGCGTGCTGAACCAGGGCTACTGGCCGGAGTCGCACCTGACCGCACCGACCCGCCAGGCCCTCCGCCGCGAGGTCGAGCTCATCAAGGAGCTCGGCTTCAACGCGGCGCGGAACCACCAGAAGATCGAGGACCCACGGTTCCTGTACTGGGCCGACCGGCTCGGCCTCATGGTCTGGGGCGAGGCACCCGGTGCGTACGCCTTCTCCCCCACGGCCGTGCAACGCCTGATGCGCGAGTGGATGGACGCGGTGGAGCGGGACGCCTCGCACCCCTCGGTCGTCACCTGGGTGCCGGCGAACGAGAGCTGGGGCGTGCAGCACATCGCCACGGACCCTGCGCAGCAGGCGTACGCCCGTGCCCTCGCGGACGTCACGCGGGCGCTCGACCCGACCCGGCCGGTGATCTCGAACGACGGGTGGGAGCACCCCGACTCGGACATCCTGTCGGTGCACGACTACGAGGGCGACGGGGAGCGGCTCGCCCGCACGTACGCCGACGACACCGCGCGGGCCCGGCTGCTCGCCGGCATCGGTCCGGCGGACCGTCCGATCCTGGTCGGTGGGGCGGTGGACCGCGGCCAGCCGGTGATGCTGACCGAGTTCGGCGGCGTGAACCACCAGCCGGGCGTGCAGCGCGACGACGCCTGGGGGTACACGACCGCGGCGGACGGCGACGACTGGATCGCCAGGATCACCGCCCTCTACGACGCGGTGCGCGCGAGCTCGTTCCTCGCCGGCAGCTGCTGGACCCAGCTCACCGACACGATGCAGGAGACGAACGGTCTGCTCAACGCGGACCGGAGCCCGAAGGAGCCGATCGAGCGGATCCGCCGGGCCGTGCTCGGCCGCTGACCGCGGCGGTCCGCCGAACGGGTGGCGGAACCGACGGGTGGCGGAACGGACGGGAGGCCCGTGACCAGTCGGTCACTGGCCTCCCGTCCGTCTGCCGGCACCGAGGCGCCGACGGACGCGACTACCCCGCGAGGAAGCGGAGCACCGCCTCGTTCCACTCGTCGCGGTGTGACGCGAGCACGCCGTGCGGGCCGCCCTCGATGACGTGCAGCTGCGCGTCCGGGATCGCCTCGGCGGTCCGCTTGCCGGACACCTCGAACGGCACGATGCCGTCGGCGTCGCCGTGGATGACGAGCGTCGGGACGTCGACCTTCGTCAGGTCGTCGCGGAAGTCGGTCGTCGCGAACGCCGCCGTGCAGTCGAGCGTGCCTTTCGGCGAGGCGAGCTCGGCGATCGCGAGGTCGTAGGCGCGCTGGTCCTCGCTCACGAGCGGCTTGTGGGTCAGCGAGACCTTGCCGCCGGCGGTGTAGAACATGTCCACGAACTCGTGCAGGAACGCCGGGCGGTCGCCCGTGATGCCCGTCGCGAACCAGTCGGCGAGGTCCTGGTCGACGCCGCCCTCGGGGTTGTCGTCGGACTTCCACAGGTACGGCGGGACGGCGCTGGCGAAGACGAGCTTCGCGACCTTGCCGGTGCCGTAGGTCGACACGTAGCGGGCGAGCTCGCCGCCGCCCATCGAGAACCCGATGAGCGTGACGTCCGTCAGCCCGAGCTCCGTGATGAGCTTGTCGAGGTCCGCGGCGAACGTGTCGTAGTCGTACCCGTTCCACGGCTGCGAGGACTGACCGAACCCGCGGCGGTCGTAGGCGATGACGCGGTGCCCCGCGGCGACGAGGGCCGGGACCTGGCCCTCCCACGAGCGGCCCGACAGCGGCCAGCCGTGGATGAGGACGACGGGGTCGCCCGTGCCGAAGTCGTCGTAGTGCAGGTCGATGTCGTGCCCGTTCTCGGCTCCGACGGTGATGAACGGCATGCTGCCTCCGTGGTGGTGGTTTCCAGGGAACGACCGCGATGCAACGCCCGGCCTCTGGACGCGACCTGGCCGGTGCGGCGAACGGACAGCGGACCGTCTGCCAGGATCGGGCAGGTGACGGACCCGGCGGCGACGACCCGAGCCTCCCGGCGGGCCCGCGTGGGGCGGACGGTGACGGCCGTCCTGGAGGCCCGCCACAGCGGGTGGACGACTCCCCTCCTCCTGTGGCTGGCCTCGCGCATCGTCAGCACGGTGCTCCTCGGTTCGGTCTACTGGCTCGCGACGGCGAACGGGTGGCACTTCGCCTCGTACCGGCGTGACCCGTCGTTCGCCACCTTCTCGGGCTCGTGGGACGCGTCCTTCTACCGGACCATCGCCGAGCACGGGTACCCGCGCGACCTGCCCACCGACGGCGACGGGCACGTCCTCCCGAACCCGTGGGCGTTCCTGCCGCTGTTCCCCGGCGTCGTCCGGGTCCTCATGGCGCTGACGGGGTCGTCGTTCTGGGTGGCGGGGCTCGTCGTCGCCACCCTGTGCGGTGCCGGGGCGTGCGTGGTCCTGTTCCGCCTCGTCCTCGCGGTCGCGGACGCCCGACGTGCGCGGTGGGCGACCGCGTTCTTCGCATTCGGCGCGACGGGCTTCCTGCTGCAGGTCGCGTACGCCGAGAGCATGTTCCTGGTCCTGCTCTTCGGCGCACTGCTCGCGCTCGTGCGCCGGCGGTACTGGCTGGTCGCCGTCCTCGGTGTGCTCGCGGCGGCCGCCCGCCCGGGGGTGCTGGCGCTCGCCGTCGCCCTCGCCGTGCACCTCGTCGTGCGGGAGGTCGCCGCCCGGCGTGCGGGAGGCGGCCGACCCGGCGGGGAGCCGTTCCGGTGGCGGGATCGCGGCGCGGTCGTCGCCGCAGGGCTCGTCGTCGCGGCGGCGGGGCTCGCGTGGCCGGTGGTCGCGAGCGCGGTGACCGGTCGTCCGGACGCGTACCTCGAGACGGAGTTGTCGTGGTGGGTCGGGTTCGTCGGCCGGCAGCACTTCGCACCGCTGACGCCGTGGTTCCTCATGGCGGGGACGTGGCTCGGGCCCGCGGGCATCGTGCTCGTGGTGCTCGTGCTCGCCGGGGCCGCGTGGTTGTCCTGCCGACGGGGCGTCCGCGCGCTCGGGCCCGACGTCCTCGGCTTCACGGTCGCCTACGTGGCGTACCTGGTGGCGGTGTTCCTGCCGCAGCAGAGCCTGCCCCGCCTGCTCATGCCGGTCGCGCCACTGCTCGCCGCCGACACGTTCACCGCGACCCGACGACGGGCGACCGGGTGGCTCGTGGTCGGCGTGTGCCTGCAGGCGGTCGCGGTCGTCCTGCTCTGGTTCCTCGGGTTCCCATGAACCCGGGCACCGGCGCCCGACCCCGGACGCGGGCCTCGTGCCTCGTGCCTCAGGCGCCGGTGCCGGACCCGCGGCGCGGACCCGGGCTGCGGAGTGCGACCACGAAGCCGATGACGGCTGCCACGGCCACCGCCAGGGTGGCCCCGGCGTTGAGCAGGAACGGCATCCCGTCGACCGTCTGGCTCCGGAAACCGAGGAACGCGTCGTACAGCACGTGGAGCAACACGGCCCCGAGGAGCGACCCGGTGACCCGACGGGCGAGGTGACAGGCGGAACCGAGCAGGAACGTCGTGAGGACCTGGAACGCGCTGCCGTCCGCGTTGAAGGCGTGTGCCAGGGCGAAGGTCGCGGTGGCGACGAGCCACACCACCCACTCGGGCGCGACCCGGCGGAACCCCGCGACGAGGACCCCGCGGAAGACGAGCTCCTCGACGAGGGCCACGGCGAGCACGCCGACGAGGAGCGCGCCGAGGTACCCACCGGCATCGGCCCGCAGGGGTGTCGTGAACGCGACGAGCGTCACCGCGGTGAACACGACGAGCACGCCGACACCCCACCACGACCGCGCGCGAGCGGGCTCGGTCAGGACGGACCGCCACCCGCCGAGCGCGGACACCACCACGACGAGGACCACCAGCACGAGCCCGTCGCCCAGGGCCTGTCGGAGCAGTCCGGCCGTCGAGCCGAGCGGGTTGCCGCCGGCCCCGCCGAGCAGTGAGCCGACGACGAGCAACAGGACCGGCAGGAGCACGGCGAGCCCCGCGCTGACCACGGCGGCCACGACGTCGGACCGGACGCGGGCGGGGAAGGCCGGACCGCGGTCGGTCTCGCGGAGTGCAGGTGCGGGCACGGGATCCCCTCTCGTCGCGGTACGAGGACACCCGTGATGGTACCGACGCGCCGCACCCTTCGTGCCGTGCGGAGGGTCCGGTCCCTACGCCGCGATCGTGTGGAACCAGGCGGTGCCGCCCGGGTGCTGCACCGTGATCATCTCGTCGAGGTCACGGTACGGCCCGTCCTGGTTGTGGCTCGCCGACTTGATGCGGATCGTGCCGTCGGCCTCGGCGAACACCTCGGACACGATGGTCGTGTGGTCCGGCGAGCCGTTGCCGTTCCAGTCGAACATGACGATGTCGCCGACCGCGACGTGCTGGCGTTCGTCCGAGGTCCGGCGGGTGAGCCCGAACGTGGCCGCGTTCTGGTCGAGCCACGGGTCCATGGCCGGGCAGTAGGTCCACGTCGAGGAGTGCTCTGCACCGCCGGCCCGGTTGTACCAGTCGGCGCGCTGCTCCCAGCCGCGGGCCTCGAGCGTCTGGTTGACGTAGTTCGCGCAGTCCCCGCCGATGGGGTTCATCGTCCCGTACTCGGCGGTGTTGTAGTCGGCCCAGTGCCGCATGGCGTACTCGAGCTGGCGGTCGACCGCGGTCTGGGCCGCGTAGGCGACGGTCGTGGTGGCGACCGCGGTGCTCGCGTCCGGAGTGGCCGAGGCCGTGGGGGTCGGCGTGCTGGCGGCACCGTCCTGTGTGGCACCCACCTGGCCGTCGTTCGCCTGGCTGCCGTTGCCGTCCGAGGTCCGGTTCGCCGACGGGACCGGTTCCACGGGCTCGGTGAACAGCGCGACGTCGGCCGGCCCCGCGGTGTACATGGCCTGGTGCGGCGCCGTGAACGTGACCTTGCCCGCTCGGGCGACCACGTCCCGTGCGGCGACCCCGCCGACGGTGACGCCCTTGACGACGGCGAGCCCCGACCCGGTGACGGTCACGGTGACGCCGCCGGCGAGGGGCAGCTCCGCCGGCTCGACCGTCGTGGCCGAGGGGCGCGCACTCGCGGCTCCGGCCGACGACGAGCCCGACGACGTCCCGCCGGCCGGTGCCGCGCCGGACGACCCCGGCGTCGACGAGGACCGGAGCCCCGGCCCGTCCGCGGAGCAGGCCGCGGCGACGAGGCCGACACCGGTGATGCCGGCGAGGGACAGGAGGGTGCGGCGCGTGATCGGAGCAGTCATGACCGGACCAGGCTATGCGACGTCGTCCCGGGATCGGCCGACCGCACCGCCGGGAGCAGCGCGGGGTCAGGCAGCGGGGTCAGGCAGCGGGGTCAGGCAGCGGGAGCGCTGACGTTCACGAGCCAGGTGATCCCGAACCGGTCGGTGACCATGCCGAACTCGTCGCCCCACGGCGCCTGCGTGAGTGGTTCGAGCACCCTCCCGCCGACGGACAGGGCCGCGAAGTACCCGCGCAGGTCCTCGGCGTCGTCAGCGTCACCGGAGACGGACAGCGAGATGTTGTTCGTCTCCGACCGCCCCATCGACGCCGGGGTGTCCGACGCCATGAGCACGTACCCCCGCGTCGTCTCGAGCTGCCCGTGCATGACCTTGTCCGCGTCGGCCGGGTCCCCGTCGGCGCCCATCTCGGCGAAGGTGCCGATCCGCAGCTCACCGCCGAACACCGACTGGTAGAACTCGAGCGCCTGTCGGGCGTCGTCCCGGAAGCCGAGGTAGGGGTTCAGTCGCGAGGTCATGATGGGCTCCTTCGTCCGTCGCCTCATCGTGACAGCCGACCCGGAGCCCCGCAAGGACCGATCAGCGGCAGGAGACGTCGCGGTCGATCGTGGTGGAGCCGTACGCGGCCTCGATCTGGGTCATCGCGATCGTGCCGCCGGACAGCGGGGTCCCCGAGCAGGCCTGGCGCGCCTTGGTGATCGTGCTCTTGCCGAGGGCGATCCAGCTCGACCGGCCGTACAGCGTGCTCGACGAGCTGACCGACCCGGCGATGGTCTTCCACTGCGACGGCGTCGAGTAGATGCCGATCGTCCGGACCCCACCCGCCTTGAGCCCGGCGATCATGCCCTCGAGCGCGGCGCGGTTCTGCGCGGTGCTCGACTGGTAGGACAACCCGGTCTCGACGTCGAGCCACCAGCGGTACGCGGCGGGGCGGTCGATGCCGCGGATCGTCACGTCGTCGTAGCCGCGCGCGTACCCGTACATGAACGAGCACGCGAGCGTGAGCTGCTTCGCACCGCCCTTGGTCGAGCACCGACCGAACCGGTTCGCCGGCGCGGTGCCCTTGTACGTGTTCGACTTCGGCCAGACCGACGCCTGCAGGCCGGGGTTGGCGAACAGGACGTAGAGCTGGGTCTTCGGCTGGGTCGATCCGCCGACGGACCCCGCGGCCCAGGCCAGCTGCTCGGCCAGGCACGGGTTCGTCGTGTTGCCGAGCGATCCGTTCACCCCGACGATGCCGAACGCCTGTCCGGTCGGGACCGTCCCGCCACACTGCGGCCACGAGATGTCCACCCCGGTCGGGGTGACGGCGGCGGAGGCCGCGGCGGTCGGGCCGGCGACGGCGACACCTGCTGCGATGACGACGGCGGTGGCGACGGTGGCGACGAGACGACGGATGCGGTTCATGCTTCTCCCCCTGACGTGCCCGAGCGGGCGGCGTGCCCGAGCGGGCGACGGTGCTCGGTCGGGCGACGGTGCCCGGCCGAGTGGCGGCTCCCCCTCGGGACCACCTGTTGTGGCGCACGGGGAGTCTAGGGGCCGAGCACCCGGCTCCGACACCCCCCGTGGCGGTCTGTGGAAGGCCGGCAACGAGAACGGCCGGCAACGAGAACGGCCCGGAACCAATCGGTTCCGGGCCGTCGTGCTTCTCGGTGGAGCTAAGGGGATTCGAACCCCTGACCTTCTCATTGCGAACGAGACGCGCTACCAACTGCGCCATAGCCCCGAGTGCTCGACAACGATAGCACCGGGTCGCGGCGATCCGGTAATCGGGCCGCGGCGGTCGGGCGTGCCGTCCGGTCAGACCGCTCGACGGCGTCGCATGATCGCGTCGAGGTCCGTCTGTCCGTACGCGTCGTCGCCGATCACGCCCATCCCGGCCCAGCGGCTCGGGGCGGCGGGGGCGGCGGCCTCGTCGGTCGCGGAGGCAGCCGGACCGGGCGCAACCGGACCGGGCGCAGCCGACGCACCGGGCGCGGGCGCACTCCGGGGAGCGGGCGACCCGGCGGTCGCGGCACGGAGCCCGAGCCGCTCCGCGAGCCGCCCCTGGTCGTGCGAAGACAGCGCCGCGGCGGCCTCCTCGACGTCGGCACGCATCCGCGACACCCGGGCGAGCGACGGGTCGGCCGCAGCGGCTCGGACGGCAGCCGCTTCTGCCTCCGCCTCGGCCTTCGCCTGGGCCACGCGGTCACGCAGCCGGGCGGCGAGTTCGGCCGACGACTCCGGGGACGGATCGGGTCGGGTCGGCGTCTGCACGTACAGCGGCTTCGGGATCGGCCCCGGCGTCCAGGTGCGGTCCGCGGGCGCGGCCGTCGGCTGGTCGGTGGAGAGCGGCGGCGCGGGATCGGTCCACGCGGTGGTCGGCCGGGAGGCCCGGGTCTGCTCCGCCGCACCGGCCGCGGCCCGTCGACGGCGCGCGGTCGCGACCTGGTGCAGCTGTGCGAGCACGGCCGCGGAACCACCGGCCGCGACGAGTCCGGCCACCGCGAGCAACCAGGCGCCGGGGGCGACGACGAGCACGACCACCGCGAGCACGAGCCCGAGCGTGCCGAGCGTCGTGGCACCGAGGCGTGAGCGACGCATGCGCATCGCGGTCAGGGCGGGCACCGAGGACGCCTTCTCGAGCACGGGCGCCTGGGCGGCGAGGCGACGGGTGATCTCCCGCTGCCGTGCGGCCTCGTGGGCGCGGACGATCGCGACACGCTTCGCCTCCTCGGACCGGGCGACGCGCTGCGCCTCGGCGAGGGACTTCGCGTTCAGTTCGACGCGCACCTCGTCCGGCAGCTCGGCGGTCTGCGCCAGGATGCGGAGGGTCTGCTGCAGTCGGATCGCGTTCCGCTCGGTGGCGAGGTACTCACGACGGGCCGCCCACGCGGGCATCAGGTACACGACCCAGAGCACGGCCGCCACGAGCAGCACGACGCCGCCGCCCCAGGTCCCGATTCCCATGGGGGCAACGGTAGGGGGAGCGCGCCGCCCGGACGCCCATTGCCGGGAGCGTGTCGAGCGAGTCGTGACGGATCCGTCGGCGGCTCGGCGGGCCTCCCGGCCACGCCGGGGTCACCGGGCCGCGACGCGACCCGTCCCGTGGGTCGTCAGCCGCGCGGCGAGACGGGCAGCGGCACGCCCGCCTCGTCCCAGGCCTCCTGCGGCACGCGGCCGGCACCGTGCGGCACCTGCCCACGGACCCAGCGGTCGAGGACGCCCTCGCGGATCTCCTCCGCGACGAGGCCGAAGCAGAAGTGGTCGCGCCAATCGCCGTTGATGTGGATGTACCGGCGGCGCAGGCCCTCGTACCGGAACCCGAGCTTCTCCACGACGCGGAGGCTCGGGGCGTTCTCGGGACGGATGCAGATCTCGAGACGGTGGATGCCGACGGAGCGGAAGCAGTGGTCGGTCGCGAGCGCGACCGCGGTCGGCGTCACGTTGTGGCCGGCGGCGTCCTGCACCACCCAGTACCCGATGGAGGCGCTCGCGAGCGACCCGTACGTGATGCCGGAGACGTTCAGCTGGCCGACGAAACGTCCGTCCAGTTCCATCGCGAACGGGAGGCCCAACCCGGCCCGGGCGTTGGCCTGCAGCGCGCGGATGCTCCCCTTGACGTCGGCGGACGCGAACCCGGAGGGGTTCGTCGCTTCCCACGTGCGGAGCCACGAGCGGTTGCCGGCCAACGCCAGGTCGAGCTCACGGGCGTCGCGGATCCGGAGGGGGCGGATGGTGACCCGCCCGTGGGTGAGGGTCGGGATCGTCGTCATCGCTTCTGGTTCCTCCGGGGTCCCGCGCTCGGCGGGACGGGTGTCCCGCACGGGGCCGGGGTCACCGGACCCGTGCGGGATGGGTCGACTCATTCGCCCGCGTTGAACTCCTTGAGCCAGGACTTGAGGTCCGGGCCGAGGTCCTCGCGGTCCGAGGCGAGCTGCACGATCGCCTTGATGTAGTCGAGTTTGTCACCGGTGTCGTAGCGGCGTCCACGGAAGACGACGCCGTACACGCCACCTGTCCATTCCTCGGCGCTCGCCATCTTCATGAGCGCGTCGGTGAGCTGGATCTCGCCGCCCTTGCCGGGCTCCTGCTTCTCGAGGACGTCGAAGACCTCGGGGCGGATGACGTAGCGGCCGATGATCGCCAGGTTCGACGGGGCCTCGCCCTGGGCCGGCTTCTCGACCAGGCCGGTGATCTTCACGACGTCGTCGGTGTCGGTCTCCTCGACGGTCGCGATGCCGTAGAGGTGCGTCTGCGACGCCGGGACCTCGAGCAGGGCGACGACCGTGGCCTTCTTCTCGCCCTGGACCTCGATCATGCGCTTGAGCAGCGGGTCGCGGGCGTCGATGATGTCGTCACCGAGGAGCACGGCGAACGGCTCGCGGCCGACGTGCATCTTCGCGCGGAGCACGGCGTGACCGAGGCCGAGCGGGTCACCCTGACGCACGTAGTGCATGTCGGCCAGGTCCGTGGACTGGTTGACCTTCTGCAGCTTCTCGTGGTCGCCCTTCTTCTTGAGGGTCTCCTCGAGCTCCGACACGTGGTCGAAGTGGTTCTCGAGCGCGTTCTTGTTGCGCCCGGTGATCATCAGCACGTCGGTGAGTCCGGCGTCGACCGCCTCCTCCACCACGTACTGGATGGCCGGCTTGTCGACGACGGGGAGCATCTCCTTCGGCATCGCCTTGGTCGCGGGGAGGAAGCGCGTGCCCAGCCCTGCGGCGGGGATCACTGCCTTCGAAATCTGGAAGCCCATGGACAGACCGTATCCGAAACGCATTTCGCGGGCATGTCAACTGATAGGAGGACAGGCAGATCAGCGGGAAGCCGCAGCACCGGCGCTCGCTACACTCTTCGCCATGACCGACGATCTCGGGAACGAGAAGCGCGCCCTCCGAGCCGACCTCCGGCAGCGGCGACGCAGCCGGACCTCGACCGTCCGCGACGCCGACTCCCTCGCCCTGACCGCCACGCTGCAGCGCTTCGTCGAGGAACGCCAGATCACCTCGGTCGCGCTCTACCTGTCGGCGCCCGACGAACCCGACGTCCGTCCCTTCCTCGACTGGGCGTTCGAGCGGGGCATCCGGGTGCTCCTGCCGATCACCCGCGAGGACGGGCTGCTCGACTGGGCGGTCGGCGACGGGTCCTCGGAGCGCGAGGGACCGTTCGGCATGCCGGAGGTCGTCGGCGAGGTGCTCTCCCCCCTGGCGATCAACGACGTCGACGTGATCATCACGCCGGCCGCCGCCGTGGGGCACGACGGCGTCCGGATGGGCTGGGGACGCGGGTACTACGACAAGACCCTCGGGTCCATGGCCAACCGCCCGCCCGTCTATGCTGTGGTGTTCGACACGGAGTACCTCGACGAGGTCCCGCGCGAACCCCACGACGAACCCGTCGACGGCATCATCACGCCGTCGCGCATCATCACGTTCCGGAGCTGACGTGCCCACCTACTCGTACCGCTGCACCGAGTGCGGCAACGCGTTCGACATCAAGCAGGCCTTCTCCGACGCCACGCTCACCGAGTGCCCGGTCTGCGGCGGGGTCCTGCGGAAGGTGTTCTCGCCCGTCGGTGTGACCTTCAACGGTGGTGGCTTCTACCGCACCGACTCGCGCGCGACGCCGTCGGGGTCGGGGTCGTCGTCCGGGTCGGGGTCGTCCGGCTCGTCCGGGTCCTCGTCCGGCTCCGGGTCGTCCTCCGGGTCGGGGTCGTCCTCCGGGTCGGGGTCGTCCTCCGGGTCCGGGTCGTCCTCCGGGTCCGGGTCGTCCTCCGGGTCGGGGTCGTCCGCGTCCTGACCGGCCCCGCGCCTGCTGGATAGGTTGGACCGGGCCATCGCGCGGTGGCCGTCCACGACAGAAGGGGGCTCGCGTGAAGGGCTTCAGGGAGTTCCTGCTCCGCGGGAACGTCATCGACCTCGCGGTGGCGGTCGTCATCGGAGCCGCGTTCACCGCCATCGTGACGGCGGTCGTGACGGCGTTGATCAACCCGCTCATCGGTGCGGTCTTCAACGCCTCCAGCTTGGACAAGGCCCTGATCGTGTCGTTCCCGACCGTGTCCGGCGGCGACACCGAGCTGCTGTTCGGCAAGGTGCTCGGTGCCGTCCTGAACTTCGTGATCGTCGCAGCGGTCGTCTACTTCGCGCTCGTCGTGCCGGTGAACCACCTCAAGAAGGTCGCGTTCGACCGGACGAAGCACGACGAGGAGCAACCGCCCGCGGACGTCCCGCCGACGGACGTCGAGGTGCTCCTCGAGATCCGCGACCTGCTGCGCGCCCAGCAGGGTGCCGGGCCGGGTGTCGGCGGGCACGGGGCGCACGTCGCTCCGGCGGACGCACCCGAGGGCGCCGGCATCGCCGGAACGACGAAGCTGTAGGTGCCGGTGCCGGTGCCGGTGCCGGGAGGGTCGGCCTACGCCGGAGCGCGCTGCGCCCGGTGCTTCCGGGCCATCTCCCCCGCGTACTGCAGACCGGCGAGGACGTGCCCGACCGTGCCGAGCCAGACGAAGACGAGACCGACGCCCCGGACCCAGTGGTGGTCGGCGGCGACCGACGTCGACGAGAACAGCAGGACCGGCAGCCCGACGAACAGCAGCGCGGACCGGATCTTGCCCGTCCACGTCACGCGGAGGTCCGGGTTGCCACGGAACCACGCGCTCGAGAGCGCCAGGAGCGCCAGGTCGACGGCCACCACGACCACGACGACGATCCACGGCAGCAGCCCGACGAGCACGAGCGACAGCACGATCGCCACGATCGCCAACCGGTCGGCGATCGGGTCGAGAGTCTTGCCGAGCTGGGACTCCTGGTGGAGTCGTCGCGCCAGGAATCCGTCGGCCCAGTCGCTCACACCGAGGACCACCAGGGAGGCCAACGCCCATCCCGGGTGTCCGGCGACGACCAGCCCGACGTAGACCGGGATGAGGGCGAAGCGCACCAGCGTGATGAGGTTCGGCAGCGTCTGCCAGTCGGGCCGGGTCCGCCGGGAGGGCTCCGTCATCACACGCTTCCGTTCGGGGTGGGTCACTGCAAGGGTACCGGTCCGACCCGTGCACTCGTCGGTCGCACCCGACCGGCGGCAGGCCGTCCTCCGTCAGCCGGGACGGTCATCCCCAGTGCGGCGGCCGGTCGCGGAGGAGCCGGTCGTCGTTCTCGCCCGTGCCGTGGCGCGCCGGCTCCGGCGCCGGTGTCGGGTCGCTGCCGGGGACCGCACGGGTCGTGACGCGCCTGCCGGAGCGGGACGTACCTCCCGGCCCGGTCGACCGCGGCACGGCGGGTGCCGGGGTCGCCGCGGGGTCGGTGTCCGCCCCCGACGCGTCTCCTGCCCGGGACGCACCCGCGTCCGGTGTCCACGTCCCCGTCAGGTGGTCCGTCGACGAGGTCACCGGTCCTGCCTGCCGCGAGGCCCGGCGTGGAACCCTGGCGGTCATCGGCGCGCGGGCACCGGCGGGATCGAGATCTCCTGGGTGGCACCGCGGTCGACCCCGAGCACCTGCGCCACCGTGTTCGCCACCCGGTCCGGGTCGGAGAACAGCTGGAACGCGTGCACGCGGACGTAGTGCCAGCCGAGACGACGGAGCACCTCGGGACGGAGCCGGAGCGACTCACGCAGCGACCCCTTGACGAGCGACGCATCGGTCTCGATGGTGACGCAGACCCCGCCGTGCGCGGCGACCAGGCCGAGCTTGCCGCGGTGGCCGAGCGCGACCGGGATGCCGCGCATCTCCAGCCGCCGGGCCAGGTCGACGAGCAGCGGGTCGGAGTCGTCCGGCACGTACTCGGCGGTGGTCCGGGCGCGGACCTCGGCCAGGATCTCGGCGAGGGCGACCGTGCCGTGCCCCATGCGCTCGGCCTCGATGTCGGACGGCTGGAAGCACGTGACGATGACCATCGACCGACGGGCGCGGGTCATCGCGACCGCGAGCAATCGCTCACCGCCGGGCTTGCCGAGGGGACCGAAGTCGCGGAGGACCCGACCGTGCGGGGTCCGGCCGTAGCCGATGGAGAACACGACGCGGTCGCGGCTCTGCGCCACGGACTGCTCGAGGGTGGCCACGATGAACGGCTCCGGACGGTCACCGATGACGAACTCGGTGAGGTCCTTGTGGCCCTGCGCGGCAGCGAGCACGGCCTGCTCGACCCGGACCGCGTGCTTCGCCGAGGCCGTGATGACCATGAGCGACTCGGTCGGACGGGTGCGGGCGTGCTCGATGACGTGCCGGACGACCCGGTCCACCTCGGCGTCGACGCTCTCGACGGCGCCGGACTCGGGGTCCGGCACGGCCTTGCCCTCGCTGACGTAGTCGAGCGCGATCGAGCCGTGGCCGAGGAACGAGCCGGCCCAGGGCAGCGACTCGATCCGTCCGCCGTAGAAGCGACGGTTGACCAGCTCCGCCAGGTCCTCGCCGCCGGCGCGGTACGACCGGGTCAGCGACAGGGTCGGCAGGAGCGTGGACAGCTTCGCGAGGGCCGAGTCGGCGTGCAGGGCGTCGAGCGTCTCCTCGTCCACCTGCAGCGCGCGGTGGTCCGGGTCGACGGCGATGCGGAACGGCGACGGCGTCTGCGTGACCGGGTCACCGAACACGACGGTCTGCCGGGCGCGGCGGACGGCGCCGACGGTCTCGGCGATCGTCACGGCGCCGGCGTCGACGAGGATCACGGTGTCGAACGGCATCGTGTCGGCGATCTGCGCGACCTCGTACGGGGAGGCGAGCCAGACCGGGGCGATGGCGCGGGACAGGTGCGGTGCGGAGTCGTGGAGCAGACGCGACGTGATCGCGCCCTCCTTGAGCTGCGTCTTCAGCGCGGAGGACTCCTCCGGCCAGTCGACGAGCCCGACCTTCCAGTTCTCGGCGAGCTGCCACGCCAGGCCCTGGGACACCCCGGCCGCGTGCGCGTCGTCCACGAGTCGGAAGTCGGCCTCGACCCGGTCGAGCATGTCCGTGTTCGCACCGAGCAGGGCCCGGTCGGACTCGAGCATCGTCTCGAGCGCGGACTGCCACCAGGCCAGCTCGAGCTCGGCGGGCACCTGCACGTCCGGCACGTGCCGGTTCGCCAGGTCGGTGAGCAGCGGCTCGAGCTGCAGGTCGCGGAGCGTCTGCATGAGCTCGGTGCGCTCCTGCAGGTTGTGCAGGACGTCGGACTCGGCGGCCAGTTCGGCGATCGTCGGGACGAGCTCGTCGATCGGCAGGTTCGCGAGCTGCTGGTCGCGGCTGGTGCGACCGAGCGGCTCGTCCAGTCGGGCCAGGTCCTCGACGACGTTCGAGAACAGCACCTGGACGTCGGCGATGCCGGTGGGGACCTCGGGGTTCACGCCCGCGGCCACGTAGCGCTGCCAGAGGACGCGCTGCTGCTGGACGCGGGTGAGGGCCTCGTGCAGGTCGGACACGTGCACGCCGGGACGGACGTACTCGCGGGCGAGCTTCTTGAGCCGACGGCGGTTCGTGCTCGACATCGGCGCGCCCTCGCCCCGGGGAGCGGTCGCGGCGACGAGTTCGGACACCGACCGGTCGAACACGATCGGCAGGAAGCGGTCGAGGGTGTCCCGGATCTCGGTGAGCAGACGGAGGTAGATGCCGAGCTCGTTGATCGTCGTGAACTGCCGCATGTGGGTCGACGCCACGAGGTCGTGTGCGCGCTGCAGGAGGGCCGGCAGTGCGCCGCCGTCGAGTTCCCGCGCGGTCGCGTGGGCCCGCTGGGCGCCGTCGCTCGAGGTGAACCTCGCGCCGTACCAGGGCGAGTCGTCGGGGCCGTAGCGGAACTCGCCGAGGTTCGCGGCGCTGACCATGGTCTCGGCGACGCGGGCGCGACCGGTGACCATCGAGACGACGGACTGCTTCGACAGCCGGGCGGTCGTGGACGGGGCGACCGGCAGCAGGGACAGGCGGGAGAGCTCGACCAGGCAGTCGAGCACGCTGACCCCGAAGTCGGGGTCGGTGCGGGTGAGGGCACCGCGGTAGTCGGTGAGGACCTTGCGGAGCCGCACCAGGGCGTCGTCGACCTCGCGGAGGTTCGGTCGGCTCGCCTTCTCGTTGCGGGCGATCGCACGGACCACGTCACGGCGGAGCGTCGCCGGGGTGACGGCGACGCCGGGCAGGTGCACCTCGCCGAAGCGGGCCGCGATGCCACGGAGCGTTGCACGGCGCGGGCTGACGACGAGGACGCGCTTGTTCGCGGCGACCAGGCCGCCGAGGGCGTTCACGATCGTCTGCGTGCCGCCGGTGCCAGGGAGCGTCTTCACGACGATGGAGTTGCCGGCCGTGATCTGCGCGATCACGTTCTCCTGCTCGTCGTCGGCGTCGAGCAGCAGGGTGTCCGTCTCCGGGCTGCGCTCGTCCGACGGCGTCTGCTCGACCGGGTGGTACGACTGCTCGACCTGCCACTTGGCGCTCGGGTTGCCGGCGAGGGCGTCGAGCACCGGGTGCGCGAGGTCCTTCGTGTCCTCGACGAGACCGGTCGCGACCTCGGCGAACGTCGACACGACGAGGCGGGCGTGCACCGAGAAGCCGGGGATGTGCGCCGTCAGGCCGCGGAGCCGGTCGATCACCGGGTTCGGGGTGAAGGAGCCGTCCTGCTGGGCGAGGGCGACGAACGACTGCGCGTCGAGGGTGATGCCGAACTGCTCGCGGAGCGCGTCGGCCAGGCCCGGGTTGAGCACCGGTTCACCGAGCAGCCGGACCTCGAAGTCGCGGCCATGACGCCGGATCGCGAGCGGGCGGAGGAGGACCGGACCCCGGTGGTGCTCGTCGCCGTGCTCCCAGTCCGCGATGCCGATGCCGAGCTTGACGGCGTCGATCCCGCGGACGGTGGCGAGCTCGGTGCCCTTCGCCTCGACGTGTCCGGCGGCGACGCGGGCGGCTCGCAGCGCGACCTCGTCGCGGATCAGGCTCGAGAGCAGCGTGGTCTTGCCGGTGATGAACTGGGCCAGACCGCCCGGGTGCGTCGTCGAGAGTTCGATGCGCGCGCGGGGGTGGTCGGCGAAGTGCACGAGCGGACTCGTCCCACCGACGCCGGCGAGCTGCTCGCGCCACGCGTCCCACGCGGGCTCGGCCGCGTTGCCCGCGGTCAGCCGCGGGTCGCCGAGACTGATCGCGTGCGGGCTCGTGACCTGGAGCTCGGGGCGCAGCGGGGACTGCTCGTCGGGCAGGTCGGTGCCCTCGACGGGGGCGTCGTCGTTCACGTCGTCCTCATCGTCGGTCGCCCTGTCCACTCTCCACACCCGCCCACTGTAGGCGGAAGCGCTGCGGCACTCTGGCAATGAGCCCGCTGTTTCGGCGTTTCACCCGGCCCGGATGCGCTGTGGTGGACCGCCCCGCCGCCGCGCCGGGGCCGGGAGGCGCGGGTGTGGTACCAACGGTGCATGGCCACCGACGACCGTCCTGCTCCGTCCACCCCTGCCGTGTCCCGGCGTCGATCGGTCCCCGCCGAGATCTCGCGCTCCTGGCTCCTCGTCGCCGGCACCGCCGCGGAACGCTTCGAGCGGGCCACCCGCTCCCGTGCCGACCAGGTGATCCTGGACATCGAGGACGCCGTCGACCCCGCCGCGAAGCCGTCCGCCCGCACCACCGTCGCCGCCTGGCTGGCCGGTGGCGGCGAGGCCTGGGTGCGGATCAACGACGTCACGACCGAGTTCTGGGAGGACGACGTCGAGGAGCTCCGCGGCCTGCCCGGGCTGCAGGGTGTGATGCTCGCGAAGACGGAGTCCCCGGCGCAGGTCACCGACACGTGGCACCGGCTCGGCGGACACACCCCCGTGATCGCGCTGGTCGAATCGGCGCTGGGCATCGAGGAAGCGGTGTCGATCGCCCGCGCGCAGGGGGCGTTCCGGCTGGCCTTCGGGAGCGGCGACTACCGCCGCGACACCGGCACGAGCGCGGACACCCTCGCGATGGCGTACCCGCGGTCCCGCCTGGTGGTGGCGTCCCGCGTCGGCGACCTGCCCGGACCCATCGACGGCCCCACGGTCGGTTCCTCGCACCCGATCCTGCGCGAGCAGTCACAGGTCGCGGTGTCGCTCGGCCTGACCGGCAAGCTCTGCCTGGACACCGAGCAGCTCCCCGTCATCAACGAGGTCATCTCCCCGACCCCGACCGACGTCGCCTGGGCGCAGGACTTCCTCGACGACTTCGAGGCGCGCGGGCGCGTGATCCGGGACGGGTCGGACCTGCCGCGACTCGGACGGGCGCAGAAGATCCAGCGCCTCGCCCAGGCGTTCGGGGTGGAGGCGCGGTAGGAACGGTGCCATGACCTGGTCGAACGTCCCCGGATCCGGACCGCAGCAGCACCCGGGCGCCCGGCAGCACAGCGAGGCCGAGCGTGTCGCGTGGGAGCAGGGTGCGACGTCGCTGTTCCCGCCGGCGAAGATCGCGGACCGGGTGTCCACCGTCCTGCTCCTGGCGGCCGGCGCGGTCCTCACCGCGATCACCGCCGTCGCGGGCGTGGTCGCCGTGGCCTCCACGACCGCGTCCTGCGGCGCCGACGACGGCTGCTCCCCCGGCGGGACCGTCGGCGGTGCGGCGATCGCGGTCGGCGGAGCGTTCGTCATCGGGGTCGTCACGCTCGTGTTCGCGATCCGCGCCTGGATCCGGCGACGGACGTCGTGGTGGATCGCCGGGATCGGCTTCGTCCTGACCGTCGCCGTCGTCACGTGGGGGACGGTGCTCGTCGTGCAGGCGCTCGACGAGCAGGGCGTCGGCCCGGGGCGCGGCTTCGACACCGCACAGCTCCCCGTCCCCTGAGCCGCCCTGCGTCCACGGCTGGACGTCCGCCGACCGGCGCGGCGCATGCTGGGCCCATGAAGCAACGAGTCATCGGAGACACGTCCGTCAGCGCCATCGGACTCGGCGGCATGCCGATGTCCATCGAGGGCCGGCCGGACGAAGCGCGCTCCGTCGCCACCGTCCACGCCGCCCTCGAAGCCGGTGTCACCCTCATCGACACCGCCGACGCGTACCACCTCGCCGCCCACGACGAGGTCGGCCACAACGAGGAGCTCATCGCCCGGGCCGTCCGCGAGTACGGCGGGGACACGTCGGAGGTGCTCATCGCCACGAAGGGCGGCCACCTGCGGCCGGAACCCGGGGCCTGGGCACAGAACGGCGACCCGGCCTACCTCAAGGAGGCCGCGAAGGCCTCGGCGAAGCGTCTCGGCGTCGAGGCGATCGGCCTCTACCAGTTCCACCGCCCGGACCCGGCCGTCCCGTACGCGGACTCGGTCGGTGCGCTCGCCGAACTGCTCGACGAGGGCGTCATCCGCATGGCGGGCATCTCGAACGCCACGGTCGACCAGATCCGGCAGGCGAACGAGGTCCTCGGCGGCCGCCTCGCATCGGTGCAGAACCGGTTCTCCCCCGTCTTCCGGTCCAGCGAGCCGGAACTCGAGCTCTGCGACGAGCTCGGCATCGCGTTCCTGCCGTGGAGCCCGCTCGGCGGCATCGCCGGTGCGGCCGACCTCGGCACCACCGCCGAGGACTTCGCCGTCCTCGCCCAGGAGCGGGACGTCACCCCGCAGGTCATCGCGCTCGCGTGGGAGCTCGCGAAGAGCGACGTCGTCATCCCGATCCCGGGAGCGTCCCGCCCGCAGTCGATCCTCGACTCCGTGACGGCCGCGACCGTGAAGCTCCGTCCGGAAGAGGTCGAGCGTCTCGACGCGTCGCGTCCGGAGCAGGCCGCGTAGGTCCACCGCGCGCCGCGGCGAGCCGACCGGATCGCGCACCACGGGCCTCCCGTCCGGACGACGGGAGGCCCGTGGTGCGTCCGTCAGCGGACGGCGCCGCTCAGGACGCGCAGGTCGAGTCGAAGTCGGTCCCGGCCGTCTGGACCGCCGTGGCCGAGTCCTGGAACGCGCCGAGGTCGGCCGACTGCGGGTCCTTCGTGATCGCCTCGAGTCGCGTCACCATGTCGCCGTAGGCGCTCTGGAACGCCTCGGCCTTGCCCTTGACCTCGGTGTTGCTCACCGCGTCGACACCGGCGTCGATGTCCGCGTCGAGCTCCTTGAGCTTGGCGACCGCGGCGTCGGGGTCGGACTGCAGCTTCGTGGCCTCGGACTGCAGCCCCTCGGCTGCCGACCGCACCTTGCTCTCGAAGGCGGCGCACGCGTCGGCCTTGGACTGCGAGCCCGACTGCTCCTCGGCGGCCTTCGACGGTGCGCTCGAGGACCCGCTCGTGGCGCCCTGACCCTGGGTCCCCTCGGCCGTCGTGCTGCCGCCGGAGGAGCAACCGGCGAGCAGGACCGCGGCGAGCGCTGCGGTCGCGAGGACGGAGACGTGCTTCGTGGACATGGGATCCCCCCTGGTCGGTGTGGGGCCGCCGACCGGAGGCCCCGTTCCGCCCCGACAGTACTGATCGGATGCTCAGGGAGTGCGGGACGTCCATCCCCGTCCGCCCAGCCCCGTCCCGACCGGGGACGCGCGTACGGTCGAGGGATGCGTGCCATCACCATCTCCCAGCCCGGCGACGTCGACGTCATGTCCCTCGGTGAGCTCCCCGACCCGGAGCCCGGCGAGGGCGAGGTCCTCGTCGAGGTCGCGGCGGCCGGCGTCAACAACGCGGACCTGCAGCAGCGCCAGGGGAACTACCCGCCGCCGCCCGGAGCGTCCGACGTGCTCGGGCTCGAGGTGTCCGGGACGATCCGTGCGCTCGGCACCGGCGTGACGGGCTGGTCCGTCGGAGACCGCGTGTGTGCGCTCCTCAGCGGCGGTGGGTACGCGTCGGTCGCCGTGGTGCCGGTGGCACAGCTCCTGCCGGTGCCGGACGGGCTGGACCTGGTGTCCGCCGCCGCGCTCCCCGAAGCGGCCTGCACGGTGTACTCGAACATCGGAATGCTCGCCGGACTCCGGCCGGGGCAGACCCTGCTCGTCCACGGTGGGACCGGGGGCATGGGGTCGCACGCGGTGCTCTGGGCGAAGGCCCTCGGCGCCCGGGTGGTCGCGACGAGCGGTGGCGCGCGGAAGGTCGCGGCCTCCCGCGAGCTCGGCGCGGACCTGGTCGTCGACCACCGCGAGGAGGACTTCGTCGAGCGTGCCCTGGCCTTCACGGACGGTGTCGGCGTGGACGTCGTCCTCGACGTGGTCGGTCCGTCGTACCTGCACCGCAACCTCGAGGTCCTCGCGCCGAACGGGCACCTCGCGATCATCGCCGCCGGGTCCGGGCCGGACGCGACCCTGCCGATCGGCCAGCTCATGCGGAAGCGCGCCTCGGTCAGCGGCACGACCCTGCGGGCACGACCGGCTGCCGAGAAGGCCGAGATCGTCGCTGCCGTGCGGCGGGACGTGTGGCCGTTCGTCGAGGACGGCCGTGTCCGTCCGGTCGTGGACACCGTGCTGCCCCTCGCCGACGCGGCCGAGGCGCACCGGCGTCTGGCGTCCGGCGACGTCGTCGGGAAGCTGCTGCTCGCCGTGTAGCGGCGCCGGCGTCGGTCACACCGTCGACGGCCGTGCCGCCGCTATGCGTGGACCCGCGCCAGGAACGCCCGGAGCGCCGGGTGCTGCGGGGCGTCGAGGACGGCCGCGGGAGCGCCCTGCTCGACGACCTCGCCCTCGTGCAGGAAGACGATCCGGTCGGCGACGTTCCGGGCGAAGTGCATCTCGTGCGTCGTCATGAGGATCGTCGACCCCTGCTGCTTGAGCTCGGTGACGAGGTCGAGCACCTCGCCGACGAGCTGCGGGTCGAGGGCGCTCGTCACCTCGTCGAGCAGGAGCAGCTCCGGGTCCGACGCGACGGCCCGGACGATCGCGACGCGCTGCTGCTGCCCACCCGACAGACGGTCCGGGTACGAACCGGCGAAGTCACCGAGCCCGATCCGGTCGAGCAGGCGGCGAGCCGTCGCCTCGGCGTCCGCACGGGAGGTCCGGTGCACCTTCCGCGATGCGAGGGTCACGTTGTCGAGGACGCTCATGTGCGGGAACAGGTTGAACTGCTGGAAGACGACGCCGATCCGCGCGCGGGTGGCGTCGACGTCGACGCGGGGGTCCGAGACGTCCTCGCCCTGGAGGAGGACCTGCCCGTCGTCGATGCCCTCGAGCAGGTTCACGGTCTTGAGCAACGTCGACTTGCCGGAGCCGGACGCCCCGATGACGCAGATCACCTCGTGTCGGTGCACGGTCAGGTCGATCCCGCGCAGGACGGGGCGGTCGCCGAAGGACTTGCGCAATCCACGCAGTTCGAGGACGGGAGCGGTCTGCTCGGTCACACCGTGCCTCCGATCTGTTCACGCTGCTGCTGCTTCCGAGCGATGGCGTCCGTGACCCGGATGAGCGGCAGGCTGATGAGGACGAAGAGCAGGCCGGCGACCAGGTAGGGCGTGAAGTTCGTCTGCTCCGCCTGCGCGATCTGGGCGCTGCGGACGGCGTCGACGGCGCCGAGGATCGAGACGAGCCCGACGTCCTTCTGCATCGACACGAAGTCGTTCATGAGCGCCGGCGTGACCTTGCGGATCGCCTGCGGCAGCACGACGAGCCGCAGCGTCTGCGCGTGGGACAGGCCGAGCGACCGGGCGGCCAGGCGCTGGGACGGGTGCACCGCCTCCATGCCGGCACGGAGCACCTCGGCGACGTACGACGAGTAGGTCAGCACGATCGCGATGGTGCCCCAGAACTCGGGCGCCAGCCGCGGGAAGACCCCGAGCCCGGGCAGGCCGAACCCGACCAGGTACAGCACGATGATGAGCGGCAGGCCGCGGAACAGGTCCGTGTACCCGGTCGCGAGCATCCGGAGCGGGAAGAACACCGGGCTCCGCAGGCCGCGGACGACCGCGAGCAGGGTGCCGAGCACGGCGACGCCGATGCTGGCGGCGAACAGGATCCGGACGTTCAGCCAGAGCCCGAGCAGGATGTCGGGCAGGGTCTCCCACGCCACCTGCGGGTCGAAGAACGACCGCTGCACCGCGGCCCACCCGGGGGTGTTGACCACGCCGACCCAGACGAGCGCGACGACCACGAGCGTCGAGACGACGGACACCACGACGGAACGGCGGCCGCGCTGCTGGCGGTAGAGCTGCCGCTCGCGTTCGACCTGGCTGGGTGCCGGGGCGGCGACGGGCGCGCCCACGCCCGCCGGACCGCCCGCACCGGCGGGCAGGGTCATGCCTGCGTCACTTCAGGACCGGGGTGTTCGTCTCGGAGGAGAGCCACTTCGTCTGCAGCTGCTCGAGCGTGCCGTCCTCCTCGAGCGACTCGAGGGCGTCGTCGACCTTGCTCGTCAGCGCCGAGTCCTTCGGCAGGACGAAGCCGAACTGGTCGCCCGCGTCGTCGGACGGGAACTGCGCCGACACGGTGCCGTCGTCGAGCTGGGCGGCGGACATGTAGAAGGCGGTCGGCAGGTCGGTGACGATCGCGTCGATCTGGGCCGACTTGAGCGCGAGCACGGCGTCGTCGTTCGAGTTGAACACCTGCGGGGTGACGCCGAGCACGGACTTGACGCTCTGGATGCTCGTCGACCCGGCGGCGACGCCGATCGTGTCCTGCTTCAGCGCGGCGATGGTCGTGTCACCGGCGGCCTCCGACCCGGTGGTCGTCACGACGGCCTGCGTGGTCGTGTAGTACGGCGTCGACATGTCGACGGCCTTCTTGCGCTTGGCGTCGATCGAGAACTGCTGGATGTTGAGGTCCCAGTCCTTCGCACCAGGGGCGATCGCGCTGTCGAAGGTGCTGCGCTCCCACACGACGTCGCTCTTCGCGTAGCCCATCTCCTCCGCGACGGCGTAGGCCACGGCGGACTCGAAGCCCTTGCCGGACTCGGGCTGGTTGTCCTCGACCCAGGGCGAGTACGCCGGGTCGCCGGTGGCGATCGTGAGCTTGCCGTCGGTGACGGTGCCCTCGGCGTTGTCGCTGCTGCCCCCTGCGGAGCATGCGGCGAGGGCGAGCGCGGCGACGGCGGTGGTCGCGACGGCGATGGTCAGGCGGAGGGGACGGGTCACGGTCTGGCCTTCGTCAGGGGGAACAGGGCAGGAACCGAGTGTACTGGGCCGTGGGATACCAACGACCGGTCGACGCGGTTCCTGCCCTGCCGACGCTCGGCTGGTGTCAGCGACGCCGACGCTCGTTGATCGCCGCGCCGGTGTAGGTGATCGCCAGGAACATCGCCGCACTCGCCGCGAGCCCCGCGACCCAACGGTCGGACGCCGGCGGGCTGGTCATGACGGCAACGCTGACCGCGACCAACGACGCGCTCACCGGGAGTGCGACGGGGAGCCGGAGCAGCAGGCCGACAGCGGCGATCAGCGCCGCAGCAGCGACGGCTGCAGCACCGGTTCGGAGTCGTGCCATGGGCGGTTCCTCCCGTTGTGATCCTGGCCGGACGGCCAGCGATGCCAACGTAGGACCGCCTCCTTCACGAGGTCAAGTACGGTATGTCAGTCGACCATCTCGAAGTCGTCGAACGAGAACCCGGGCGACACGAGGCAGCTGAGGAGCACCTCGCCGTCACCCGGGAGCGTCCGCTGCCACACGCCACCGCGGACGAACGCCTGTGCGTCGTTCACGCGGTCACGGCCGGCGTCCGGGCCGAGGGTGATGCGTGCGCCGGGCTCCGGCTGGTCGCCGGACCCACCGAGTTCGAGCTCGACGGCGTCCGGCCCGTGCCACATCCAGATCTCGTCGCTCGTCACGCGGTGCCACGCGGAGGCCTCGCCCGGCGGCAGGAGGAAGTGGATGAGCGTCGCGGCGGGGCGCTCACCGGCGGGCGTGGTCACGGTCGCGGGCGACGTCCACGTGCGGACGTACCAACCTCCCTCGGGGTGCGGCTCCATGCCGAGCGCGGCGGCGCGCTGCGGGATGTCGAGCCACTCGACGACGTCTCCGGCGACGGTGCGGCGAGCGGCCATGCCGGGGCGGGGTGCGGTGTCGGTCATCGGGACTCCTTGCTCGGGGTGGGTGCCGCGCCTGCGGCGGACGGGGTCAGGGGGACACGGGCAGCAGCGTCGGCGGTCCGGACCACCCCGCGGACGACGGTCGCCACCGCACGCCCGGCTCCGCCCTCCACGAGTTCGGCGAGCGCGTCCGGCACGGTCCGGCCGTCGACGTCGAACACCGCGAGGTCGGCGCGGGCTCCGACGGCCAGGTGTCCGATCCGGTCCGGTCCGACCGCGAGTCCCATCGCGTGGGCGCCACCGAGGGTCGCCGCCGCGAGCAGCCGCTCGTGCAGGTCGCGTCCGCTGTAGCCCTGTGCGCGGGCGATGCGGTGCAGTGCGGTGACGTCCGCCATCGGGTCGAGCGACGGCGAGGACGACAGCGAGTCGGTTCCCACGGCGATCGGGCTGCCCTCTCGCAGGTAGTCGGCGACCGGCGGCGGGTCGAGCCCGATGACGGCGTTCGAGCGCGGGCAGAGCGCGACCGCGGTGCCGCGCGCGCGGAGCAGGGCCCGGTCGGCGGCGGTCATGTAGACGCCGTGCGCGATGTGGCAGTCCGGCCCGAGCACGCCGAGGCGGTCCACGAACGAGGTCGCACTCGCGCCGAACCCGAGCGCGCGCATGGCCCGGAAGGACGGCACGTTCGCCAGGTGCCAGTCCGCACCGTGGCCGACGCCGACGACGCCCGCGAAGCCGGGGATCGGTTCGATCGCGGTGCGCTCACCCTCGAAGGCCGCTTCGCCGAGGTGCAGGTGCAGCCGGAGTCCGCGCTGCCGGACGATGTCGGGCAGTTCGAGCAGCGGCGCGACGTCGAGCGAGTACGGGGCGTGCGGGGAGAGCCCGGCGCCGGGGGTGGTGGGCACCCGCTCGAGTTCGGCGAGGACCTGGTCGCGCCCGTGCTCCTGCCAGGCGGCGTTCTCCCAGTCCATCACCTCCCAGTAGGCGATGCCGCCGAGACCGGCGTCCTCGAGCGCGGTCACCGCCTCGATGTCGGTCACCACGTCGGCGATGCTCGTCACCCCGGCCGCCACCGACTGTGCCGCACCGGCCGCGGCCTCGGCCCGCCAGTCGTGTGGCTGCGCGTAGACGGCGTTGAACGCGGCGGCCCAGTCCTCGAACCCGGCGTACCGGCGGCGCCCGACACCGGCCATGCCCGTGTACTGCAGGTGCGTGTGCGCGTTGACGAGTCCCGGGAGGAGCGCACCCCGCCACCGCCGCTCGGTCACGGGGGTGCCGTCGAGCTGGTCCACCACCCAGGAGCGTTCGCCGACGTGCAGGATCCGGCCGTCGCGCACCGCGACGGCGCCGTCCGCGATCGGCGGCGCGGTCATCGGCACGACGATCCGCGCGGAGTGCACCGTCGTCTGCCCGGGTGCCGCCGGCCGCCGGCCCGTCACGTCGGGTCCCCGAACCGTCGGGTCCGGACGTCCGGCTCGCGGTCCACGGGCTGCGCGGCGAGCGCTCCGGCGGACGTCCCGCCCTCGTCGCCGCCACCGCCGGGAGGCCCGCCCCGCGCCCCGAACGCGGCGAGCGCCACGCGGGCGGTCGCCTCGTCCACCTCGGGGTCGATCGGCACGACGGCGCGGTCCAGCTCGTCGCCCCGCTCGACGAGCATCCGCACGGCACCGAGCTGCGCCGCGAAGGACAGGTCCATCACCTCGATCGGGTTGCCCTCGGCCGCGGTGATGTTGATGCACCCGCCGCCGTCGAGCAGCAGCACGCCGGGACCGTCCGGGAGCGTGAGGCGCTCGACCTGTCGACCCACCGTCGTCCGGTCCGCTCCCGCTGCCACGGCGTCCTCGACCGCGATCTCCTGGTCCACCCCGCCCGCGACCGACAGGACCGCTCCGGGAGCGCAC
Organism: Curtobacterium sp. MCBD17_008; assembly: GCF_003234475.1. Lineage (NCBI taxonomy): Bacteria > Bacillati > Actinomycetota > Actinomycetes > Micrococcales > Microbacteriaceae > Curtobacterium > Curtobacterium sp. MCBD17_008. The sequence goes on along the minus strand of NZ_QKTK01000015.1, from coordinate 36,023 downwards.
GCGCGGAGCACCGCCAGGCTGACCGTGTCCGCCACCCCGGTCGCGCTCACCACCAGGTCGGCGGTGCGGACGGCGTCGACGAGCGGAGCGACCTCGTACCCGGCGAACACGGCCTGCAGCGCCCGGACCGGGTCGGTGTCGGCGACGGTGACCCGGAACCCGAGCGCCCGGAGGACCAGGGCGACCCCCTCCCCCACGTGACCGAACCCGGCGACGACCGCCCGGCCTCCCGTCAGGTCGGGCCGGACGCCGGGGTCGAGCGCGTCGACCAGGTCGAGTGTCGCGAACACCGTCGACTGCCCCGTGCCGTACCGGTTGTCGAAGAACGTCTTGGTGCGGGCGTCGTTCACCGCGACGACCGGGATCCCGAGCTGGCCGCGTGCCGCCATGACGCGCAGCGGGCGGAGGCCGCTCGTGGTCTCCTCGGCGGCTCCGAGCATCGTCGGCAGCAGGTCGGGGCGCTCCTGGTGCACGAGCCGGATGACGTGCGACCCGTCGTCGACGAGCACGTGCGGCCGGGTGTCGAGCATCGCGAGCGCGAGCGCGCGCTGTTCCGCCACGGTCGCGGTGCTGCTCGCGTGCACGGGGACGCCGGCCCGGCGGAGGACCGCGGCGACGGCGTCGTCCGTCTCGTCCGCATGTGCGTAGACGACCACCTCGGCGCCGGCGTCCTGCAGCAGGAGGGACAGCACGGCGGTCTTCGGCTCGAGGAACAGGCTCACCCCGACGCGGGTGCCCCGGAGCAGGCCGCCCTGCCGGAGCTCGTCGGCGACGGCACGGGACACCGGCATGGAGCGGCGGGCCCAGCGGATGCGGGCCTCGGCGGCGGGGTCGTCCTCGGGCTCGCGGCCGGTCGACACGAGGAACACGTCGTCGGAGAGCGTCGGCACGCCGAGGACGCCGGGGCGGGCGAGCACGGTCGGGCCGAAGGCGTCCTCGTCGACGGCGGGGACGTGGCGGCCGGCATCGACCACGAGCAGCAGCGCGCCGCGGGGACGGTCCGCGGTGGCGTCCTCCACGGCGGCGGCGCTCTGTTCGGGCGTGCCGAGACACCAGAGCTGGTCGACGGCCGCGCCGGCACCGGCGTCCGCGGGTCGAGCTCCGAGCCCGACGAGCGATGCGTGCAGGGCGGCGGCGTCCCGGGGATCACCGCCGACGACGCGGAAGCGCCGGGCGGCGAGGAGCGTGTTCGTCACGCGGGCGGTGTGCCGGACCGCGGCGGACGCCCAGGCCGACGTTGCGGGGTCAGCGCGGGTCGGGTCGGCGCGGGTCGGGTCGGCGCGCGGCATGGGGACATCGTAGGGCGGGCCGGTGGCCCGGCGGTGCCGGCGGTGCCGGCGGTGCCGGCGGTCGAGGCTGGCCGTGGCGCACGGGCGCGCCGGCCCAGCAGGCTCAGAGCACGTGCGGCGGCGGCGTCCGGTGCCAGACCTGCTCGGCACCGTCGTCGGGGACACCCCACGGTCCGGCGGGGACCTGCCACGAACCGACGGCCGGTACCTGCTGCGCCTCGATCCGCCGCGTCAGCCGTCGGTGGTGCAGGAGCACCCCGACCAGGACGGCGACGCCGATCACGCTCACGACGGCGAGGCCGGCGACGTACAGCGTCGTCACGACACCGGCGAGCGCGGGGGGCACGGTCCCGTCCTGCGCCGCCGAGAACGGCGTCCCGGTGATCACGAACGCGAGCAGGGTCGAGATCGTCGAGTTCGAGTCCCACAGCCCGTGCAGCACCGACACCACGACGTAGGCGACCAGCACCGACCACGTCCACCGGAACCGGGGACGACCGTGCGCCGCCCCGAAGAGCACCGCCCCGAGGATCGCCGTCCAGAGCACGTGCCCCACCGGCGAGAGCACGGCGCGAGCCACCTCGGTCTGCAGGAGCGACACGAGGTCGATGCCGCGGGTGGTGATCGCCGCGTTGAACGCGTACCCGGCTGACTCGAACGCCGAGAACCCGGCACCCACCGTCGCCCCGAGCAGTGCGCCCTGCCGTGCCGTCTTCGGTCGGACCCGCCAGCCGACCACGACCAGCAGCAGGCCCTTCACGAGTTCCTCGGCGAAGCCGACGAGCAGGTACAGGGTCGCCCCGGGGCGCAGGTCGGACTCGAGCAGGGACGCCCCGAGCACCCCGAGGACCCCGCCGACGAAGAACGCCGTGACCAGCTGCATCGTGCTCACCGTGCCGGTGACCCGTTCGATGACGAACAGCACCACGGTGAAGGGCACGAGGAAGCTGCCGAGCAGGATGATGGTCGGCACCAGGTTCGTGTTCTGCGTGGCGACGGTGACGATGATCGTCACGACCCACAGCAGGAACCCGCTGAGGAGGGTCTTCCACCACCAGCCGTGCCGGTGGTGGGGGTGCGCGCCGACGTGCGCGGTCTCGAGCGTCATGTGCCTCATCGTGCTCCGCGCCGCATGCCGAGGGTCTCCGGGAATACGGATGACGCGGTTCGCGTAGTCCCCCGCATGACCGATGAGACGTTCGACAAGGTGACCGTGTTCGGCGCGGACTGGTGCCGCGACTGCCGCCGCTCCAAGGCGCTGCTGGACCGATTGGGCGTGGACTACGAGTACGTGGACGTCGAGGCCGACCTGTCCGCCGCCGACCGCGCGCAGGCGATCAGCGGCCGGAAGAACATCCCCGTCGTGGTGCTGCCGGACGGCAAGCACTTCGTCGAGCCGTCCGACGCCGAGCTGCAGGCCGAGCTGGAGTCGTCGGGCGCGGTCTGACCGTCCGCACCGACGAACCTGGGAACGTGCTGAGCCGGACGCGTGTTCACTCGGGCGTCGGCCCTGAGCTCGGTGCACCGCCGAGGCCTCGGACCGGCCGCAGAACAAGGAGGACACCGTGATCGGTCTCATCATCAGCCTCATCATCGTCGGGCTCATCGCCGGCGCCCTCGCCCGCCTCATCATCCCCGGCAAGCAGCACATGTCCATCCTGATGACCATCGTCCTCGGGATCGTCGGATCGTTCGTCGGTGGTCTGCTCGGGTTCCTGATCTTCCAGCACGACCCGCAGGACGGCTTCTTCCAGCCGGCCGGCATCATCGGGTCGATCATCGGTGCCGTCATCGTGCTGTTCCTCTACACGCGCTTCGCGGGTCGGGGTGCCAACCGTCGCTGACGGCGCTCCCTGCGCTGACGCGCTGACCACACGACGGGAGGCCCGGTACCAGCTGGTACCGGGCCTCCCGTCGTCCTGTGCCCCGGAAGTCCGGAACGCGCGCAGGCGGCCGGCGTACGGTCCACGACATGACTGATGCGAACGACACCCGTCGCCCGGAGCAGGACGCAGCACGGCTCGGCCTCGTCGTGGTCGGTGAGGCCGCCGCGCTGCAGTCCGGCGACGAAGCCGCGATGGACGCAAGCGAGGCGAACATCCGCGAGACCGTCGACGAACTCGTGGACGTCCCCCTGACCGAGCGCCAGGAGGAGGTCGTGGAGCGGCTCGCGCAGGCCGGCGGGACCCTGACCGCCGGGCTCAGTGGCGCGCTCGCCGCCCGGACCGGCAACAGCGTCGACGACGTCCTCGAGGGCGCCGCGCGGAGCATCGTCTGGCAGGAGCGCCTCACCGAGGAGCGCGAGGACGCCGGGCCCCACGACATCGGGCGACAGGACATCGGGCGACAGGACATCGGGCGCGACGACCAGGACGGCCGCCACTCGGCCTGACTCCGGACCACGGACACACGGGAGGCCCGTCACCAGCTGGTGACGGGCCTCCCGTGTGTCCCCGGGCCCCGGAGTGACGTCAGCGACGCCACCACTCGTCGAACGGCGACGCGGGTACCTGGCGCTTGTGCTCGGTCGCGCGGTACCGCGCCTCGATCGCCTCGGCGACCTCGACCGGGACGTCGTGTCCCTGCAGGTATGCGTCGAGCTCGGCATAGGTGAGGCCGAGGTTCGCCTCGTCGGTCTGGCCGGGCAGGTCGTCGAGCAGGTCCGCGGTCGGTGCCTTCTCGTACAGGCGGGCCGGCGCACCGAGGTGCTCGAGCAACTGGCGCCCCTGGCTCTTCGTCAGACCGGTCAGCGGCGTGAGGTCGACGCCCCCGTCGCCGTACTTCGTGAAGAAGCCGGTCACGGCCTCGGCCGCGTGGTCGGTGCCGACGACCAGGAGCCCGCGCTGCCCGGCGACGGCGTACTGCGCGACCATGCGCATGCGGGCCTTCACGTTGCCCTTCACGAAGTCGCTCAGGGCGACGCCGGCCTCCGCGGTGTCCTGCACCACGCCGTCCACCCCGTGCTCGATGTTCACGACGATGCCGGGGTCCGCGGCGATGAACTGCAGGGCGAGCTGCGCGTCGTCCTCGTCGGCCTGCACCCGGTAGGGCATCCGCACGGTGACGAACTCGGCGGCGTGCCCCTCGGAGCGGAGCGACTCGACCGCGAGCTGCGTCAGGCGGCCGGCGAGCGTGGAGTCCTGCCCGCCGCTGACGGCGAGGACGTAGCCGTTCGCGCCGGTGGTCAGCAGGTAGTCACGCAGGAAGCCCACGCGTCGGGCGATCTCCTGCTCCGGGTCGATGGTCGGCTGGACGTTGAGGTCCGCGGCGATGGCGGCTTGGAGTTCTCGCACGCACCCAGTATCCGCCCGAGCTGCGCCGGGCGCACGGACACCGTGGAGGTGCTCACTAGAGTGGCGGCCACACCGGTCGGAGCCGCACCCGCACCGGAGACGACGGAGGTCGATCGTGAGGGACGAGCGCCGCGCCGGACTGCTCGCCGTCACCGTCACCGCCTTGCTCTGGGGCACCACCGGCACCGCCGCGACCTTCGCGCCCGACGTCGGCCCGCTCGCGATCGGTGCCGCGGCGCTCGGCGTCGGCGGGATCCTGCAGGCGGTCGTCGGCGCGCGGGCCCTCCGAGCGGCTGCTCCATTGCTCGTGCGGAGCCGCGCACTCGTCCTCGTCGGCGCGGTCGCCGTCGCGGTGTACCCGCTCGCGTTCTACAGCTCGATGCACACCGCCGGGGTGGCCGTCGGCTCCGTGGTGTCGTTGGCGTCCGCTCCCCTGGCGTCCGGGGTCCTGGAGCGGGTCGTCGACCGGCGGCCGCTCAGCCGGTGGTGGGTGCTCGCCGCAGCGCTCGGCGTCGTCGGGAGCGTGCTGCTCTGCCTGTCCAGCCTGGCGGGGTCGGCGGACCCGGCCGGCGTCGGGTCGCCTGGGTCGACGGTCCTCGGGGTCGTGCTCGGCCTCGTGGCCGGAGCCACGTACGCGGTCTACTCGTGGGCGTCCCGTCGGCTCATGGTCGACGGGGTCCCCCGCGCGGCCGCGATGGGTGCCGTGTTCGGCGGTGGTGGGCTGCTCCTCATGCCGGTGCTCGCCGTCACCGGAGCACCCCTGCTCGCGTCGCCGCAGAACGCCGCGGTCGGCGTGTACATGGCGATCGTGCCGATGTTCCTCGGGTACCTGCTGTTCGGGTACGGACTGGCGAGGATCCCGGCGAGCACCGCCACCACCGTCACCCTCACCGAACCGGCGGTCGCTGCCGTGCTCGCGGTGCTGGTGGTCGGCGAGCGGCTCACCGCGGTCGGGTGGGCCGGGCTGGGCGTGATCGCGATCGTGCTCGTCGTCCTGGCGGTCGCGCCGACGAACACGGCGGGCGGAACCAGCTCGGAGGATCGGCGGCTGCGGTAGCGCGGGATCGTCCGCGGACGGACCGCCGAGGTGCCCCTGGAGGGACTCGAACCCCCAACCCTTTCCTTAGGACGGAACTGCTCTTCCATTGAGCTACAGAGGCCGGCCCGACCACTCTAGCGGGAGCCGGGACGCGCCGGACGAGAGGCGTGGGGCGCGCGCACCCGGGGCCTCCCGTCCGGCCCCGCCTACGCGGCGACCAGGTACTCGTCCCAGTCCGGCTGCGGCCGCTCGATGCCGCGGACGACCCAGGCCGAACCGTGCGGGGCCTTCGGCGGGAACCGCAGCGTCCACCCCATCTCGCGCGGGGTGCGGTCGCCCTTGACGTTGTTGCAGGCGAGGCAGCAGGCGACGAGGTTCTCCCACGAGTCTCGACCGCCACGGGACTTCGGCTGGACGTGGTCGATCGTGGTCGCGTTCCGGCCGCAGTAGGCGCACCGGTTGGCGTCTCGGCGGAGCACACCGCGCCGGGACACCGGGATCAGCCGGGACTGCGGGATGCGCACGTACCGGGTCAGGATGATGACGGACGGACGGTCGTAGCTGACAGCGGCACCGGTGACGGGGTGCAGGGTGTCGGCGGCGACGACGGAGGCCTTCTGGTTCATGACGAGGACCAGGGCTCGACGGAACGAGATCACCGCGAGGGGCTCGTAACCGGCGTTGAGGACGAGAGTGCGCATGGGTTCCCTTCCGACGTGCCTGGACGGCTTCCAGGCGGTGCGGGCACCGGGTCGGTCGGCGTCGAACGGGTGGTCACGGCCTCCGGGCCCGAGGGCGGGTCCGGCCGGCCCACCCCGTCGGAGCGGGCCGTCCTGCCGGAGCGGGGCGGTCCCACCGTCGTGGCGGGCCGGATACACGAAGAGCACCACCCGTCAGGGCGGTGCTCCGGTCAGTCGCGCGCGAGTTGCGGCTCGCAGGCTGTGGTCGTCCGTATGTCGACATGCGCGCGCCGACCCATGGTGCGGGTCGTGCGTGACGTCGACATGTGGTCTCCCGTTCGGTTCGAGGCGATCCGATGCGTGCAGGCTAACCCAGAAACCGGCCCCGCACGAGGGGTGCGGGGCCGGTTCGGACGCTGTTCACATGCGCGCCCGCAGGGTGTCGTCCGGGGTGTCAGATCCCGAAGCGGACGATGTGGTAGTTGCTCGACCAGATCGGGCGGATCGATACGGAGCCGCCGGGCTTCGGGGCGTCCATGATCATGCCGTTGCCCATGTAGAAGCCGTCGTGCGAGTCGTCGTTGAAGACGACCACGTCGCCCGGCTGCGCTTCCGACTCGGGGATCGTGGTGCCGACCTGGTCCTGCAGCGTGACCGAGTGGGCGAGGCTGATGCCGTGCTGCGCGTAGACGTACATGACGTAGCCCGAGCAGTCGAACCCGGCGGGGGTGGCGCCTCCGAACACGTAGGGCGTCCCGATGTACTGCTTCGCCGTGGCGACGACGGCCGGCAGCGAGAACGGGGTCCCCGCGGCGGGGGCCGCACTCGTCGCGGCGGCGTCCGCGGCCGAGGCGGTCGTGGCCGCTCCGGTCGAGTCGTCGGCGAGGTAGTCCTCGGCCGTCTTGCCGTCGTAGGCGTACTCCGCTGCCTTCGCGGCACGAGCGGCCTCGAGCTCGGCGGCGGCCTTCGCCGCTGCCTTCGCGGCGGCCTGCGCCTCGAGGGTCGCGGTCGAGGTGGCGCTGAAGCCGTCGCGCGAGGTGTCGGGTGCGCCGGCCGCGGCGGACACGTCGAACTGCTGCGCCTGCACCGTGAGGTCGGAGGCCGCGTCGGTCTGCGCGGCTCCGGCCTGCGACGTGGAGGTGGTCGCGAAGGCGGCCGGGACGGCCATCGTGCCGAACATCCCCGCCGCGACGGCCAGGACGACGGGAGCCATGAACCGGCGCTTGCGGGACGACGCTGACGGAGCGGCCGCGCGGGTGACGCCGAGGGCGCGGCCGTCACGGGTCGCGGCAGCGCGGGTGGCGGGCGTCCGGGCGGCTGCCGGACGGGCTGCGCTCGTGTGGGGTGCGGTCGGGGCGGACGCCGTGCGGGCGAGCGGGCGACGTGCGGCACGCTCGGCTGCTTCGCGTGCTGCCCTGCGGGTCAGGGGAGCTGCGACGGTGTCACCGGTGGTCGTCGGGTTCGCGGTCGGGTCGTCCGCGGCGGTTCCGGTGTGGGTCAAGTGGGTCTCCGGCGCCTCGTGACACGCGCCCGGTCGAGGACGGTCGCGTGCAACCCCATCCGTTCGTCATCGTTTCCGATCGAGGCAGGAGACGGGTCACGAGACGTCCTGCCACGGGTCCCGAGATCGCTGCTCGCGGGACTCGACGAGTGTACGGGCGCACCGCGGACATGTCGAGACGAAACCGTGACCTGGTAACGGATCGGTGAAGAACCCCTGGTCAGAGCGAAGGAATCGATCACCACGATGGCCTGCTGCTTCTTGTACGTCCACTCAGGTCTTGTCCCCCGGGGTCGTACCCCCTATGGTTCGCCCACCACGAGGACCCAGGCGCGAGCTCACCGCGGCGATCCCGGTCCACCAACGGACCCTCGTGCTGTGACGCCCGGCACCTGCACCGAGCGATCGCAGCGACAGCACACGACCGACCGGCCGGTCCAGGACGGGTTGCGGAACGTCGACAGGGACGGTCACGGGATCGCGGTGCACATGTGACGAGGACGGAATGCAGGTACCCCGGAGCGCGGGCTCCGGTGCACCCCGACGCAGCGCCTGGCCCGGGCTGTGCCGGCGGGCGACAGGTCACTCGCCGGAGAGGTCCTCGGCGATGTCGTCGGCGTTGCCGGGGAAGCACAGCGAGACCGCCTGCACGGTGTAGTTCCCGGGGTACGCGTACGCGCTGATCGACGCGATCCTCCCGCCACCGCTCCCGATGACCGCCGGACCGTCGCTCGACTCGCGGCGGACGGCCTGCATCCCCTGGGACTTCCAGTGCTCCTCCATGCGCGTGGCGTCCTCGTCGGGCGACCCCTCGAGCGCGCTCCCGGTCAGGTAGCGCCACTGCGCCCCTCCCGTGCCGTCCTCGAGTTCGCAGTCTTCCGGGTAGTCCGGGCCGGTGCGCGCCTTCCACTCCCCACCGAGTCGCTCGGTGGCGTCGTCGACGGCTTCGATCATCTGCTGCTTCGCGGTGTCGGCGTCCACGGTCGGCTCCGTTCGTCCTGGTGCTGCGGTGTCGGATCCCCGCAGGACACAGCCTGCGAGCACGGTGGTGGTGGCCGTCATGACGAGGACGCCCGCGACGGCGCGCCTCGCCGTGGTCCATCGAGCGGTGGTCGTCGTCGTCATCGTCCCGCCATCCACCAGGGCTTCCCGTCGATCAGGTCCTGGTCTCGCTTCGTCGGTGGTTCCGGGTGGTGGGCAGACCGTTCCTGCCCCTCGGTGCGGCGGGCGAGGAGACGTCAGTCGACGCTGATGTACACGTGCTGCGCGACCTCGGTCGGCAACTCGATCCCGGCGTCCTCGCCGTCGACGCGGACCGCCACGTAGGCGCCCGCGCGCTGCACGCTGGCCGTGCGTCCGGGCATGACCCCGGCGGCGCGGAGCTGGTGCAGCAGCTCCGGCTCGAACTGCACCGGCTCGCCCAGACGGCGGATGACGCCGGTCGCGATCGCGTCGGTGTCGTCGGTGGCGACCACGATGTTGCGCACCCCGTCGAGGAAGCCGGCCGCCGTGGGTCCACCGATCTCCGCGAGGCCGGGGATGGGGTTGCCGTACGGGGACTCCGTCGGGTTCCCGAGCATCTCGAGCAGGCGGACCTCCACCTGCTCGCTCATCACGTGCTCCCACCGACAGGCCTCGTCGTGGACGAAGGCCCAGTCGAGGCCGATCACGTCGGCGAGCAACCGCTCGGCCAGACGGTGCTTGCGCATCACGTGCGTGGCGCGGGACCGACCGGTGTCGGTGAGTTCCAGGTGCCGGTCGCCCGAGACGACGACGAGGCCGTCGCGCTCCATGCGGGCGATCGTCTGCGAGACCGTGGGGCCCGAGTGCCCGAGGCGCTCCGAGATCCGGGCGCGCAGCGGGACGATGCCCTCTTCTTCGAGGTCGAGGATGGTGCGGAGGTACATCTCCGTGGTGTCGACGAGATCGGTCACGCCTCCGCCTCTCCTGATGTGGACCCAGCCCGACCCACACTACTTGCTGGCGCCGACGCACCGGGACCGACACCGTGCGCTCTGCGCGGACGCCGGCCGGGAGGCCCGTCCCGGCCCCGCCCCGTCCGGCCGGTCCATGGGGGCGACCGCAGGGCCGTCGGTAGGATCGGCCCATGGCAGACATCGTCATCCCAGCCGACCTCCTCCCCACCGACGGCCGCTTCGGATGTGGTCCGTCGAAGATCCGCGGAGCGCAGCTCGAGACCCTCGTCACCCGCGGAGCGACCGTCCTCGGGACCTCGCACCGCCAGAAGCCCGTCAAGGACCTGGTCGGCTCCGTCCGGCAGGGCCTCGCCGACCTGTTCCAGGTGCCGGACGGCTACGAGGTCGTGCTCGGCAACGGCGGGTCGACCGCGTTCTGGGACGCCGCCGCCTTCGGTCTCATCGAGCGCCGGGCGGAGAACCTGTCCTTCGGTGAGTTCGGGTCGAAGTTCGCCAAGGCCGCCGCCGCCCCGTGGCTCGAGGCACCGCACGTCGTGGAGGCCCCGGGCGGGTCCCGCGCCGAGCTCGAGATCGTCGAGGGTGTCGACGTCTACGCCTACCCGCACAACGAGACCTCCACCGGCGTCATGGCCCCGGTCGTCCGGGCCGCGGGCGACCCCGGCGCACTGACCGTCGTCGACGCCACGAGCGCTGCCGGTGGTGCCGCGTTCGACGTCGACCAGACCGACGTCTACTACTTCGCCCCGCAGAAGAACTTCGCCTCGGACGGCGGGCTCTGGCTCGCGCTGTTCTCCCCCGCGGCGATCGAGCGTGTCGAGCGGATCGCCGCGTCCGACCGCTACATCCCGGAGTTCCTGTCGCTGAAGAACGCCGTGGACAACTCCCGGTTGGACCAGACGCTGAACACCCCGGCGATCACGACCCTGCTGCTCCTCGACGACCAGGTGCGGTGGATCAACCAGTCCGGTGGTCTGGCGTGGGCCGACGGCCGCACGAAGACGTCGTCCTCGACGCTCTACGACTGGGCCGAGGCCTCCGACTACGCGACGCCGTTCGTCACCGACCCGGCGCACCGGTCGCAGGTCGTCGTGACGATCGACCTCGACGACTCGATCGACGCCAAGGCCGTGGCCGCGACGCTCCGGCAGAACGGCATCGTCGACACGGAGCCGTACCGGAAGCTCGGCCGGAACCAGCTCCGTGTCGCGACCTTCACGGCGATCGACCCCGACGACGTCAGCAAGCTCTCGCGGGCGATCGACCACGTGGTGGCTGCCCTGGCGAGCTGACCCCGCCGCCGGACGCGACGAGGGCGGTGTCCCGCAACGGTGTTCCGTTGCAGGGCACCGCCCTCGTCGTGTCGCGTGGGTCGTCGCGTCGCGTGCGTCGACGTGTCGCGTGGGTCGGTCAGGACCTGCCCGACGGGTCAGGACCGGAAGGACCGGTCAGGACCGGTGGAAGCCGGGGTCGGTCTCGCCGGCGTCGAGCTGGTCCAGGTCCAGGTCGTCGTCGGGGTCGACGGGACGGACGCGGCGGGTGCGGCGACGACCACGGGTGCGGGCGGGCGGGGCGACGGGCTCGTCGTCGTCCGACTCCTCGTCGTCGTCATCTGAGCCGTCGTCGTCGGAGTCGTCATCGTCGTCCGAGTCGTCGTCCTCGGACTCGTCATCGTCGTCCGACTCGTCGTCGTCCTCGTCCGCCTCGTCGTCGAAGTCGTCCTCGTCCTCGTCCTCGTCCTCGTCCTCGTCCGACTCCTCGTCGTCCTGCGCGGCCCGGTACTCGGCCAGTCGCTCGGACCACGGCACCCACTCCGGCGCGAGCAACGAGCCGTCACCCGGCATCAGTTCGACCTCGAGCACGGTGGGCTCGTCACCCTCGACCTGGGCGATGCTGACGGTCCAGCGCCACCCCGGGTACCCCGGCATGCGGTTGGCGAAGAGGACGGAGACGACGCCGTCGCCCTCCTCGACGGTGCCGACGGGGCTCCCGACGGTGGCTTCGGGGGTGATCTCGAGCAGTGCGCCGCGGGCGAGCTCGGTGAGGTCGGTGGTCATGTTCACGCGTCCAACTGGTCGGCGACGTGTCGCAGGATGGTGGCGATCCGCTCACCGTTCTTCGGGTAGCGGCCCCGCTTGAGGTCACCGCTGATGCGGTCGAGTTCCTTCACCAGGTCCTCGACGATGACGGCCATGTCGTCGGCGGAGCGACGGGTCATCTTGGAGAGCGACGCCGGCGCTTCGAGGATCCGCACGGTCAGCGCCTGCGAACCCTTCTTGCCCTGCACCACGCCGTACTCGAGCTTGGTGCCGGCCTTCACCGTGGCCACACCGTCGGGCAGGGAGGAGGCGTGCAGGAAGACCTGGTCGCCGTCGTCTCCGGTGATGAAGCCGAAGCCCTTCTGGTCGTCGTAGAACTTGACCTTGCCGGTGGGCATGCTGGGACTCCTCGATACATGGACGGCCGCGGTGCGTCGGATATCCTGGGCCGATGGCCAAGCCGACCCGATCCACCGGGGACCCCCGCACTGCTGCGGAACCCCCGGCGACGTCCAATCGTACCGAACGCACACTCGCGCTCATGGTCGGTGGGATCGTCCTCCTCATCCTGGCGAGCTTCATCGTCATGATCACCGGGTGGCTGACGATGAAGCAGATCCCCGGGGACGGCATCTGGCCGGTCGCCCTCGGCGTCGTCTACTTCGGCCCTCCGGTCGCCTTCGTCCTCATGCTGGCGCTCCTGGCCCTCACCTGGACCCGCAAGGCCCGGCAGCACCGCGCAGAGGCTCGCTGACGTCCGCCACGGACGCCAGCCGAGGACGATGACGACCACGACGGACCTCGCCGCACGCCTGCGCGAGCTCCCCGACGACGCACTCGAGCAGCTCGTGCTCGCGCGCGCCCTCCCCACCGCCGCGCTCGGCGAGTCCGGACCGCAGCACATCGCGGACTTCTTCGACCTCGCCGAGGCGCTCCGCACCGACGACGCGGTGGACGCCGCCGTCGAACGGCTCCCGCGCCGCACGCTCGTCGCACTCCGCGACGGGGGTCCCGCCGAGGACCTCGCGCCGGCCGTCGCACTCGGGCTCGTCGGTCACGACGGCGCCGTCGACGACGCGGTCACCTCCCGGCTCGCGGCCCGCCCGGACCTCGTCCCCGACGGCCCGGGAGGCCCGGCTCCGGTCCGCCCCGCAGCCGCCGCCCAGCGGGATGCTGACGGGGGCACCGACGACGCCCGCGCCCGCGCGACCGGAGCGGAGCACGCCTTCGAGACGCTCACGGTGCTCGCGGAGCTCCTCCGCGCGGCCGACGACGGCGCCGTCCGCGAGCTCGCGAAGGGCGGGATCGGAGCGCCCCTCGCCCGACAGCTCGCCGAACGCACGGGGGCCGACGCCGCCGTGGTCGCGGACCGCCTCGCCCTGCTCGACCGGATCGGTGCCGCCCACCCCGTGGACGGGTCCTGGACGGTCTCGGACCGCGGCCGGACCTGGCTGCACGCCACGTGGCCGGAGCGGTGGGCATCGCTCGTGCACGACTGGCGCGACGCCCTCGCCCCCGCCGTGGTCGAGGTCCTCACGCTCGCGGACGACGACCTCACCGACCTCGTGACGCTGGGCCGGTGGGCGTACCCAGCCGGCTCGCGCTGGCTCGACGCGGCCCTGCTCGACGCGGCCGGCGCCGCGGGCGTCCTCGGGCTCGCGGTGGCCGGGCGCCTGACGTCCACCGGGCACGCACTGCTCGGGGACGACCGCGACGCCGCTCTGGCCGCGGCGGTCGCCGACCTGCCGGGGACGGTCGACGGTGTGTACCTCCAGCCGGACCTGACGGTCATCGCGCCGGGTCCGCTGTCGCCCGCCGACGACGACGACCTCCGTGCCGTCGCCGACCTGGAGGCACCGGGGCTCGCCGCTCGGTACCGGGTGTCCGAGGACTCGCTCCGCCGGGCGCTCCGGGCCGGACGGACCCGCGAGGAGGTCGTTGCGCTCTTCACCCGGCTCGGCGCCACGGACGTCCCGCAGCCCCTCACGTACCTCATCGACCAGGTCGCGACCCGGGACGGCAGTGTCGTCGTGGGCCGTGGCGAGGGCGACCTCGGGTCGGTCGTGCACGGGACGCCCGAGCAGCTCGACCTCGTCGGGGTCGACGCCGAGCTCCGCCAGCTGGCGTGGGAGCGACCCGACCTCACGACCCTCGTGACGAAGTACCCGCCGCACGTCGTGGCCAGTGCACTCGAGGACCAGCGGTACCCGGCCGTGCTCGCAGCCGACGCCCGCCCGGAGACGCGATCCGGGCCTCCCGTCCGGCGGCGGACGCCGAGCCGCTCACCGGAGCAGGCGGCCCGCGCCCTGGTGGAGCGGCTGCGACTGACGACGGAACGCGGCGACGCGGAACCGGAGCAGGAGTGGATGGCCCGCCAGATCGACATGGCCGTGCGCGGCCGGACCCCGATCCGCGTGACCGTCCGGATGCCGGACGGGTCGGAGAAGCCGTTCTCGATCGTCCCGACCTCGGTCGCGGCCGGTCGGGTGCGGGGGAAGGACACCGCGGTCGACGTCGAGCGGACCCTCCCGCTCTCCCTCGTGGTCACGATCGAGAGCGATGCCTGACGGCCGTCCTGTGGACAACCGGGCGACGCACCAGCTGCGCCGCCTAGGCTGATCCGTCATGAACGGACCGCTGATCGTGCAGAGTGACCGCACCGTGCTGCTCGAGGTCGCGCACCCCGACGCCGAGGACGCCCGCCACGCGCTCGCGGTGTTCGCCGAGCTCGAGCGGGCACCCGAGCACGTGCACACGTACCGCATCACGCGGCTCGGCCTCTGGAACGCCCGGGCGGCCGGACACGACGCCGCGTCCATGGTCGACACGCTCGAACGGTTCGCCAAGTTCCCGGTGCCGCAGAGCGTCACGGTCGACATCGAGGACACCGTCTCCCGGTACGGCCGCCTGGTGATCCGGCGCGAGGAGCGCGAGGACGCCCCCGTCATCGCGAACTCCCCGACCGAGGAGCTCGAGCAGCAGCCCGCGCTCGTGCTGACCGCGTCGGACCCCGCGCTCCTGGCCGAGGTCACCCGGTCCAAGCGCATCCAGCCGCTCCTCGGCGAGCGCCGCTCGGACACGGCCGTCGAGCTGCAGGCCTGGGCCCGCGGGCAGGTCAAGCAGGAGCTCGTGAAGATCGGGTGGCCCGCCGAGGACCTCGCCGGTTACACGCCCGGTCAGCCGCACGACATCGACCTCGACACCTCGGACTGGGACCTCCGGCCGTACCAGCACGACGCCGTGGACAGCTTCTTCCAACAGGGGTCCGGCGTCGTCGTGTTGCCCTGTGGTGCCGGCAAGACGCTGGTCGGTGCCGGGGCGATGGCGACAGTCAAGGCGACGACGCTCATCCTCGTCACGAACACCGTCTCCGCCCGGCAGTGGCGGACCGAGCTGCTCAAGCGGACGACCCTCACCGAGGACGAGATCGGCGAGTACTCGGGCAGCGTCAAGGAGATCCGGCCGGTCACGATCGCGACCTACCAGATCCTCACCGCCCGCCGGAAGGGCGCGTACACGCACCTGTCGCTGCTCGACGCCCTCGACTGGGGGCTCGTGGTCTACGACGAGGTGCACCTGCTCCCCGCCCCGGTGTTCAAGCTGACCGCCGACCTCCAGGCACGTCGTCGCCTCGGGCTCACCGCGACGCTCGTGCGCGAGGACGGGCGCGAAGGGGACGTGTTCTCCCTGATCGGCCCGAAGCGCTACGACGCACCGTGGAAGGAGATCGAGGCCCAGGGCTACATCTCCCCCGCCGAGTGCTACGAGGTCCGAATCGACCTCGCGCACGAAGACCGGCTGGAGTACGCGGCGTCCAGCGACGACGAGCGGTACCGGCTCGCGGCGACCTCACCGGCCAAGACCCCGGTCGTACGGGACCTCATCGAGAAGCACCGCGGTGAGCAGATCCTGGTGATCGGCCAGTACATCGACCAGCTCGACGAGCTCGCGGCCTCCCTGGACGCCGCCGAGATCACTGGCGCGACGCCGGTCGACGAGCGGGAGCGGCTGTACCAGGCGTTCCGCGAGGGCTCGATCGACGTGCTCGTGGTGTCCAAGGTCGCGAACTTCTCGGTCGACCTGCCGGACGCGACCGTGGCGATCCAGGTGTCGGGCTCGTTCGGGTCCCGCCAAGAAGAAGCACAGCGGCTCGGCCGCCTCCTCCGCCCGAACAAGGACGGCGTCCCGGCGTCGTTCTACACGCTCGTCACGCGGGACACGGTCGACCAGGACTTCGCGCAGAACCGGCAGCGGTTCCTCGCGGAGCAGGGGTACTCGTACACGATCCTCGACGCGGACCAGATCGCCCCGGCCGTGGCGTAGTACCCGGACTCCAGACCACCTCTGGCCAACACACGAACTGCTCCCAGGAAGCAACCAGGGAACAGTCAGAGGATGGCCCCATGACCGACGGACCCAAGATCCTCATCGTCGACGACGAGCCGAACATCCGCGATCTCCTCACGACCTCGCTGCGCTTCGCCGGATTCGCGGTGCGTGCGGTCGGGAACGGCGCACAGGCGATCTCCGCCGTGCTCGAGGAGGAGCCGGACCTCATCATCCTCGACGTCATGCTCCCCGACATGAACGGATTCGGCGTGACCAAGCGCCTCCGCTCGTCGGGCTACACCTCGCCGATCCTCTTCCTCACGGCGAAGGACGACACCGAGGACAAGATCACCGGTCTCACGGTCGGAGGTGACGACTACGTCACCAAGCCGTTCTCGCTCGACGAGATCGTCGCCCGCATCAAGGCGATCCTCCGTCGCACGATGAACGACGAAGAGGACGCGATCATCCGCGCCGGTGAGCTCACGATGGACCAGGACACGCACGAGGTCACCATCGGCGACGCGCAGATCGAACTCTCCCCCACCGAGTTCAAGCTCCTCCGCTACCTCATGCTCAACCCGAACCGCGTGCTCTCGAAGGCGCAGATCCTCGACCACGTGTGGGAGTACGACTTCAACGGCGACGCCGGGATCGTCGAGTCCTACATCTCCTACCTGCGCCGCAAGCTCGACCAGTACTCGGCCGAGCCGATCATCCAGACCAAGCGCGGGTTCGGCTACATGCTCAAGGCGACCAAGGCCTCCTGATCGTCGGACCGCGCAGGTCGCACAGCTGACTGTCGGCGGCCGTCGGGATCTTCCCGACGGCCGCCGCTTACTGTTGGGGAAGCATGCACGAGCGAATGAGCCACTGGTGGGACGGGATCTCCCTCCGCACCAAGATCACCGGGATCACCGTCCTCCTGGTCGCCCTCGGCCTGCTCGTCGCCGGCCTCGGCACGATGACCGTCCTGAGCACCTACCTCAACCTGCGACTCGACACGCAGGTCGAGACCACGAGCTCGCAGCTCGAGGGGCAGAACGTCAGCGACGGCGAGCAGTACTGCAACCTGTCCGTCGTCCTCGAGAAGAGCTCCTACGTGGCCGCGTACGACGGCAACGGCGAGCAGATCTGCGACACCCAGTCCTCGTCCCAGCCGGACATCTCCCGCGTGGACTTCACGGCCGCCGCGTCGGCTGCGCATCCGTTCAGCCTGTACGACCGGCAGCACAGCCACGAGTGGCGCGCCCAGGTCATCCCCGCGAACCTGCAGAACCTGTCGAACGGCGCCACCGAGACCGGGTACGTCCTCGTCGCCGTGTCCAGCGCGGACACCGACCAGACCATCCTCCGGTTCACCGTCATCTTCCTGTTCTTCGGCATCGCGGTGATCCTGCTCGGGGCGATGCTCACGCGCCTCCTCGTGACGGCGACGTTCGACCCGCTCCGCAACGTCGAGGACACGGCCGCCCGCTTCGCCGCCGGCGACTTCAACCAGCGCCTCGACGCCGACACCCCGAACACCGAGGTCGGGCGCCTCAACCGGTCCCTGAACGCCATGCTCGAACGCATCGACGACGCCTTCGAGGACCGGCAGCGCACCATCGACCAGATGCGCCGCTTCGTCGGTGACGCCTCCCACGAACTCCGGACGCCGCTCGTGTCGCTCCGCGGGTACGCCGAGCTCTACCGGATGGGCGCCCTCCGCAAGGAGGAGGACGTCGCCCAGGCCATGGACCGGATCGAGAAGGAAGCCCAGCGCATGGGCCTGCTCGTGCAGGACCTGCTCCAGCTCGCCCGCATCGACGAGTCGAAGCCCCTCGAACTCGGTCCCGTCGACCTCGTCGCCATCGCCCGCGACTCGGCCCTCGACACGATGGCCTCGAACCCGGACCGCGAGATCCAGGTCCTCGTCGAGGACGCCGTGACCGGCGAGAACGTCCCGCAGGCCGTCCGCCCCGCCAGCTCCTTCGGTCCGGCAGCCGACGGCGAGGCCGGTGGTCCCGCCCCGGTGTCACCGTCGCTCAACACCACCGGACCGATCGCCTTCTCGCGGCAGACGATCGCCAGACTGCGTGCTCGACGGACCCGGGCCATGAACGTCGACGCGAAGCCGACGGACGAGACCACCCCGCTGCCGACGATCGTGCTGCCGAAACGCCCGCCGATCGTCCTGGCCGAGGAGAACAAGATCCGGCAGGTCATCACGAACCTGATGGGCAACGCGATGCGGTTCACCGAGCACGACGACCCGATCGAGATCGGCATCGGCGTGGACGACGACCGCGGCATGGCGCACATCGACGTCATCGACCACGGCGAGGGCATCCCGCCGCAGCTGCGCGACAAGATCTTCCAGCGCTTCTGGCGGGCCGACACCTCGCGCGCGCGGGACACCGGCGGCTCGGGGCTCGGTCTCGCGATCGTGTCGGGCATCGTGCATGCGCACCACGGGTCGGTCGAGGTGTTCGACACCCCGGGCGGTGGCGCGACCTTCCGCGTCTGGCTCCCGCTCCTGCCCCGCGACGCCGACCCCGCGGCCCCCACCCTGTCCTGACGCGGCAGCCGGCGGCGGCGGCCGGCCGGCGGCGGCGGCCGGCTCCCCGCCGAGGTCGCACGAACTGCCTGCTCACCGACCGTGCGGCGGCAGTCCGCGCGACCTCGGCGCATCGGCCGCGGCATGTCCTGCGACTTCAGGAAAACGGTAGCCGGGGGAACGGACGGCATGGCCTGGGCGCCAACATCAAGCGCCACGACTCCGAGCGGCGAACGCCTGCCGGAGTCGCTCGAAGACCAGAGCCGGACGTGCTGCATCCACCGCTGTGGCGTGCACCACCAACCAGTCGTTGACGACGAACCCGTTGTCACGCCGGTGGTCGTGGTGGAAGACGTCCCGGTCGCGATGATGGTCACCGTCGTACTCGAAGGCGATGCGTTGCTCAGGCCAGGCCATGTCGACCCGGCCGAGGAAGACTCCACCTGCGTCGAAGACCTCCACGTTCAAATCGGGCTCCGGGAACCCCGCGTCGACGATCGCAAGACGGAACCACGTCTCCATCGGTGATTCCGCTCCGACCCGCACGAGTTCCAGCGCTGCTCGCGCCACCCTGACGTGGCGATGTCCCGGACGGATGGCAGCCGCGAGGCGGTCGATCGTCGTCAGCGACCTCCTGCCGACGAGGGCATCGCCCACCGCGACGAGTTCCCTGACGGTCAGGACGCTCGCGCACTCCCACCAACTCCGCTCGGGCGTGCTGAGACGCGTTCCGAACGCGGTGACGGTGGGAACGTCGAGTTGAGCACGATGCGCGGTGATGCCGGGGCACCGCATCAAGGCGGCGGTCCCCGCGGTGGTGACGTGGACGTCCGCTCGGACGCGTCGCGGGAGTGGTGCTCCCCACAGGGCAGCAGCCGTGGTGTGACTGAAGAACTGGTCGGGCCGGAGGAGCGGCGTGAGCACGTCGACCATGGTGGCGTCGCTCGCGCGTGCCACCCGGACGCCGTGGACGGGACGTTGCAGGTCCATCCGGCGGAGCCGACCCGGGTCGAGCCCCGACGCGAGAGCGTCCCGGACTCTGAACGGGCCGTCGGAGAACGGCGCGGGCAGCGGTCGTGGTTCCACCATCATCGCAGCATCGGGCAGCCGCGTCCGGTGCTCCGCCTGTGTACCGAGCTTGTGGACGGAAGCTGCCTCCGTGCCTCCAGTGCAGGGCAGGCGTGAGCGATGGCTGCAAGGGGTCCTGATGACACGTTTGAAGTCGCACGACACGCCGCGCTGGCGTCACCGAGGTCGCACGATGTGCCGCGCCGCAGGCAGGCAGGCGGCACTTCGTGCGACCTCGGCGACACAGCACCGGCCGTTACACGGCCGCGCACGCGGAAGGGCCCCCGCACGCGCAGCGTGCGAGGGCCCTTGCCGGCAGGACGGACTAGAAGTCCATGCCACCCGTGGGGTCGCCGGCCGGCATGGCCGGGGTCTTCTCCGGCTTGTCGGCGACGACGGCCTCGGTGGTGAGGAACAGACCGGCGATCGACGCGGCGTTCTGCAGCGCCGAGCGCGTGACCTTGGCCGGGTCGATGATGCCCGCGGCGATGAGGTCGACGTACTCACCCGTCGCGGCGTTGAGGCCGTGGCCGGCCTCGAGCTCGCGGACACGAGCGGCGACGACACCCGGCTCGAGACCGGCGTTCAGCGCGATCTGCTTGAGCGGGGCGTCGATGGCGACGCGCACGATGTTCGCACCCGTGGCCTCGTCACCCTCGAGCGAGAGACCGTCGAGCGCGACCTTGCCGGCCTGGATGAGGGCGACGCCACCACCGGCGACGATGCCCTCTTCGACGGCGGCCTTCGCGTTGCGGACGGCGTCCTCGATGCGGTGCTTGCGCTCCTTGAGCTCGACCTCGGTCGCGGCACCCGCCTTGATGACGGCGACGCCACCGGCGAGCTTCGCGAGGCGCTCCTGGAGCTTCTCGCGGTCGTAGTCGGAGTCGGTCGCCTCGATCTCGGCGCGGATCTGCTTGACGCGGCCCGCGATCTGGTCGG
Source organism: Curtobacterium sp. MCBD17_008 (assembly GCF_003234475.1). NCBI lineage: Bacteria > Bacillati > Actinomycetota > Actinomycetes > Micrococcales > Microbacteriaceae > Curtobacterium > Curtobacterium sp. MCBD17_008. Next base: position 15,373 of record NZ_QKTK01000015.1, on the reverse strand, counting down.
CGTCGCCGGCACCCTCGACGATCGTGGTCTCGTCCTTGGTGATGACGACCTTGCGGGCACGACCGAGCAGATCGAGCGTCGCGTTCTCGAGCTTGAGGCCGACCTCTTCCGAGATGACCTGGCCGCCGGTGAGGATCGCGATGTCCTGCAGCATGGCCTTGCGGCGGTCGCCGAAGCCCGGGGCCTTGACGGCGACGGACTTGAAGATACCGCGGATCTTGTTCACGACGAGCGTGGCCAGGGCCTCGCCGTCGACGTCCTCGGCGATGATCAGGAGCTGCTTGCCCGCCTGGATCACCTTGTCGACGACCGGCAGGAGGTCCTTGATGTTCGAGATCTTCGAGTTGACGATCAGGACGTACGCGTCCTCGAAGACGGCTTCCTGGCGCTCGGGGTCGGTGACGAAGTACTGCGACAGGTAGCCCTTGTCGAAGCGCATGCCCTCGGTGAGCTCGAGCTCGGTGCCGAAGGTGTTCGACTCCTCGACGGTGACGACACCTTCCTTGCCGACCTTGTCGATGGCCTCGGCGATGAGCGCGCCGATGGTCGGGTCAGCGGCCGAGATCGACGCGGTGGCGGCGATCTGGTCCTTGGTCTCGATCTCCTTGGCGTCGGCGAGCAGCTGCTCGGAGACGGCCGCGACGGCCTTCTCGATGCCGCGCTTCAGGGAGATGGGGTCGGCGCCGGCGGCGACGTTGCGGAGGCCTTCGCGGACGAGGGCCTGGGCGAGGACGGTCGCGGTGGTCGTACCGTCACCGGCGACGTCGTCGGTCTTCTTGGCGACCTCCTTGACGAGCTCCGCACCGATCTTCTCGTACGGGTCGTCGAGCTCGATCTCCTTGGCGATGGAGACACCGTCGTTCGTGATCGTGGGGGCGCCCCACTTCTTCTCGAGGACGACGTTGCGGCCGCGCGGGCCGAGCGTCACCTTCACGGCGTCGGCCAGCTGGTTGAGGCCGCGCTCGAGGCCGCGTCGGGCCTCTTCGTTGAAAGCAATGATCTTTGCCATGTGAGTTCTTCGTCCCTCCCGGACGTCGTCATCGGGGTCGTTCTGGCACTCAGCCTGGCCGAGTGCCAAGCCCGATTCTGGCACTCGCCACCCGAGAGTGCAACACAGTGGGGAGGCTCTGCCCCACTCCACAGGTCGACCCACCGCGTCCCGGCGGACGACGAACGCGCCGCCCCCGAGGGGACGGCGCGTCCGCGAGTGGTTCCGGACGACTACGCGGGACGGACCGACTCGGCCTGCGGGCCCTTCGACCCGGTGCCGACGTCGAACGTCACCGCCTGGCCCTCCTCGAGGACCTTGTAGCCGCTCATGTCGATGGCCGAGTAGTGCACGAACACGTCCTGGCCCCCTCCATCCACGGTGATGAAGCCGAAGCCCTTCTCGGCGTTGAACCACTTCACGGTTCCGTTGGCCATGATCCTTGCTCCCTGCGGTACTGCTGTTGCGAACGACGGCCCCCTCGCGCGAGGCGGCCGCCGGGTCCGAGCGCATGTCGACTCACCCGCTCCCGGACGGCAACATGAGGCGTCGTCGCGATCACGGGGTGACCACTGGTGACTCTGACCGAAGGACGGCATTTCGGCAAGGGGTGTGACACGCATTTCACGCGGAGAACCCTGATCCGCAACGTGACGGAAACACGACGACCACGGAGGACCGCCGCGGACCCCGGTCAGCCCGTGTAGTCGGAGCCGAGCACGACCGAGACGTCCGCGTTCGGGAACGCCGCCGACTGCTGCACCGCACTGACCCCCAGCGCCTGCGCGACGCCCTGTGCGACGGCCGCCTGCGACTCCTGCTGGTAGTAGACGATCGTCTGCGTCGCCCCGGTCGTCCCGGCGTCCCCGGTCGCCGTCACGGTCCACCCGGCGGTGCCGAGACGTGTCGAGGCGTTCGCGGCCAGACCGGTCGTCGAGGTCCCGTTCAGCACGACGAGCGTCGTCGCACCCTGATCGGCAGCGGACGCGCCGGCCGCCGCTGACGGCGACTGCGTCGCTCCCCCGTCGTCCGTCCCGGAGTCGGCGTCAGAGCCCGAGTCCGAGCCCGAACCGGAGGACGCGCTGGCCGAGGGCGTCGAGGTCGCGGACGGCGTCGACCCACCGCTCCCCCCCGCGAACTGCCAGCTGCCGTTCAGCAGGGCGAGGACGAGGACCCCGATGCCGACCAGCACGCCGGTCGCGAGTGCGGCCCACGCGAAGACGACCCACCCGCCACCCCGGCGGGCAGCACCACGGTGGGCGCCGACCCGGGGGCCGTCAGCGACGTCGTCGAACCGGTCTCGCGGGAATCTCGTCATCGTTCCTCTTCACGTCCTTCGGGGTCGGCCGGGGGCGCGACGAAAGTGCGGGCAGCGCGGGCGCTCGTCCGGGCGCTGCGGAGCCGCTGCAGCCGGGTGACGAGCTGCGGGTCGTACGCGAGGGCGGCCGGGGTGTCGATCACGCGGTTGAGCACCTGGTAGTACCGCGCCGGCGACATGTCGAACTCGACCCGGATCTCCGCTTCCTTCGTCCGGTCGTGCCGCGCCCGGTCGTGCTCGAACGCGAGCACGTGCTTGGCGAGCTCGGTGAGCTCGTCGGCGGGGAGGGCGGTCACAGGTTGGTCCGATCGCGAACGGGTTGCAGGTCTCGCACATCGTAGGGGTGCGCGGCATGTCGACCCTGGCACGGTGCTGGACTGTCGCGGAACCCGCTCACCCCACGGTCTCCGCCAGCACCTCGGGCGGGGCGGACCACCGGACGCGGGTGCCGAAGGCGTCGGACACGGCGAGCGCCCGGCCGTCGAGCGAGAGCGTCGCGAAGGCGTCCGGGTCCGCGGGGTCGACGTCCTCCGGCAGGGTCGCCGCGACCCCGGTGAGGACACCGGTGCGTTCGAGCGCCACCCAGCGGACGCCCCGCTCGCGGAGCCGGTCGACGAAGCGCTCCCGCCCAGCGCCCGGCACGTAGACGAGCGTCCCCGTGGTCATGACGACCGGCTCGCAGTCGTCCGGCAGGGCGTCGAGGGCCCGGTCGAGGTCGTCCGGCACGCTGCCGCGGACCCGGACGGGAGGCTCGACCAGCGTCGCCCGCAGCGCGTCCCGCATCAGGGCGGTCCGGTCCGTCGCCTCGGGCGGGACGGCCTCGGCGAGTCGGGCGAACGCGTCCGGCGCCGCGGGGTCGATCGGGTTCGGGTCGAGGGCGACGCGGGCACCGATCCGGATCGGGGTCGTCGCGGGAGCGGGTGGTGTCCCCACGACCTCGGCGACGAGGTGCACCGCGGGCCCCTCGACCGCCGTGTGCACCCGGACGAGGTCGCCCGCCGTCGCGCTCCGTCGTCCGCGCTGCGTCGACCCGGGGCCGGACGGCACGGATCCAGACGGCACAGATCCCGACAGGATGTGCCCCGACGGGATCTGCCCGGACGGGACCGGACCGGCCGGACGCGCACGGTCGACGAGCCGGTGGTCGAGCGTCACGCGGTCCGGGATCGAGCAGAGTCCGGCCGCCGCTCCGACGTCGAGCAGACCGAGGGGTCGCGCCGAGGCCGCCGAGAGCGCGGCGAGCACCGGGACGACGGGGGCGAGCCGTCGCGGGTCGTTGGCCTGCACCGTGGCGGTGGTGAGGGCCGCGACGAGGGCGGGTCGGGCCTCCCGGCCGAGTGCGCGGAGCGCTGCCGGGTCAGCGGGGTCGGCGCCCAGCCGTCGCGCGACCGCGAACAGGAGCTCGGGCTGGCGCTTCGGCTCCGGCACGGCGTCGAGCAGGTCGACGAGCGGACCCTCGACCGAGCGCGCCCAGGCGGCGTACGTCGGGGAGACCCCGTCGATCCGGTCGGCGTAGGCGCGGTAGCGGTCCCGCGTGTCCATCAGGCCCCGGGGCGGTACATGCCGACGTGGGTGATGCCGGCCTCGTCGTAGGGGGCGCCGAAGCGGACGAACCCGTGCCGTTCGTACAGTCCGGCGACGTACTGCTGGGCGTGCAGGACGAACGGCTCGGCGCCGTGCGACCCGAGCACCGCCGCCACCAGGCCGCCGGCGATCCCCTGGCCGCGGTGGTCGGGGTGGGTGGCGACGCGGCCGATCACGCGGGTCGGCACAGCGGTCCCCGCTGGGTGCGGCTCGTCCGGTGCCGGCCGGACCAGGCGGAGGTACCCGACGACCGGTCCGTCCCCGACGCCGACCCACCAGTGCTCGGTGTCCGGGTCGCGGTCACGGCCGTCGAAGTCCTCGGCCGAGACCCGCTGTTCGAGGGCGAACACCCGGTTCCGGAGCCGCACGATGTCGTACAGTTCGTCGGTCGTCAGGTGCTCCCAGCGGGCACGGCGGACGGAATGCTCGGACATCGGTCGGAGTTTACTGGTGTGACGCACGATGACCGGCGGGCACGAGCCCCGGTCGGAACCAGGAGGTACGCACATGGCTTACAAGGTCGAAAAGTCCGACGCCCAGTGGCGCGAGGAGCTCTCCCCTGACCAGTACGCCGTGCTGCGCCAGGCCGGGACGGAGCGCCCGTGGACCGGTGAACTCCTCGACGAGGAGCGTGCCGGCGTCTACACGTGTGCGGCGTGTGGTGCGGAGCTGTTCAAGAGCGGCACGAAGTTCGACTCCGGCTGCGGCTGGCCGTCGTTCTACGAGTCGGTCGATCCCGACGCGGTGCAGCTCATCGAGGACAACTCGCTCGGCATGGCCCGCACCGAGGTCCGCTGCGCGAACTGCGGCGGCCACCTCGGCCACGTGTTCCCGGACGGCTTCGGGACGCCCACGGGCGACCGCTACTGCATGAACTCGATCTCGCTCAACTTCTCGGCGCAGGAGTAGGCGAGTGTGACGGCGCTCGGGCTGCGGCCCGGGCGCCGTCGTCGTGTCCGCCCGGTACGATGGGCGGGTCAGCCGGCATGGCGCAATTGGTAGCGCACCGTACTTGTAATACGGGGGTTGCGGGTTCAAGTCCCGCTGCCGGCCCCAGATCACGGCTTCCCGTGCAGCCGAAGGTGGATCCGTCGCTCACGGACACCCGCACCGGGGCGCCCGACGGTCAGCGCCGCACGGTCAGCCCGCCGTCGGACGTCCGGACGATCTCCCCGTCCGGGATCCACGCCACGATGCGGTCGAGTCGCACCCGCTCGAACGACGACCGCTCGGACGTCAGCAGTTCTTGCACCTCCGGCGGCAGCGGGAAGCGACGGTCCCGGCCGACCACGATCGCGACGAACGGTGCATCGACCACGTCCCGGACCCCGCGGTCCCCGACGTACTGGTCGTAGTCGCTCGGGGTGATCGCGCCGAAGAAGACCTGACCGTCCCGGATGCCCTCGTGCCGCAGGAGCGGGAGCAGCCGGGCGACGCCGGTGGCACGTGCCTCCCAGATCGTCCGCGCGGTCGGGATGCTCCCGACGAGTGCCACCACGACGAGCACGACGGCGACGCTGCTCGTCACCCACCGCGGCCGCACGCGGCCGAGCTGCCCGAGCCCCACGGCGGCGAGCATCACGACGAACGGCATCCACGCCGCGTAGTAGGTCGGCAGCGCGATCTCGGCGGCGAGCGAGTAGAACGCCACGAGCAGCACGAGCGGCGCGAGGAGGAACACCACGAGCCTGCCCGGACGCACGACCACCGCGAGCAGCACGGCGACGGCGAGCACCACCACCACGGGCGTGCCGACCCCGCGGAGCAGGAACCACCAGTTCGCCCACCACGGAGCGAACTGGTACGTGTGGCCGGCGATCGAGATGAGGTGTCCGTGCTCGTTCTGTCCGGACTGGAAGGTGAGCATGTACTGCACCGCGGAGCGCATCCCCATGGGGGCGTAGAGCGCGACGACGGCGACGACGAACGTGGCCGCCCACACCGCTCCGCCGACGACGAGCGCACGCCACCGGCCGAACAACACCGGGGAAAGGACGAGGACCGGCAGCAGCACGAGGGTCGACGCCTTCGACGTGACCGACGCCGCCATGAGCACCGCCGAGACGGGCACCCACCACCAACGGTCGGTACGGATCCACACCCAGATCGCGAAGAGTGCCGCCAGGGCGAAGAACACCATCACCGGGTCGAGCAGCGCCACCCGGTCCAGGCGGGCACCGGCACCGCCGCGAGGGGTGATGGTCCAGAGTGCGGCGGCCGCGAACCCGGACCAGAAGCCGACCTCCGCGCGCAGCCAGACGAACATGACCGCCGCACCGAGGACGACGAGCGACGCGACCAGGACCCGGGGTGCGACGGCACCGGGCCCACCGACCAGCTGCGCGAGGCCGAACAGGTACTTGGCGGTCGGTGGGTGCTCACGGTTCTGGTCGAACGCCCCGTGCACGTACGCGAGGCCGGCCTTGACGTAGGTGGCCTCGTCCCCACCGATGTTGCCGGCGCCGATGCGCCAGAAGCACTGGTAGGCGGCCGCGACCGCGAGCAGCACGAGGGCCGTGACGCGCAGCCACGCCCGGTCGAGCACGCCGCGGTCGAGCGCTCGCCGAGCCAGTGGTCCGCGGTGCTGCGCTGCGTGGTGCGGCGCTCCGCGGTGCTGGACCGGACCGTCCGTGGCGCGATCGTCGGTCAGCGCTCGTGCCGCGTCGGGGTCGTCGACCGACCGGCGGTCCGGGGACCAGGGGGCTCGGCGACTGGGCACCCCGAGATCCTACGCAGGCGGCGAGCGTCTCCCACCGATGCAGCCGAGGCCCGGCGCGGCGGGGCCTCCGAGCGCCCGCCCACCACGCGCCACCGGGGGCCCGTCGGGGTGACGGACCCCCGGCGACCGCGTGGCGCCGTCAGCGACCGCCGGTGATCTTCCGCTCGCGCTGTGCGACGCCGGCCGTGCCGTACGGGTAGTCGTCGATGCGGGGAGCGCTCGCCTCGGTGAGCGTCTGCAGCTCGGCCTGGTCGAGCACGAGGTCCGCGGCGCCGAGGTTGTCCTGCAGCTGCTCGACGGTCCGTGCGCCGAGGATGACGCTCGTCACCGCCGGCCGGGCGAGGAGCCAGGCCAGGGCGACCTGGGAGCGCGAGGCGCCGTGCGCGTCCGCGACGGCGGACACCGCGTCGAGCACCTTCCACGTGCGCTCGTCGGCGTTGCGGGCCTCCCACGCCTCCATGCCGCGCTTCGGGTCCTCACCGAGTCGGGTCGACCCGGTCGGGGCCTCGTCGCGCTGGTACTTGCCGGAGAGCCAGCCACCGGCGAGCGGGGACCACGGGAGCAGCCCGATCCCGGCGTCGAGGCAGGCAGGCACGACCTCGTGCTCGATGTCGCGGACGAGCAGGTTGTACTGCGGCTGGAGCGTGACCGGGGGTGCCCAGTTGTGCAGGCGGGCCTCGTAGACCGCCTTCGTGACCTGGTAGCCGAGGTAGTTCGAGAACCCGTAGGAGCCGATCTTGCCTGCCGACACGGCGTCGTCGAGGAAGCGCAGGGTCTCCTCGATCGGGGTGAGGGCGTCCCACGCGTGCATCTGGTAGAGGTCGATGTGGTCGACGCCGAGCCGCTCCAGCGACGCGTCGAGGGCCACGCGGAGGTGGCGGCGCGAGAGGCCGAGGTCGTTCGGGCCGTCGCCCTGCGGGAAGCGGCCCTTCGTGGTGAGCACCACCTGCTGCGCGTCGGTGGGGTGGTCGCGGAGCCACCGTCCGATGATGCGCTCGGACTCGTTGCCCGAGTACACGTCGGCGGTGTCGATGAACGTGCCACCGCCCGCGACGAAGGCGTCGATGATGGCGTGGGAGGTCGGTTCGTCGGCTTCGCTGCCGAACGTCATGGTGCCGAGGGTCAGCGACGACACCACTGTCCCGCTGTTGCCGAGGAGTCTGTAGTCCATGCGGCGGACGCTACGCCGCGCCCCCTCGACGGCGGGAGGGTCCACGAGTACCGGTCAACGGTCTGCAGACGCGAGCGCCCCGCTACCGCCCCTGCCCCAGGAACGCGATCGCCGCCTCCCGGAAGTGCCGCGACGTGGGGGCATTGAAGTGGTTCCGCCCCGGGATCTCGACGAAGGTCGCGTGCGGCGCTGTCTCGGCGAGCCGGAGCGCGCTGTCCTTGATCCCGTCCTCGCTGCCGGCGGCCAGCAGCAGCGGCTGCGTCGGCGCGTTCGCCGGCGTCGGCTCGACGCTGTCGCGCATCCCCTCCACCATCGCGACCAGCGCGCGGAGGTCGTTGCCCTCGACGTTCGCCGCCATCGTGAGGTACCCGTTCGTCACGCGGTCCTCGACCGGGGTGCCGTCGGTGATGAACGCCCACGCCTGGTCGACGCGGACGCGCCGCATCGGGTCCGCGTCCGGGATCCCGCCGAGCACCGCGCGCGAGATCCGGTCCGACATCCGCTCGGCGGCGTGCCACCCGACCCGAGCACCGAGGGAGTAGCCCAGGAACGCGACGTCGTCGAGCAGGTAGGTGTCCACCACCGCCGTGACGTCGTCGACGAGCAGGTCCATGGAGTAGCTGTGCGGCTCGTGCGGCTTCCCGCTGGCGCCGTGCCCGCGCTGGTCGAACGCCACGACGCGGTGGCCGGCGCGGACGAGGTCGCGGGTCCAGCCCGAGGCGTGCCAGTTGAGGACGGCCCCGGACGCGAAGCCGTGCACGGCGAGGACCGCGGGCGCGTCGGGATCGCCGAAGTCGTAGGTGGCGAGCGGCAGACCGTCCGGGGACATCACGACGCGGGGGCGGGGCGCTTCGGGGACGAGTGACATGGCCCGTCCAGGGTAGTGGGGCCACAGTGGCCGGTATGGACGGCTACGGCGGCGACCAGATCCGAGCGGCGGAACGCCCCCACCTCGAGGCGGGTGAGCCGCTCATGCAGCGGGCCGCGGACGGGCTCGCCGCGATCGTCGCGGACCTGCTCGACGACTCCGCGATCCGCCCGGGGGACGGCCCCGGCTCCGTCCTCGTCCTGGTCGGCAGCGGTGACAACGGCGGTGACGCGCTGTTCGCCGCTGCGCGGCTGGCGGCGGCCGGGAGGCACGTGACGGTCCTCCGCGTCGGCTCCCGTGTCCACGAGGCGGGCCTGGCCGCAGCCCGGGAGGCCGGGGCGCGCCTCCTGGACGACCCCGCGGACGGCGGCCCGGTGCCCTCGGCGGCGGGGGCCGCCGACATCCTGCGTGCGGCGACGCCCTCGGCGGGGGAACGGCTCGCGTCGGTCGCGCGGGAGGCGGCGCTCGAGGCCGACCTGGTGCTCGACGGGATCCTGGGGATCGGCGGCGGAGGGCCGCTCCGCTCCCCCGGCCGCGACGTCGTCGCGGCGCTCCGGGAGCTCGCCCGCGAACAGCGGGCCCCGTTCGTCGTGGCCGTCGACGTGCCGAGTGGCATCGACGTGGACACCGGCGGCATCGCGGACGACCACGTGCTGCACGCCGACGTCACCGTGACGTTCGGCGGGGTGAAGGCCGGGCTCCTCCGCGGTCCGGCGGCGACGCTCGCCGGGCGCATCGAACTGGTGGACGTCGGGATCGGCGCGGACCTGGCGTCCGTGGAGCCGCTGGTCCGCACCTGACCCGCGTCGACCGGCCGGGTCCGGTCAGCTCAGACGGCGCCCGCGTCCACACCGTGCTCGATCCCTCTGCGGGCCTCGAGCCAGGTGTCGACGAAGTGGCGGTAGTTGGCCGCGATGAGCCGTTCGGCGGCCTCGGTGTCGAGGTGCTCGCGGACGACGTCCTCGAGCGCCTCCTCCCAGTTGCTCCGTCCGATCGCGAAGCCGACGAACCCGTCGACCGGCGCCGCGGTGCGCAGCCAGTGGTCGAGCTGCTCCTCGGGGGCGTCCCGCCCGAGGACGATGCACCGGACGGCGTCCCGACCACCGCGGCGGGCGGCGGCGACGACGCGCTCGGCGTCCTCGGTGCGGTCGAGCCCCTCGAGCTTCCACACGTCGGCTTCGACGCCGTGGTCCTGCAGGTACTCGAGGACCTGCACGACGAGGTCCGGGCGGAGGTCGCGGTCGTAGTCCTCCACCGCGTCGCGCTGCTCGTCGGTCGCCGGGACGAGCAGTTCCACGAGGAACGGACGGCCCGCGTCGTGCAGGGTCGCCGCGACGTCGGCGAGCGCGGCGGCCTGCTGCGCGCGGTGCTCGGCGTCGAACGCCGGGTTGTCCCGCACGAGCACCTTCACCCAGTCCGGGTCGAACGCGTCGACGTGGGCGACCCAGTCGTCGCCGTACTCGAGCTCGAACCACTCGCGGCCGGACCGCTCGACCGGCATCGCGAGCTGCAACCCGGCCTCCTTGACGAGCCGGGCCACGTCGGCGCCGTACCGCTCGTCGACGAGGACACCCGTGTGCTCGCGCGCTGCACCGGCGGCGAGGGCGGTGAGCAGGCCACGGTAGACGAGCTGCTTGCCGGCACGGACGCGCTGGGCCTCGGCCTCGTCCGCGGGCTCTCCGGAGTCCTCGTCGTAGGTGTGCTCGAGGAGCGAGGACCGTTGGTCCATCGCGAGCAGGAACAGGGGGTGGGTCTCGTCGAGGATCGGCATGCCCCCGGTCTACTCGCGCCACGCCCGACGGTCGCGCCGGTGCACACGTCCCCCGCTGCACGTCCGTAGGTTCGACGCCATGACGTTCAACGACGACTCGCAGCTCAGTGGCGGCAAGGTCAAGCGACGCGGCCCCGGTCGTGGTGTGGCGATCGGTGGCGGGTCCATCGGCACCGTGATCGTGGTGTTCCTCATCGCACAGTTCACCGGGGTCGACCTCAGCGGCGTCGTCGGCGGTGGCGGCGGACTGACGACCATCCAGCAGGGCGGCGCGGAGGCCTCGCCGGTCGCCGAGTGCCGCACCGGTCGCGACGCGAACGCGAGCATCGACTGCCGCATGGAGGGCGCTGCGGAGTCCCTCGACGCGTACTGGTCCGCCGAGGCCGAGCAGCTCGGGGTCAGCTACTCGACGCCGGAGTTCTTCCTGTTCACCGGGTCGACCGACACCGGGTGCGGGACGGCCTCGGCGTCGACGGGGCCGTTCTACTGTCCGCCCGACCGTGCCCTCTACGTCGACACGGACTTCTACGACGAGCTCCGCTCCACGTACGGGGCGTCCGGCGGACCGCTCGCCGAGATGTACGTGGTCGCGCACGAGTGGGGCCACCACGTCCAGCAGCTCGAGGGCACCTTCGCCGAGACCGACCGCAGCGGCAGCGGGGCCGCGTCGGACAGCGTCCGCGTCGAGCTCCAGGCGGACTGCTACGCCGGCGCCTGGGTCGGTGACGCGGCGACCACGGAGTCGGCGAACGGGGAGACGTTCTTCGAGCCCGTCACCCGCGCCCAGGTCGCGGACGCGCTGTCGGCGGCGAGCGCGGTCGGCGACGACAGCATCCAGGAGCGCGCCACCGGCCGGGTCGACCCCGACTCGTTCACGCACGGCACGAGCGAGCAGCGTCAGGACTGGTTCGAGCGTGGCTACGAACGGGGTGCGACGAGCTGCGACACGCTCACCGTGCCCGCGTCGGCCCTCTGAACGGCGACGGCCGGGATGCCTCGTGGAGGCGTCCCGGCCGTCGTGCGCGTCCGACACGTGGTCGGTCGTGCTGGTCAGCTCGTGTGCGGTGTCAGCCGGCGGTCGGCGACGCGGACCCGGACGGCGCCGCGGACGCGGTGGGGGTCGCGCTCGGGGTCGGCGTGGGGGTCGTCTCGGTGCTGCCCGCGGCGCTGACGACGAAGGTCCGGAACTCGTCGTTCGTCGAGGCGGTGGAGTACGGGTACTGCTGGCCGTTGACGAGCACGAGCGGGGTCCCCGGGAAGGTCGTGAGCTCCGAGCCGGGGATGTCCCCGCCCGTCACGGCGGTGGTGCGCTCGTCGACCCACTTGCCGTACCGCTGGTCCTCGATGCACTGCTCGATCGTCGAGCCCTTGCGCACACCGGGCACGGTCGTGACGACGTCGGCGAGCTGCTCGTCGGTGAGGCCCGGCGTGCCCTCCTCCGGCTGCGCGGCGAACAGTGCGCGGTTCACGGCGAAGAACGAGTCCGGGGACTCCTGCGCGACGCAGGCCGCGGCGTTCGCGGCACGGAGGGAGTACTTCGTGCCTTGGGAACGGTTCGTCAGGATCGCGACGGGGTGCACGTCGAGGGTCGCGGCACCGGAGTCGACGAGCCCCTCGATGTACTCGCTGTTCGTCTGCTCGAAGGAGCCGCAGATCGGGCAGAGGTAGTCCACGTAGAGGGTGATCCGGACCTGTTCGGCCGAGGCGGTCGAGCTCGGCGACGGCGTGGACGCGGCACCGGGCTCGACGGCCTTCAGCCCGGCGCCGATCGTGATCCCGCCGTCGGCCATGGTGTCCGGCCCGGGGCCGGCCGGACGCGAGGAGTTCACGAGCACCAGCGTGACGATGGTGGCGGCGGCGATCAGCACGACGCCCAGTCCGACCTGGAGCCCGATGCGGACACCCCGCTGGCGTCGCTTCTGCTGGGTACGGGTTCGCTGAGCTCGCTCGCGCGCGGCGGCACGACGCGCGTTGCGCTCGGCGCGGGCGTCGCCTTCGGGGCGGTTGGTCATCGTGCGGTCGTCCTCCTGGTCGGTGTCCGCCGGCCTCCCCCCGGTCGGCGGACGGACCCGGCGATTGTAGTGGCGGCCGATGGGAACCAGCCAACCAGCCGACGACGCCCGGAGCCCGCGTGCCCCCCGCACTGGCGCCAGCCGGAGAACTCGTGTTGTATGAGGCGTGACGGTCGACGGCGACCGTCCGGGGCCCGACTGGGCCGCCGCTTCACCACGGATCGTCCGGCACGTACCTGCCGGTGGAGAGGACCGAACGCTCATGGCGTCCGTCACCTATGACAAGGCAACCCGTCTCTACCCCGGGGGCAACCGCCCCGCGGTGGACTCACTCGACCTGGACGTCGCCGACGGCGAGTTCCTCGTCCTCGTCGGCCCGTCGGGCTGTGGCAAGTCCACGTCCCTGCGCATGCTCGCCGGCCTCGAAGAGGTCAACTCCGGCGCCATCCGCATCGGCGACCGTGACGTCACCGACGTCCCGCCGAAGGACCGCGACATCGCAATGGTGTTCCAGAACTACGCGCTGTACCCGCACATGACCGTCGCCGAGAACATGGGCTTCGCGCTCAAGATCGCCGGCGTCGGCAAGGAGGAGCGCGCCACCCGCGTGCAGGAGGCCGCCAAGCTCCTCGACCTCGAGCAGTACCTCGGTCGCAAGCCGAAGGCGCTCTCCGGTGGTCAGCGTCAGCGCGTCGCGATGGGCCGTGCGATCGTCCGTCAGCCGCAGGTGTTCCTCATGGACGAGCCGCTGTCGAACCTCGACGCCAAGCTCCGCGTCCAGACCCGTACCCAGATCGCGTCGCTGCAGCGTCGTCTCGGCGTCACCACGGTCTACGTCACGCACGACCAGACCGAGGCGCTGACGATGGGCGACCGCATCGCGGTGCTCAAGGACGGCATCCTGCAGCAGGTCGGCACCCCGCGCGACCTCTACGAGAAGCCGAACAACGTGTTCGTCGCCGGCTTCATCGGCTCGCCGGCCATGAACCTCCTGCCGGCGTCGGTGCTCGAAGGCGGCATCAGCTTCGGGTCGCTCAACCACCCGATCGACCGCGACACCCTGTCGAACGCCCGCTCGGGTGCCGTCACGGTGGGCGTCCGCCCCGAGGACATCATCGTGTCCCAGTCCGGCGAGGGCCTGCCCGTCACGGTCGACGTCGTCGAGGAGCTCGGCGCGGACGGCTACCTCTACGGCCACGCCGACGTGAACGGCACGCGCACCGACATCGTCACGCGCGTCGACGGTCGCAACCACCCCTCGATCGGTGACACGATCGTCGTGAGCCCGAAGCAGGGTCACGTGCACGTGTTCGACGCTGAGTCGGGCGAGCGCCTCGACGACAAGGCCGTCGTCAGCGCCTGATCACCACCCCCGGGAGCCCGTCATCCGCCGTCCTCGGCGCCTGGCGGGCTCCCGTCGTTCCCACCTGCGGGACGGGAGGCTCGGTGCGGGCCCGCACCGAGCCTCCCGTCCTCCAGACCCACCGCCGAGCACCTGAGGACCCGTCGTGCCCGACTCCATGACCATCACCGCCGCCACCGTCGACCCCGGCCTGCTCGACCTTCCCTGGGACCTGCCGCTCGAGGCCTGGCCCGACGAGACGATCGTCGCGCTGCCGAAGGGCATCTCGCGGCACCTGGTGCGGTTCGTGCACCTCAGCGGCTACGTCGTCGCGGTCAAGGAGACGAGCGCCGAACTCGCGCGCTCCGAGTACGACATGCTCCGGACCCTGCAGCGCATGGACGTGCCGTGCGTGGACCCCGTCGCGGTCATCACGAACCGCGTCGGCCGCGAGGGCGAGGAGCTCCAGCCCGTCCTCGTCACCCGGCACCTGCGCTTCTCGCTGCCCTACCGGGCGCTGTACTCGCAGACGCTGCGCCCGGACACGGCCACCCGCCTGGTGGACGCCCTGGCGCTCCTGCTCGTCCGGCTGCACGTCATCGGCTTCTACTGGGGCGACGTCTCGCTGTCGAACACGCTGTTCCGCCGCGACGCCGGCTCGTTCGCCGCGTACCTGGTGGACGCCGAGACCGGGAAGCTCTACCCGGGCGGGCTGTCGAACGGGCAGCGGGAGAACGACCTCGAGGTCGCCCGCGTGAACATCGCCGGCGAGCTCCTCGACCTGGAGGCCGGTGGACGTCTGGACGAGAACGCCGACCCCGTGGACGTGTCGAACCGCATCGTGGCGCAGTACCGGACCCTCTGGACGGAACTCACCGGTACCGAGCAGTTCGACGCGGCGGAGCGCTGGCGCATCAACGACCGCGTGGAGCGGCTCAACGCGCTCGGCTTCGACATCGAGGAGCTGTCGATCCGCACCGCGGAGTCCGGCGCACAGGTCCGCATCCAGCCGAAGGTCGTCGACGCCGGACACCACCAGCGCCGTCTGCTGCGTCTGACCGGCCTCGACGCCGAGGAGAACCAGGCCCGACGACTGCTCAACGACCTGGACGCGTACCGTGCCCGCAACGGCCGCGAGGAGCTCGACGAGGAGATGGTCGCGCACGAGTGGGTCTCGCGGGTGTTCGAGCCCGTCGTGCGGGCGATCCCGCGGGACCTGCGCGGCCGGCTCGAACCGGCCGAGGTGTTCCACGAGTTGCTCGAGCACCGCTGGTTCATGTCGCAGCAGGAGGAGCGCTCGGTGTCGCTCCCCGAGGCCACGACCGCCTACATCAACGACGTGCTGCGGCACCGGCGGGACGAGCGGACGCTCATCAACCCGCCGACGTCGTCGATCGCGCTGCCGCTCGACGGCGAGGACGAGGACGAGGACGACGAGGACTGGCGCGCGTCCGTCTGAGCCGTCCCCCCTCCCCCCCCCCAGGTTCCGGAATTCGCGCATCTCGCGCGTCGAGACCCCGCGATCGCGGAACCACGGCGGACGTGAGCGGCAGGTCGTGCGACCGCGGCAGACGCGGTCGCACGACCTGCCGCTCACGTC